>NZ_JBJGXV010000005.1:0-351845 GCF_045447295.1 Pseudomonas sp. O39
CTAGGATGCACATGCTGATTACGCCCATGCGCTTTAAAGGCGTTGCTTTGACCGCCCTGGAAAGGCGGCAATACGCTGCATTCAAAGGTGACGTTAGGGTCGTCGCGGAAGACAGAGCAGAATTGGGCCGCAGTTCGAATATTGGGAAGGTTTTCGCAGGATTGCCGCTGGAACCGTCTCCACTTCCCGACTTGCTTGATGCAACACTATCGGGAATGGCTACGACAGGATTTGTCTTGAGCGGTATCGAGTACGTCGACGGCTGTGCTTACGCGCAGTCTTGGTGGTGTCGACAAGGATGAAACATCGATCAGCCGGGCCTTATAGGGCATAAGGTCCGGCCGACGATCAATTAATTACTAACTGGCTGGCTGGCTAGTCGTGCGCACTTTAAAACCTTGCGAAAGATACCTCGTCAAAGGGCGCTCTATGAATCTGTAACTTATATACGCCACTGCAATAACCACCGGCAGCGATATAGCCCAAAAGATCATAGATGCTACAACCCCACCCTCAGCACCACCAAGGGTGATCCAAACTCGGCCGCACACGCTTAGCGTCAAAATATGCGATAGATAAAGCGAATAAGACATGTCCCCTAACGACTTAAGGAAGCCTGGCACTTCCCTTTGGGATTTAAACTCCTGCATTGCTAATGCAAGCAAAAATAATGTGTACCCACCGCCCACTATAAGCGCTCTTTCTAGAGAGATAGATTGAATTACATCTGACCCGTCTATTTGTACTGCGAGCATCGCATAAGCTATAAGTGCGGCTCCGGCCAGAGCGATAACGCCGGTAGGCAAACGCCACTTAGATGGCTCATTCATGCCTTTCAAGTAGACGACACCGGCAAGCGCGCCAAGGATGAATTCAATGGAAAATTCGTGCTTTACAACTCGTAAATATGGGTTGACCGGGCCTGTGTACAGGACAGACGCACCAATGATCGCGCAAAGCCAAACAACAAATGCCAATGGCATCCATCGCTGTGGCAACAGCAAAATGAAGGCGAATACCAGGTAAAACCAAACTTCATGAATAAGCGACCAGGCGACCATAACAAGTGGTAAGTTATCGTCAGGTAGAAGGAGAAATGAGTGAAGAAGATTCACTTCGCCCGCTTGCGAGCTATTGACCATGCCAGGCTTTAATAAAAACACCATCAGCACGGCGAAGAAGTAAACCCAATAGACCGGATATATGCGTATTACACGCCCTTTAAGAAAATTAAAAACCTCACTCCGCACACCAAACTTATTTGCAGAAGCCAGCACCATAACGAAGCCGCTTATTACAAAAAAAAGATCCACTCCCGTTTGCCCAAACACGAACATATCCGGTAACCAGGTGTCACCAGGAACGTACTTTGCATTAATAAAAAGCGAGTGGAATGCAATTACCGCTAGTGCGGCCAGCCCTCTGGCCGCTTGTAATGATGAAATCTTATGCACAGTGTTCTGTCCTTTACGCTAGTGCTTTTCGGGGCGGGCATATTGGGAGAAGCCCGGAACAGTTGCAAGCTGCACGGTCAGGAAAGAGGACGCTACATAGTGACGGGCTTTAATCTTCCTGCCATTTGAGTGGCGCTGACGGCGTTGGCTGAGAATGCAGCCGCGTTTCCAGGTGGCGGTGTCGGTCCATGCGTATGCGCCGCCAGCTGCGTATTCATTTGCTGGAGCAGATCGAGCGTATCGCAGACCACTTTAAACAAGTTGACGCTTTCGGACCCGACCCAATTTTTCGGCGCTTGCAGCCGTTGACTGACCGCCGCCACGCTCTTACGCAGACCCTGAATCCTTTCCTCCATATCGCCACCCACCGTGGCGTTGTGCTTCTGCCCCACCACCAGGTTCAAGTCTCGCCCGGTCGCCTGGTGCAGATCATCGACAGCCGCCAAACTCGCAGATCCGCCCGACAGCAGCTTGAGCGCGCCCAGGGCCTCCAGCGTCTTGATGCCCCCTACCGACTCGGTTGAATGGTCGTCCACGGTCCTGGTGTGGCTCTGGTACCGCTCGGTGTTGCCCATCGCCTCCACTTCCCGCTCGATCGCCTTGTCCAGGATCTTGCCGTCAGTCTGGCGCAGCCAGTTGCCGTCCGCGTCGACACGTTGCTGACAGGCCTCGCTGTGCTGCCACACCTGGTCACCCTTCGGGACGCTGGGCATGCTCAGGCCGTGGGGCAGAATGGTTTGGATATAGGGCTTGTGTGGCAGGCCGTAGGCAAAGCACACCACGACTTGGGTGCCTTCCTCGGGGAACGCGTAGATGCCCATTTCCTCGCCACCGGTGGGCAGCGGCAACGGCACGCCGGCAAGGATCGGCAGCTTGGTGTCTGGCTCGCCGTCCGGCCCCAGGACCTCGATGTCGACGGCATAGCGCGGCCGGAAATCGTCACAGATGCCGGCGCCGGCCGGGGCGTCGGCTACGGCGACAACACGGGCAAATCGTGGCAGGTGGTAACCGCCGGTAAGTTCGGGAAATTGTCGTTCTACGCTGCGGCGGATTGCGTCGTCCATCGGATGGCCATCTGGTTGTCGATGAGCGCCACACTGGTGATGCGCTCGCCGTGGTTGATTGTTGCACCTGGTCGCAACCCGGGAAGGGCCGCAATCATCGCGCTTTGGTTACCCTGGTAGTCGTCGAACAGTTCCACCGGCAGCTGCAGCGGCGAGCGAACGCCGAAGAAACTGTCAGCCCAACTGCCTACGAATACTTCCCCGTCACCCTGCTGTTGCCAGATGAAGTCTGGAATGTTGAAAACCCGGGCCAGGCTATCCATAGCTTGGTAGCCAGCTGCCAGGCTGTAGAAAAATGGCGCCTTGACGCTCGCATAAGGCTGTTCTGGGATACGGAATCGCAAACCGGTGTGCTGGCCGATCTCGACCAGGACCGCGCGCAGGTCGACGTGTCGAAGATTCAGCGGCAATGGGTTGGCCAGGATCGCGGCCAGCTCTCGGCAGAACAGCACCTGCTGGCCACTGCTGGCCGTGGTGGAGCGTTCCACGTAGCCAATGAAGTGTCGCTGCAGCGTGCTGTCGTTGTAGCCGATATCGAGCGTCACAAGCCCTTTGACCGGCGCAGGGGCCTGAATGGTGAACGTCGCCCGGCCTGGGCTTTTTGCATCCAGCCGTACTTCGTTTTTGACCAGGACATACGGTTTGCCGTTGATGGCCAATTCCTTGTGCAGCTTCATTCCTTGGCACTCCCGCCCAGCCAGGTATCAACTTTTTTCAACGTTGCTTCAAAGCCGGTCAGTTCCTCGGCCCCATCAGGAGAGTCGCCACCGGCGCCGCCAACAGCCCCGCCAGGGCCAGACTGCGCGGTAACCGCGTTGCCCGATCGCCGTCCCTCGACCTTTTCGGGGTTGGACAGTTTTTCTGCCAAGGTGAACTGAATCAGCCAAGCGCGCAGATTGTCGTCTTCCCGGGCGCTCACGCCCTCGGTGAACGTCACCTGGCGCATGCCGAACGCGGCAGCAGTGTCGTTGACGATTCGGTAGGTCTTGAGCTGGCCACCGCCGGCAGTAGCTTCCACCAGGCGCATCAGATCGCGCAGTTGCACCTGGTCAACAAAAGGAATCATCAGGCTAACCGTCAGAGTCTTCGGCTTGAAGCCTTTGTGCCCCTTGTCGGTATTGCTGGTCTGGCCTGATAGGTCGTCGCTCTCGATGCGCAAATTGCCGGTGACCTTGAGGTTTTTCCCGCGCACCTGTTGCCCGTCAAGTAACAGAGTCATAGGCCCACCAGTTCGCGGACGAAGCTCAAACCCTTCTCAGATCCCACCAGCAGCGCGCCCGCGCACAGCACCCATTCATGCCCCGGGGCATCGCCCGTCAACAGCGCCTCGCGTAGCTCGGTGGCGTTGCCAGGGCCGATCATGCGGACACACATGCTGCTGTCCGGGTTGCCATCGGCCAACAGCGCTTTAAGGTCGGCCAGTTGCTGATCCCGCCCCTTTTGCTGGGCGGCTTTGCGACTGGCCAGCGCGGCAAGGTCAGCCATGGGCGAACTGTCGGCGGCGTAACCCTCCAGAACAGCAAGCTGGCCCGCCATGGATTGCTGCGCGGCCTTTACGACGGTGCAGCGCTCCAGTGGCAGCGACTGCCAACGCGGCAAGGTGCCGGCGGCGGGGATCTCCCACTTTTCCGTCTCCAGCTTCGACAGGTGACGTGCGCGGCGTTCAGTTCGCACCAGGTCAGGCAACGGCAACAAGGCGTTAAAGCGTGCCAGGCTCGCAGCCAACTGATCAAAGCGCGTCGACAGGAACATTACGCAAAGGGCGAACCGGGGGCCGTCCGGCCGGCCGGTGTCGCTCACATCCACCAGTTTGCCGGCCAGCTGCTGCAGCAAGTTCGGCGCCGAAAGAAAACGCTGGTAACCACTGCCCTGACCAATCCCGCTTTGAAATGGCGTCACCACCAGACATGTAGGAACGTCGCCCATTTGATCAGCGAGTGCAGCTCGACCCGCCGCTATCGCGCCCTGGGCGGCATCACCCACTGGCCCTGGGCTTGTTGAGGTTTTCCCGCTCAGGTCAGCCAGCCGCTTAGCTGTGCTGGCCAGCTCGCCGCCGGCAAGTCCTTGGGCCGCTGAAAGCTGCCCCATCCACTGCGTAGCCTGGGCAGGCCAACGCATGGTTACCGGCGCCCAATCACTGATCATTTTTCAGAACCGCGCTCAACCATTGTGGGGCATCGGGCCGGCTCGACTCCGCCGGATACCGTTTTGCCTTGGGCCACTCCCTTACCGCCTGACGCCAGGTCAGCAGAGCCGTGAACTGCTCAGCCGTAATGGGTGGAGTCCCGCCCAGGTCCCGGGCGTCGCGGTATTGAGCAACGAGCGTTTCCGTATTCTGCAAACTTGTTTCGGCCCAAAGCCGAGCGATAACGATCGGATCTGACTCGACAAAAATGTCCTCTGCATATTTTTTAAACTTGCCACCCTCGTCCAGGTAAGCGCGAACAGCTTGATACAACGGGGCGTTATAGTCCTGGGTAACATGGCAACGATTGCCAGCGACAGTAACCACAAACGTTTTGTCCGGCTTTACCGAGACATCGCTAAATGTAACCAATACCTCCGCCAGGGGCACTTCCGAAGACTTCTCTACAGGGGCAATAGCCCCGATTACTTTAGTTTTATTTTCATTGCTCAAGGTGCATACCTCCAAGCGAAGCCATAGATAGTTGCCCCGCCACTAAAAGAAATAACTGTGCCACCAGGTGCGTGTCCACTTTTACCAACAACGCCCTGACCTGCCGCGTAGTAGTGCATTACCGAGTAGCACCATGAGCCACCAGCAGGTAGCTGAAAAGACGTGCCTGTAACACCGACCGGCATAAAGTTGTTGGGGTCGGGTCGATAGAAATTTGCCTCGCCCCACTGAATACCCAAATCGGTCGTATCAACTTGGGCACGCATCCCGCGACCTTGCGCATCCCAGCCGTACCTGACTTTATTCGCGGACTGGCCTACGCCACCGCCCTGCTCAGTCGGCACGAAACCCAGACGACGCTGTAGATAGAGAACTTCACTGGTGGTCTGATCTCGAACATAGGGGTACTCAGGATTACCGCTCGCAATTCCAGCATGCGAAATACCGTCACCGATAACCCTCATCGACAACTGTTGGTTAGTCTGAGCGATGGTGTAACCATCCGTAATCCCATAGCCTGCAAGCGTATTAGCCTTTAGCGCACGCGTCTGAACGTCATCATAAGTGCCGAGTCTCACAACCACGTTAGATGTTGAATGCCGAAAGTACGGCTGCGCTGCGTTTCCGCCTGCAAAGCCAGCAAAGGACAACGTGTCAGCGTTAACTTTCGTTGCTAGAAACTGGTTCACGGCATCTTTATTGTAGACAGCGGCTACATCAGCCTTCTGTGAGGGATCAAAATTGTACTCACTCCAAATCCCTCCCAAATCCAAGTTATCGACAGTGACTTTTAATTTATTTCCGCTCCAGCCCATATAAAGATCGTTTGGGCTCTGACCGATACCACCGCCTTGCTTTACAAACCCAAGCTTGGTTTCAGCTTTCGTAAATGCATCCGAAATACCATAGCCACTGAGGGAGGTAGCTTTGTCGGCCTTGCTATTAGGGTTAAAGACATTTTCAGTCCAGATCCGCCCCAGATCGAGTTCGTCTACGGTGGCCTTTAAACCATCAGCGGACCAACCAATGTAAACCCTGTTGAATGTCTGACCGACACCCCCACCCTGCTTTACGAATCCGCTCGCCACCTCATTTTTTGTGTATCCATCGGTAATTCCATAACCGGCAAGCGTCGTTGGGTTACTTCCAGCGAAGACCACGCCTTTAGAGTTGACGGCCACTTTCGTATAAGGGCCTGGCACCACACCGCTATCGGCCAGTGTCAGGGTAATTTCCGGGTCCGCGGTGCCGTCAAACGTCGCACTACCTGTGACCGCACCATTAAATTTAAACGTGCGCGCCGTAGCCAGCTTCAAGGCTTTGCCCGCCGCCGTGGTGCCGGACACCAACGCGTTGATGCCGGCGGCGAGGTTGTGTCGCACCCTCTGCACCATATGCGTGGTAGCCAGTACCCAAGGGTCATCAGACTCCGAATCAGTGCTGATGGCATTCGGGACTTGCCCCAGCCCCACGTCAGCCTTTGTCGTGGATCGAGCGCGTAAGCCCGGATAATCGCCAGTACGAGCGGCCAGGTGCTTGATCAGTTCGCCGGCGATCGGCTCAACGGCTCGCAGATCGCTGATCGAGGCCGTTGTTGGCAGTTCCGCAATGGGGACCAGGTAATGCCGTACACCTGCGCTGTCGGTGTAGTCCTGCTTGCCCCAACCAAATACGACCTGGAACGTACCGACCACATCGCTTAATTCGCGCTGCAGGCGCACGTCAAGCCAGGCCACGTTAGGGATTGAAGGCACAGCAACAGCTTGGGCGCTTTTTAGCTCCAGCCGAACACCTTCAACATAGGCAATGCCGGGTTTCAGGCTGTACGCATTGCCCACTTTTTGCAGTTCAAGCGCACTGCCGTGGAAGCAAGCGCGCCCGAAAACATCGCGATTGCTCAAGCGCTCGCGCTCATCGATGCCGCTTAGGCGCACGGTAAAGTCATGCTGCCAGGTGCTGGCATCGACCTTGATCCCGGTCAGCGCCTGGGCACCGTCGAACACCACCAAAAAGTTACGCGTTACGTTGTTGCCGATCTGACGCGGCGGAATGTTCCGGCGCTTTTGCTGTACCGGCACATAAGCTACGGCCAGCAACACGTTTTCACTGGTCTCAAGGCCGATCCAGTTGAAGTCAAAGTCTCCGATATCGCTACCAAGCATCAGGCTATAGACCACCTGGTTCGGATTCACAAAACCTTTCTGGGTAACGTCATAGGTGCCGACGATTTGCGCCGGCACTGGCTTGCCCGCTGTTCGATCCACACCGGCATTCGGGTCAAGCCCGGGCACGTTGGCCAGGACAAATCGGGCAACGCTTAGTGTTTGTTGTGCGCCGAGTTTCTGCGCGATCAGGCTTTCACCTGCAAGGGTCATGCTGGCTCCCATGGGGGCTCCTACAGGCTGGCAACCAGCGTTTGCTGGTCGTCGTTGAAGTCCACCGCGACGATGCGCAGTGATACGGGGGTGATGGTCACGAAGTCATATCGCCGGCAGGTGCGGCCGTACTGTTGAATCAGCACGCGCATCAGCTCCGGGTTTTGCGACAGTTGGGAATCGGAGAGGCGCAGCAGCACCACGTCCCAATCCCGATCGGGTAACCGCTCGTTGATCTCGACGTAACCAACGCCCAGTCGCTGCAGGATGCGTTTGAGCCCGGCCGTGCTGCCGGCGTCAACCGCGTTGATGAAGGCGAACTTCACCCGCAGTCGGTAAAGGTTTTCCGGCTCGTCCTTGAAACGGCTGATATCGCGCTGCCAAGCCAGCAGATCGAGGATCGTTATGTGGCAGGTGTCCGCGTCCATCTGCAGGAGCGGCCATTGCAGCCAGCCTTCGACCTTTTCCCACCAGGACTGCGCGGCCGCTTTCAACTTGGCCAACTGCGGGCCGTCCAGCCAGAAAGGCAAACTTAGCTTGATCATGCCGGCACCACCTGCAGGGTCTTGATCCTGGGAATGCTCAGCTCTGACACGATGTCGGCATTGTCAAAATGTAGCGACTCGATGCCGGCGAACTGCTGGTGAAGCTCTTCGCCCAAGCGGCTGAACGAAAACCGTGACTGGGGATAGGTCAGCGTCGGCTGATAGTCGCCCGTGCCGCTCTCGCGAAAGGCTGCCCGGATGAACTGCCCAATTTCCGCCTGCAGCTTTTCGCGCTGCTCGACGGTCAGCAACGATCGTGGCCACCAGGTGAGGCTTAGCGCGTGCTGTGTCTCAGGCATGACCATCACCAGCAGGTCATCACCGTGGCCATGGTTGCCCTGGTCGCGGATATGCGCGTTGATTTGCTCCAGGTAAGTCGCCGCCGGCACATCCGCATCAAACAGCACATAGGCATTGGCGCTGCCCGGGCCACGTGGCGCGCCGTGCAGGAAATACACGCCATCTGGCCGCACGCCTGGGAAGGCTGAAATCATGGCGCGGTACACCGAATCGGTGTGCCACTGGTTGACCGCTGAGAACTGGTTGCGTGTACGCAAACGCAGCTGATCGTCCGGCTCGGGGTCTGCACCTGGTGCAATCAGCCAACCGTCCGCATTCACCACCTGGGCGATGCCGGCAATGGGCACGGGGAGGATTGCGTAATAACCCGGGGCCAGGTTGTAACCGCTGCCCACTTCCTGGGCCTCTACCGGGACTTCCAGCTGCAGCACGCCATCAGCGAAGGTCACGGCCTGGGTCGTGGTCAACTGGTAGATATGGCCGTTGATAGCAGCGGACTGCACCAGGACGCCGGCGGGCAACTCAAGCACGCCGCCGGCGACATTGCGGGTAAAAAGCAACACACCTTTGGCCTTGGTCGCCCCTTTGCGCTCGACGTTGACCGCCCAGGCCAGCATGTCCAGCCACTTGCCAACAGCGGTTTTAACAAAGAAGTTGGGCAGGACGGTGCCGCTGACAAAGTTGATCAGCCACAACACCGGCTTGGTCACCAGCGCTGTGATCAGCCGCCAGAACGGCGAGTAGGCGCTGGTGTTGCTCAGCTTGCTACCTTGCGCGGCAACTTCGCTTTCCCAGGCCTTGCGCAAGCCGTCCTCAGTCACCGGAATGCCGCTGTCTGCCAGTGCCTGTTTAAAATCTACGTCGCTCACAACGTCACCTCGATGTCGCCAAATTTCAGCGTTTTCGCCGTGACCAGGTAATGGCCAGACTCCACTTGTTTGATCAGCGCCGTACCCGGCACCAGGCGCTCGTCGGCCTCCACCAGCAGCTCCAGTTGCTGGATGCAGTCGCGCTGACGCAGACGGCTACGCTCGGCCACCAACGTGACCAGCAAGCCGCTCTCGCGGATCATGTGCGCGATGTCCTGGGCGATGCTGGCCCGATCCTCGATCAGCAGCGGCTGACGCGACGGGTCCAGTACCAGGTCGTTGTCCATGATCAGCAGGTCGATGTATTCGCTCATCCGCCCACCGCCATGGCCAACATGCCTTCCAGCTCCAGCGAGTTCATTTGCTTGCCGGTGTGAATGTTGACGTTCTCCACATGAGTGCCCTTGTTCTGGGTTTGATTGTTGTTCTGGATGCTGGCCAGGAAACCGCCCCGGGGCACGGTGTCAGGCCGTTTCGGAGACAAGCTTGATACCGAGCCGTTGATGCGCTGCTGGCTTTGCTCGGCCTTCTCCGTGGGAGCGGGAGCGGTGACCAGGGGCGGCGTCTGCAGCGGCTGCGGGATGGTCAATTGCGGCCCGATCGGCGCCGGGGTCTGCACCGGTGGTACTGCCACCAGCTTTGGCAACGTGCTCGGCAATTCCCGGGGCGTTTGGGGTTGAGCCACCGGTGCCGGCGCTTTCGGCACCGGTGCCAGGACCTGGACCGGAAGCTGTGCCGGCGGCTGCAACGCTGCAGGTGTAGCCATTGCCGGTGCTGCTGCCTTCGGGGCCGGGGCCAATACCAGTGCCGGCGCCTTCGCTGGGGGCTGCAACGCTTCCAGCGTCGGCATCACCGGCGCCGTTGCTTTAGGCGTGGGAGCCAGCACCAGGGGCGGTGCCTGGATCGACTGCTGGGGCGCGCTTACCAGTTGAGGCAGTAACGGCGCTTCGACCTGCGGGGCGCTGATGGTTGGAATCTCCGGCGCCGCCGGCATATCCCCGAACGCCGCTTCAATGTTCACGCCGGGGATCTTGTTCAACATTTCAATCAAGCCATCGATGGCGCTTTTAAAGACGTTGACGATGGCGTCCCACGCGGCGCTGGCCATGTTCGACCAACCGCCCATCGAGTCGAACCACTCCGACAGCGCAGTCAGCTGGCCGCTAACCCACTGGAACGCCTCGCTGTTGAGTAGTGCGCTGGTCCAGTCGTCCCAATAGATGATCGCAGCCGCCACGGCCGCGACCAGGGCCACAATGCCGATCACGATCCACGCCACCGGGTTGGCCAACAACGCGGTGTTGACCAGCCAGATCGCGCCCTGCCACAGCAACATCGCGCCTTTGACCAGGCCCATCCAAGCGACCATCAGCACCAGGCCGGCCACGAACCCCACCACCATGACGGTGTGGTACAGGAACATGGCGATGCTGCGATAACCCGACCAGGTGAGTGCGTTCCACACCACGACGGCCCCCAGCCACGCCATTTTCGAAAGCCCCACGGTCAGCGTAAGCAACGACATGGCGGCGGTAATCGCCAGGAACGACAGGGTTACGATCCCAATCAAGCGCGTGATGTTGGGGAACAACTGAGTCCAGCGGGTTAACGTGCTGGCAATCCCCACCAGGCGCTCCATCAGTGGGGTCAAGATCGGGATCAACACCTGGCCGAAGGCAATGCGCAACGCCTCGACAGCGGAGCTAAACTGCTGCCATGGGTCCACCATGTTCTTGGCCATCCGCTCGGCGTTCTCCAGGCCGCGCACATTGCCCAGTCGCTCCATGCCGTTTTTCAGGCGGTCGGTGTCGCCCATCAGGCTGCTTATCAACCGTGCAGCTTCGCCACCGAAAGCTTCGCGCAGCTTCGCGCCGTTGGCCTCAATCGATAGATCCCCAAACTTGCCTTTGAGCTTGTCCAGGATGTCCATCATCGGCAGCAACTTGCCCTGCTGATCCACGAACTTCATGCCCAGCTTTTCAGACGCGCCGCTGACGTTCTCAAAGAAGGATTTGTAGAGGCCGCCGGCCTCGCCGCCGTCCATGGTGCTGCCCAGCGTGCCCAGCACTGCCATCTGCTCGGCCAGGCTTACACCGGCGGTGCTGGCCAAGCCACCTGCAGCCTTGAACGCCTCACCGATCTGCTCGCCACTGGTGCGAAACAGCTGCACGGCCGTGGCCGTCTGGCCCGCCAAGGTTTCAACCCATTGGCCTTTGCCCATGGCGTCGGCCTGGCCTTTGAACAGGTTGTACATGGTGCCGACGTAGGTGCCCATGGTGTCGGCGTCGGACTTGGTGGCCTTGGCCAACACGTTGCTGGCATTGGTGAAGGTGGCCAGCTGACTGCCAACCAACCCTTTGATGGCGCCCTCGATGTGATACGCCGAGGCGACAAAATCCTTGGCGTTCTCGCCGTAGGCCACTGAAAATTCCAGTGACTTACGGTTCAGCGAGTTCAAGGCGTCTTCGGCCACGTTCAGCGATCGGACCTCGCCAAGGGCGCGGTTCATCTCCAAGGCGGGTTCCATGGATTGTGTGATACCGACATAAGCGCCCGTGATTCCCGCCAGACCAAAACCCATGGTTTTGATGTGCTTTTCGCTCTGTTCGGCCAGGTCGGAAAAACCGGTTTTGACCTTGCCCATTGGCGCCGTGACCTTATCGGTCAGGCTCAAAATAAAGGCCAGGCGGGCGCTTTTGTCAGCCATCAGTGTTTATCCGTTGAGTGCGTAGGCAATGCCATTGGCAATGGCGATTTCCATACGGCGCCAATGCTCGTCCTCCAGCCACTTGGCCGTTCCCATCACCTCGGCGGTGGGCTCGGCACCTGGTAGCCAGCGGCAGGCCAGGGCCACCAGTTGGCCCAGGCCGTTTTCGGTCAGTCGTTCGGCGTGGTCGAGGGCTTTTTTACGGTGATTTCAATGTCCGGGCCGTACTCTTCCAGCAGCGCGCCGGCCAGTTGCATGACCAGCACCGGGTTACCCAGCTGGGACTTGAGCGTGGCGCGCTGTTCCTGCTTAACGGTGGTCACCAGCAGGTTGTTCGCCGGCGAAACCTTGTTGGCTTGGGTAACGGCGTTGAAGTACTTCGTCACGTCCTGCGGGGTCATTTCGAAGGTGAATTCCTGCTCGCCTACTTCCAGGGTGATATCGCGTTTATCGGTCATGGGTGTTGCTCCGTTCAGGGGTTGAGTGTTGGTTGGCGCGGGCATACCCGCAGGGCGTGGTCTTGCAGGCCCAAGATCATTTTTTTGCTCAGGGCGAGCTGGTCGACAAGGGTGAAATAATCCGGTCTAGCGTCTGCTGCGAGTTCGGCGGTGGCTGCATCAGCCACGCCGCCGGCGCGGGTACTGGCGGACACTGGGGCGCTGCAGGTGGCGTTGACGCGCAACCGCTTAAGGCCAGCATCAACATCAAGGCGCAGAGCATCGTTTTCAGCACGTTCATGGTTCAATTCCTGGGTACGTTGAAGGTCGATAGCGTCACGCTCAGCCAGCATTTCGCCGCTGATGCGGGCCGCTTCGCGAAGGCCGCTCATTTCGCCCTGCGCGGCGTCACGCTCAGCACGTGCGGTGTCGCGCTGGCCTTCCAGCAGGTCGAAGCCGAACCAGGCCAGCAGGCACAGCACCAGGATGAAAGAGCCCTCGCGCATCACAGGCCCGCCTGACACAGAGCGGCTTCCGCCAATCGGCGGGCGTGCAGGCCTGGGACAAACACATTTTTGCCTTGGCCGGTCGTCACAAAGGCCCACACCGGCGTCCTGCCATCAGGCGCCCAGGCAAGCGCCTGGCAGCCCTCTTTAATGCGGCCGGCATTGATCAGGCCCACGGCACGACTGGCGCACGTGCTGGCCGTGCCGAAGTTGTGGCCATGGCTACTCAGGGCATCGAATGTGTTCTGGCCCACGTTCTGGTTGGTGATGCAGTCGGCCAGCTGCAGTTGGCCCTTACTGATCACCAGCTGCTCCACCTCGCTGCAGCGCGCATCCGACCAGTAGTCGCCTACAACCACCGGGTAGGGGCTTGTATGACGGGTGATGCCCTTGCACACGGTGGGCAGGCCACGGGCCAACTTGTCCGCATAAACGGTGTTCTGGGCGTTGCCTTCCCAGGTGCCCAGGAAAACGACCAGCGCAGAGCTGCAGAGCGTGATAGCGCCGGCGGCGATCTTGCCGCGCAGGCTCATAGCTTCACCTTCCAGTCGCGCAACATCTGGCGATACTTGGGAACCAACAGCAGAATCTGCAGAACCATGTAAATGGCAGTCAGCATGTAGGCGACAGCCGACCAATCGATGGCCCCTGTCGCCCCAGTGGCGGCTACCCCGATCGCAGGTGACGCCTTCGCCAGCGCGATGGCGGTGTCCTGGGCCGCCTGATTCGTGCTCATCGCTGCACTCCTTTTTCGAAAAAAGACTGGCACGGGACGCAACGGGTCTTGCCGCCCAGCGCGCGGCGCGCCTCGGGAATTTCGTTATCGCAATCCACGCAGTAGGTAAGGCTTGGGCCCGTTGATTCACGCCGGGCTTGGGCCAACTGGGCGTTGATAGCCTGGTCCCGCTGACGTTGTTCCAGGGCTTGGGCGCGATCGAACGGGCATACCATCAGCTAATGCCCTCGATCTCGGTGGAGTCCAGGTAAGGCACGCCGTTGATGCGGATAAAGTCCGGACTGGTGACCTCAAACGGCACCTTGTGCTTGGTCTTCTCGCCGCCCTTCGGATCAATGCTCAGCAGGCTGGAAATCTTCAACTTGCAGCCGAACGCCTCGATGCGCAGCTCGTCGTCGCCAGCCATGGCGAAAAACACCACGTCGAACGCATCCAGCTTGCGGAAGCTGCCGGCAGTGCGTGCAGCTTCGACCACCAGGTTAAAGTTGGTCGAATCCAGCTCAACTTCACCAGCCGCCGCCACGTCGCCGTCGACGTAGCCATCAGGCACGCCCCGGGTTTGCGCAGTCTTGCTGTTGTCGGTGATATCCAGGGTGCAGCTTTCGACGTGTACCTGCAGATCGCCCAGGTTCACGTCAAAGTTCTTGCCGCCAATACGTGACATGGGGGTTACTCCGAATCGTCGTTGGAAAGATCCAGGGCGATGTTCGCCGTGAGGTCTTTCGGGCAGTTGTGGGGCTTGAGCTTGATGTAGGCCTCGACGGCGGTTTTGCTCTTCCAGGTCAGCACGATGTCGCCGTCTTTCGGCGTCTCGATCTCTCCCGGGAACACCTGGCCGGCGAACTTGACCGACTTGGCCATCTGGCGCAGTGGCGCCATCAGCGCGTTGACGTTCACGGCCATGCTGTTGGGGGTGTTGTTCAAGCGACGATCAGCCACACGGCGGATTAGCAGCGGCCGCACCTGGCGCGCCGCCTTGTCCGTCAGGCGCAGATATTCGATTACCTGGTAGTCGCTGCCTGGGGTGTCCAGCATGTTGCCGTCGCCCCAATAAACACCCGGGTAGTCCGGGTAGGTCTGGGAAACAGAAAAGCGAGACTTGTCCAACTCGGCGCGGATTGCGGACGGCAGCGGCACGCCCTTTTTATCGACCGGCACACTGCCCAGGCCGGTTACGGCACCGGTGGCCACACGCATTGGGCTGTCGGCAATACTCACGGCAGCGTTGGCCAAGCGACCGGCCAACACGCCCAGGTCATTGCCGTGCAGCTGCGGCACCACCATCACACGCGGCGCTGCCACGTTGGCGGTAATTGCCTTTTGCTCGGCCACATATTCCGCCCAGGACTGCAGCACTGTCGGGCTGGCAGTTGCGGCCATCACGAACAAGCGGCGGCCGTAGACGTTATTAACCGACACTGCCGCGTCGTGCATGGCAGCCAGGTCGTCGCCCTTGGTCACAGGCTGGGTGATAACGACTGCCTCGACCGAAAAGCCCTGCTGCTGGCAAGTCTCCAGAGAGGCGCGCCAGTCGGTATCAGCCACGATCGGTGCCGCCAGACAGGCCCAGCGATCGCCGCCGTTCGAGCGCGCAGCAGTGATTTGTGTTTTCAGGTCACTGGCAGCAGTACCCAGGGCGACATCGAGGTCGCTTTCGGTATTGAGCGGCACCAGTTTGCCGAAGTTTTTGGGAGCGGTTTTCGGACCAGGCCCGATAAACAGAAAATAGCGTTCGATCTCAGTCACGGCGCCTTGGCCCAGATTGAGATTGTTAACGCTGACTTTGCCAAGTGCCATGCTGTGCCTCGTTAGCGGGGTGAATTAAGGATTTGTTCAAAGACCTGGTTAACCAGCTCGCGGGTTTCGCTGCCGGTCTCCACGCCAAGGAACTGGCGTTTTGGCAGGGTGATGTCCCAGCTTTGCGCGCCCGTTTTCTCTGTTTGTTCGTCGTTCAATATGCGGATCAGCAAGCCGGCCTTGGCGTAGTTCACATGCTCTTGAATCCATGCCACCGAAGGCCTGGCCATCGCCTTTTTGCCCTTCTGGCGAACACGGAAGCCCAGCCGGCGCAGGCGCTTGGCCTGTTTGTCGGTGCATGCAATACCGGGCGGGACTTTGTTCCAGCGGCGCATTTGCGCAGCGGTACGTCGCTCGCTGACGCCGTTGTGCTGCTGGGCGGCGACCCAACGGGTTAAGGCGTTCTTCCAGCCCAACTCGGCTTCGTCAGAACTAACGCGGGTGATCTGCAGTAGCTTGGCCAGGCCGGCTTCCATCTTCTTTTTGCCTTTGGCGCTGCCCTTGCGTTCAGCGAACGGGGTGCCGTCGGTGTTCTTCTGCTCGCGCACACGCTTACGGCTCATCGTCCGCACGCGTGTGGTCACTCTGTTCAGCAATCGCCGGCGCAGCTGCGGAGGCAGTTCAAGCAACGCCAACTGGGCGTCGACGTCGAGCAAGCCCCTGATATCGAGGTCGAGCGGGTTAGCGGCCATTGCTGCCAACCTCGCCATGCTCGGCAATCCACAGATCGAAAGGGACGAAAGCCCAGGTCTTGCCGAATGCCTCAATCTCGCCGGTGGGATCTTCGGCCAGGTACTGCGGCTCAACGAATTCCAGCGACAGCTCCACGTCGAAGCTGTCCTGGTCGAGCGGTTCGACGGTGAACATCGGCGCCGGCAGTTCGTGGCGGTCGCGGTCGGTGTCGTGGGTTTCCAGCCAACTGCCCACCAGGGCCATCAGCCTGGCCGGGTGGCCGGTGAAACGCTCCAGGGAGAACACGGCGCGATAGCGCATGTCACTCATGTGCAGGCCGTCGCGGTCGGGCTTCCAGATCAATTCCAGACTGACCTGCTCGGTCCAGCTGTCGAACTGCTCCGGGGCAACCAGGTTTCGGGCCATGAGGTAGGCGGTCAGCGCCTGCAGCTGGATCACAGCAGCGCCGCCGTGATGCGGCCACGGCCCTGCAGGGCACGCACGGCTTGCTGGCTGAAAGCCAGGAAGGTTTCGGCACGCTCGGGCGCTTCCTTGCCTGTGTTTTCGGCGCTTTCGCGTCGGGTGACGGTGGCGAACTGCGGCAGCAAGTTGCCCTTAGCGCGGCAGTACACGGCGCGCTTGTATAGCTTCACCTGGAAGGAACGTTCCGGCAGCAGCGTGGAATCTGCGGACTCGACACGCGCAACGCCGTTGGCTTGCCAGCGGGATTTGCACTTGGCCAAGTCCGTATTGACCTCGAACATGGCGGCGTTCAAAGCATCGGCCAGCAGCTCTACCAGGTATTCCGCCGGTAGGCGTTGTTCCTTCTGGAATTCGGACACGGAGAGGTCTGGCCAGAAGCCGTCATTCTCAATCGTCAGTTCCACAAAGGTGGTGGGTTTCCCGGAAAAGCTCATTGCTGGCTGCTCAAATAGGGCGGGGAGCCTGTTTTCAGTGGGACGGTCCATAAATGGGCGGCTCACTTCCACAGGTCCCCGCTGGGGGGGGTAGTCGGTTATTCGGAAGCCGGGGTAGCGGCCGCTTGTTTTGCCAGGGCCTTGCGGACCTTTTCGATACGGGTGTCGTTGCCGGCCTGGGCGTACAGTTCCGTCGAACGCTCCAGGTGCTTGAGTGCTTCCTCAAAATTCCCGGCCTCCATGGCACGCATACCGATTAACTTGTGGTACTTGCTCGGGATCTGCTCCGTCAGTTGCCATTCACCGTCAACTAGGGGCAGCAGGTCGGAGAGGTAAGGCTCTGGGCTGCGGTTGGCTTTGTATTCGGCGTAGGCCCACTCGCACACAGCGTCGGCGACGAAGGTCTGGATATCGCGGCGCTTGAAGCGCTCCGGCATCTGCTGGCCCTGCTCGATCAGGAAGTCCGCCAGTTCCAGGGCATCGTCGAACTGCGCGGTATCGAACAGCCAGACCATGACCTGCACCGCAACACGATTCGGGAAATTCAGCCCCGATTCGCAGTAGCGCTGGACGTATTCCTGGTACTTGGGTAGCAGCTCTTCGCGCTTGAGCGCCTGACGCCCAGCCAGGCCGTTAATGGCGCTGATCCGTGCCAAGTCCTGGTCCAAAGCCGCTTCTTGCAACAGCAGGTGTTTACGCGCATTGGCGGGACTGCTCAGGGCATCAGCCGGGGAATAGGCCATGCCTGCAGTAGCAGCGAGTGCCGCCACTGCAGTGCTGCCCAAGGCGATAGTGCGGCGCTTGTGCGCCAGGGCCAGGCTCACGCGACCACCAGCTCAACGTTTTCAGTAAACGCGATCTTTTCCAGCTGCTCGATCACGTAGCCTTCGTTGCGGCTGTTGTAGTCCTCGACTCGTGAGCGTTTCGGGTTCTCGATCGTCTGCTTACGCCAGCTGGTGTCCTGGAAGTAAATCGAGAGGTTGTCCCAGCTGGTGACCAACACCGCGTTGACCGGGAAGTTCGGCACGCTGAACGCCGGCAGACCGCCGTAGGTCGCAATGACCTGCGCGTTTTCGATGCGCTCTTTTTCGGTCGGGGTGTCCCCCTGCTTGGTGTACAGCTTGGCCTTGTCAGCGGCGAGCAAATCGGTGCCGATGATCGCAACCAGGTCGCCGTCTTCGCGCAGAATCTCGTCCACCATCTGCTTGGTGTCGTGCACCAGGGCATCAAGGTTGGCGTAGTCGCCACCGGCGCCGAGCGTGACCTTGCCAGCAGTGGTTCCCTCTTTCAGAACCTGCTGCGGGGCCTGCTCGCGCAGTTGCTGCAGCCAGCCCTTGTTCACGTCCTGCAGCTTGGGGAATTTCGCCAAGTCGGTCTGCGTGGCGGCGTGGGTACCATGGAAACCGATAACGATTCGGTCCTGCGCGATACGCTTCTGCACTGCAGCGGAATAACGCTCTTTGAAGTCCGGAAACTTCGCCCAGGCGTCGATTTTGGCGTACGGCAGGCCAACGTCCGACTGGGTATCAGCCAGCTCGTAGGTAGTATTGTCCAGCGCCGAAGCATCCTTGGCTTCTCGATCGGTTGTCTTGGTGTTGGTGCGGCCAGTGACTGGGCCATTCACACCGATGAAGACTTTTTCGCCCTTGATCTCACTCACCGGAACGACGTTGATACGCTCCAGGAAATCAGCCTTGGCGGTGATCGCGTCGTTCAGCTCCTGGGCGATCGTGGGTTCCACACTGAACATGCGGCTCGATCGCTCGACGCCATAGGCTTCGGCCATCGCTTCCTGCAGCTCGGCATATTGCTTGGCGCCACGGGCGCTTAAAGGCTGGGCCATATCAGAGCACCTTCTTTTTGGTGGTGGTCACCGGGCCGGCGTTGCGGGGCAACTGGCGACCGGTCGAGGTGTTCTGCAGTGCGGAGAACTGCTTTTGCAGCTTCTCCAACTGAACCAGAACGGCCTTGTTCGACCCACCGCTACGGCGGAACTCACGTTCCTCCTCGGCGGTTGTGACGATATCGTCCACGGCCGCGCTCACATCGTCGATGGGTGCTTGGTCTGGTTCTGGCGCATCTGCGGCGGCGGGTTCAATCACAGCCTGAATGCCGGCAGCGACGACAAGCAGCTGCTCCAGCAGAGCCTTGAGGGCCGTTGCGGTAGCTTCATCCATTGGGGTTTTGCTCTCAGTTGGGGTGGTGGGTTCGGCGGGGTCGGCATTCGTGGCAAAGCGCTTGAATAGGCCAGTGAGCAAGCCGATCAGCTTGCCGACCTCGCTCTGCGGTTCGGCTTCAAAGGAGCTCAGCTCGACGGAGGCGGCATAGAAGGAGTTTTGGTGGGTCTGCTTGGAAAAATAGAGTTCCTGGGTGCCCAGGCTGGCGGGCTCATCGGTGACGCCAAGACCTGTCAGGTAGGCTTTTCCGCTGCCGGCGAAGTTCGGGGTGATCTCGATGCTGGAAAAGAGCTTTTGGCCCTGATCATTCAGCTGCAGTAGGCGATCATTGGGCTTGAGCTGTGCCTCCAAGGCGATTTGCCCAGGCTCAAGGTCTTCGCCCTCTTCCACCAGGCGCACCGCAAAGACGGTACCGTGGGAACCGCTCCACCGTTCGTGGTCGCACCAGATCACCGCCGTGTATTTCGATGGTTTGTAGGTTTCAGCGATATCGCGCAGTTCCTGGGGAAGGATCTCGCGACCATCGGCGGTGGTGCCGCTGGTGGCGACACGTTTCCAGTACGAAACAAGGGAACGGGGCATGGGCGATAACTGCGCTCAATCGTTGAATGAGCCGCCACGATAGGGAGCCGCCAAGCCCCAAACAAACGGTTCAAATGCGCGTTTCTCCTATATTCGACATATAGGTGGATCACGGAATTTAACCCCGCGTTTCCAGCGTTTTCGCCGCATAGACTGCGGCCATGTACTACTCGACCGAAGTTAAAGAAGCCGCCAAACGCCTGTTTCTGCGCCGCTATAAGGCCAAGGAAATTCAGGCGCAGCTCAACCTGCCCAACATCCGCATCGTCTACTACTGGATACGCCAGGGCGGTTGGGAAGACATGCTGTCGGATGAAGAACCGCTGACGGCCGTTGGCCGGCGAATCACCCTCCTCCTGGACAAAGCCGGCAGCCTGACCAAGGATGAACTCAACGAGCTGGACCGGCTGACCACCTTGCGCGAGCGTCTATTGAAGCAAGCCGCCAAACCGTTGCCAGCGCCGATCGGGGAAACTGCCAACGAGCCACAGGAAGGCCGCCAGAGGCCGCGTGGCGAACGCTCGGCCCGGGGGGATAGCGGCGGAAAGAAACGCGAAAAGAAAGCCAAGAACGACATCAGCGGGCTGACCGAAGTCGACTTCCTGGATAAGTTCATCAGCAAGATGTACCGCTATCAGCAGGAGCTGTTCGCAGCCAAGCAAAGCCCGCTGACGTGCCGAATCCGCAATATCCTGAAAAGCCGCCAGGTGGGCCTGACGTACTACTTCGCCGGCGAAGCCTTCATGGACGCGGTGCTGACGGGTGACAACCAAGTATTCCTGTCAGCCAGCCGCTCGCAGTCGGAAATTTTCCGCAGTTACATCATCCAGTTTGCCAAGCAGTGGTTTGACATCGAGCTGACCGGCAACCCGATTACGCTCAGCAACGGCGCCGAGCTACGTTTCCTGTCGACCAACAGCAGCACCGCCCAGGGCTACCATGGCCACGTCTACGTCGATGAGTATTTCTGGATACGTGACTTCGACAAACTCAGCACCGTGGCCAGTGCCATGGGCACCCACAAGAAGTGGCGTAAAACCTACTTTTCGACGCCCAGCGCGGTGTCGCACCAGGCGTACCCGTTCTGGTCGGGCGAGGAATTCCGCAACAGCAAGCGCGGCAAGAAGGCCGGCGGCACCTGGCCCACCGAGGCGTCCTACACACAGGGCGCGCTGTGCCCGGATGGCCAATGGCGCAAGACAATCACCCTGGACGATGCCATCGCCGGCGGCTGCGATTTGTTCGACCTCGAGCAACTGCAGCTGGAGTACGACGAGGACAAATTTCAGCAACTGTTCTACTGCAAGTTCATCGACAGCAGCCAGAGCGCCTTCGGGCTCAAGGATCTGGAGCGGTGCTATTCCGACCTGTCGTTGTGGGAGGACTACAACCCGGATCTGGATCGGCCCTTCGGCAACAGCCCGGTATGGCTTGGATACGATCCGAGCCGCACCCGTGACGACGCCACGTGTGTGGTGGTCGCCCCGCCACTGGAACCCGGGGCGAAATTCCGCATTCTGGAAAAGCACAGCTGGCGGGGGCATTCGTTCACATACCAGGCCGCTCAGGTCAAAAAGCTTACCGAGCGTTTCAACGTGCAACACATCGGTATCGATATCACCGGTGTGGGATACGGCGTGTTCGACCTGGTGCGCGACTTTTACGCGAAGGCCACGCCGATCCACTACAGCCTTGAGACTAAAAACACACTGGTACTCAAGGCCCAAGACACGATCCAAGGCAGTCGCATCGAGTGGGACGCCGGATGGACCGATATCGCCCAGGCATTCCTGACCATCAAACGCGGCACCACCACCAGCGGCCAGGTGACCTACAGCGCTTCGCGCACGGACGCCACCGGCCACGCCGACATCGCCTGGGCCCTCATGCACGCCCTGGCCAATGAACCCCTAAACCACAACAAGCGGCGCCGCAGCCGCTATGTCACGAGCTCAACCAATGCCCAAGCCACGACGCAGAAAACCCCAGGCCAACCAGCAGGCGCAACAGCCACAGCCCATGCGGGCGTTCACCTTCGGGGAACCCGAACAGGTGCTGTCCGGCAACATCGGCGAGTACCTGGGGGTATTTCTCAGCGACGACGGCGAAATCTACAAGCCACCGGTGTCCCGGGCGGGCCTGGCCAAGCTGCTGCGCGCCAACGCTCACCATGGCGCCATTCCCAAGTTCAAGCGCAACCTGCTGTTGCGTGAATTCCTACCCTCAGAGGGCTGCAGTACGCAGACCATGGGCCGGGCCAGCCTGGATTACATGGTGTTTGGCGAAGCATATTTCTATCGCGATACCAACGCCTTTGGTGAAGTGCTGGAGATGCAGCACCTGCCGGCGATTAACATGCGGGTGAAGGTGGACGGCGGATTCAGGATGCTGCTGCCAGACAGCAAATATATGGACTTCGACCAGGACGAAATCGAACACGTCCTGGACTACGACGTGGAACAGAACATCTACGGCGTGCCCGACTACCTGGGCGGTCTGCAGGCGCTGTTGCTCAACGAAGCCGCGACCCTGTTCCGCCGGCGCTATTACAGCGACGGCGCACACGCGGGATACATCTTCTACACCAACGACCCGGACCTGACCGAGGAAGACGAAGAAAACCTGCGCGCCCAGATCAGCGCCAGTAAGGGCGTGGGCAACTTCCGCTCGATGTTCGTCAACATCCCCAACGGCAAGGAAAACGCGATTCAGATCATTCCCGTGGGGGACTTCCAAGCCAAGGACGAGCTGGAGAAGGTCAAGAACATTACCCGCAACGACGTGATCGCCGCCTGGCGGATGAACCCAGCTTTGGCCGGGATCATCCCGGAAAACAACGGCGGGTTTGGGGATATCGAAAAGATCGATCGCGTTTACACCAGTAACGAAATAAGGCCAATTTGTCAGCTGTTCAATCAGTTAAATGAAACACTGAGAAAAGACAGGAAAATAAGCTGGGAAAAGCCAATAACACTAGTTAATAGCACTCCAAAAACAGACTAAAGCAGCTATTACCACTAACAATTGTGGCAACATATAGGCTGTTGGCTGCCCTGGGGAGGGACACAATGAGAGTTGTATGCAAGTGCGGAAACAAAGGCCGTATCGCCTCTAGAGAAGAGCTTTCGCGGGATTTTGCGAAGCTGTATTGCCAGTGCCTCGACGCAACATGCGGGCACACATGGGTAGCGAATTTGACGTTTTCGCACACGCTCAGCCCGTCCGCTCAATCCTACGAAAGAATGCTATTTGACCGATTGAGGGATATGCCCAAGGCGAAGCAACGAGAACTGTTCGATCAGCTTGGCGCTGCTTGAGACCTAAGGAAACGCCGGTCACAAGGGGCCGGCGCATGCTTTCGAGGTTATGACAGGTTTGTCATTCGACGTCAGAGGGCTGAGCTAAATAACCAGTAATCCGTCGTACTTGCTTACGGTCTTTTTCAGATATTTGTCGGTATAGCTTGATAAGGCGCACTTCCAATGCAGTCAGTTCCAGCCATTCATTACCAACTGATTCGCGATAGCTGCTTTCCAATTTCTTGCGATCCAACATGCGTACTGCTCCGTTATTGCGTTTGCTGAACCGCCGTTATTTGGCAGTGATACCCAGCCTGACGCAGCAATTTCATCGGAGAGACGCAAATTGTTACAAGTTAATCGCGATGTTCATCCGCCTCAGCAGCCATGGACTTTACGATCCGACGCACAGTTTTTTGATCATCAGCAGGCAAACGCCTGAACTGTTCAACCAGATCCGCTTCTGCAGGATCAAGGCCCTGACCTGGTGGCGGGGAGCGGTGTCCAGAAAGCACGTAGCCCGCGTCAACCTTGTGTTCCGTCAATGCAGAAACATAACGAAGGTCCAATGAATTGGCACCTAGCTCGTAATTTTTTTGAGTCCCACGGCTGACCCCCAGCAACGTTCCAAAATCCGTTTGATTCAAACCTAATCGCTCGCGCTCTTCTCTTAGGCGATCACCTACCCCGTCAGCTATGAGCATTTTTTTATTCACCACACTTGACCTGATCAAATATTTGACCAAGAATCGCCCCAGACAAACAGAAATAACCACAAACAAACAGAGTAGACATGATGCCCGCCACCATTACACCCGAGCAAGCCCGGGCCGCTCTTGATCACAAGGGAGTGAGCATCGCGGAGTTCAGCCGCAGACACGGTTTGAATAAAAATTTAGTCAGCGACCTATTGAACGGTCGGATCAAAGGTCGCCGTGGGGAGGCACATCGCGCCGCCGTGTTGCTCGGCATCAAAGACGGCGTAATTGCACAGTAATAGCCAGGCCATTGGGGGAACAGCAGAAGATGAAAAGTCAGGTTCTAAAAACACGCCGTGAAGTCGTCAGTGCAATTATTTGCACCTTTGAAGGTGGCCGCGAACGCGCCGCCGCGCGCATCGGCCTGCCACTCAAGAAGTTCGATAACCACGCTTACGAGAACAACAACTGCCGCCCGCTGACAGATCTGCAGATCTTTCAACTGGAACAAGTCACAGGCACCCAGCACCTGGCCAACTACGTAGCGGCAATGTACGGCGGCATGTTTGTGCCGGTCATCCAACCGGAAAACCTGGACAACGTTGAGATGTACGCACGGGCAGTGCAGACCTCGGCCAAACAGGGCACGGTCGATCAGGTTATCGCTCAGGCGATCGAGGACGGCGTAATCACCGAAGACGAGGCCGAGCTGATCCTCAATGCGCACGTTCTGCACATAGCTGCGCGCACTGCCGAAATTCATGCCGCCATCGATCTTTACCGTGTCAAGTCAGGGAAAGGTCAATGAACACTCAGACAAATGCTTTGGACTACCAACAGTACATTCAGAACGCTGCACTGGCGTTCCTTAAGCGCCATCAAGCCGAACACCTGGGCGAACTATCGGCACTACGTAAACGGGCAGTCATTCATCTGGTGGAGAGCCTCGACGTGGCCAAACCGGTTGCAACCAAACTGACCGAACTTGCCCACATCGAGTTGTTGGACCTGGCACACCGCCAACGCTCCGCAAACTCCTAACACCCAACCCAACCAATCGCCGGCCCCACTTACCGTGGGTTTGGGTGAGCTGCGCCCGAAATTGAGGTTTAACGATGACAAACGCCGTAATTGTCACCACACATCTGCCCCCAGCCGAGGCCGAAGCGTTGCTGGCCAACCTGCGTGAACAGTATCGCTTGAGCCTCAACGAACACTGGTACGCCGACCAATTCCGCCTTGTTACGGCCGGTCTGCGCCACGGCGCGATTCTCGCCCATATCCCGGTCATGGCTGCGCAAAAACGCCTCATGGCAGCCCTGTCCCACAGCCTCAAAGCAGTGAAGTAACCCCATGAAAGAAGACCTACGTCACGACGTGCTGCAACGGCTTCAGGCCGACTTCGGGCTCAAGCACCGCACGGGCACCGACTACATGCGCGGCGGCACCTGCCCGAAGTGCAAAAAGAAAGAACTGTATTCCCGCTTTGATACGCCATGGATGGTGATTTGTGGTCGCCCCGAAAAGTGTGGCCACACCCTGCACGTAAAAGAGCTGTATGACGATCTGTTCGAAGACTGGAGCAAGCGAGCGCCGGCGACAGACCAGCACCCTAACGCAACAGCACGCGCCTACCTTGAGTTTGCCAGGGGCTTTCGGTTTGAGCTGATCCAGGGCTGGTTCACCCAGGAAACGTTCTACTCCGCTGAACACAACGCCGGCAGCGCAACGGTGCGCTTCGCCCTGGAAAAAGGCGGTTGGTGGGAACGCCTGATCGATCAACCGCACCGCTTCGGCAAGATGAAAGCGCGCTTCAAATCCAAGGACAGCTATCGCGGCGTCTGGTGGTGCCCGCCCTGCGTCGACCTTCTTGAAGCCAAGGAAATCTGGATTGTCGAAGGGATCTTCGATGCCATCGCTTTGGTGCACAACGACATCGTGGCTGTCTCGGCCATGTCCTCTAATGCGTTCCCAGGGGATTCGCTTAAAGCGTTGGTCAAGATCCGCGATGGCGGGAAGTTGCCCAAGTTGGTTTGGGCGCTTGATAACGAACCCAGCGCCAACGCATACACCCGGCGCTGGGTACGTGAAGCCCGCGCACTGGGCTTCGTCTGTGAGTCGGCACAGATCCCACAACGTGACGGCCGCAAATCAGACTGGAACGACGTTCATCAGCGCTGGAGCTTCATCCAGGACGACACCAAGCGCGCCGAACAGATCGCTGCTGACCTCAAGCAAGCCCGTCACCAGGGCGCCCTACTGCTGGCCGAGAGCGCAGCGGAAAAGGCCTTGCTGATGTACGACTGGAACAAGCGCGGGGAATTTCACCTGGGTTTCGGCAGCCGCCTGTACTGGTTCAAGTTGGACATGGAGAAATTCAACCGGGCCATGTCCGACATCGAGGACAGCGAGAATCACGACGACCAACTGCTTAACCAGGCGCAACAACGCGAAAAAGCGCTGCAGCAGTCAGGCAGTGTTGTGGAGATTGCCAACTGCTACCCACAAGCCCTGTACTTCCAGCGTAACGAGGTAACAGACGAATCCTGGTACTACCTACGCGTGGACTTCCCGCACGACTCCGAAAGCGTGAAAAACACCTTCACCAGCGGCCAGCTGTCGGCCGCAAGCGAATTCAAAAAGCGACTGCTCGGCATGGCGGCGGGCGCAATGTTTACCGGTAGTGGCCAGCAGCTCGACAAGCTCATGAAGGACCAACTGTTTGGCATCAAAACCGTTTCAACCATCGACTACGTGGGTTACAGCAAGGAATACGCCTGCTACGTCTACGGCGATATCGCGATCAAGGACGGCACCACCTACAAGGTCAACAGCGAAGACTATTTCGAGTTCGGCAAGCTGCGCCTAAAAACTCTGCAGAAAGGTGTCCCCATCAAACTGCAGCGCGAAGCAAAGGGCTTTGACGAGAAGTGGGTGCAGTTGCTGTGGACCTGCTTCGGCGCCCAGGGCTTTGTCGCCCTAGCGTTCTTCTTCGGCTCGCTGTTCTGCGAACAGATCCGCGCTCGCTACCAGTCCTTCCCGTTCCTGGAAGCTACCGGTGAAGCCGGCGCCGGCAAAACAACACTGCTGAACCTACTTTGGAAACTCCTCGGTCGTGAAGGCTATGAAGGATTTGACCCGATGAAATCCACCAAGGCCGGGCGCTCTCGTCTGATGGGCCAGGTCTCCGGTATGCCCGTTGTATTCCTGGAAGCCGATCGACACAGCGATGATCGGGCACACGCTAAAACCTTCGAATGGGACGAGCTGAAAGACTTCTACGGCGGCGGCACTTTGGCCACCAAAGGCGTCAAGACAGCGGGCAACGAAACGTATGAACCGCCTTTCCGGGGAACGATCGCAATCAGCCAAAACGCGGCTGTGGTCGCCCACGAAGCGATCATGACGCGCATTGTAAAACTGCACTTTGTACGCCCCAACGTCACACCAGAAAGCCGCGCTGCAGCTGATCAGTTAAACGCTTTAGACGGCGGCACCCTTAGCCACTTCCTTTTGCGTGCCGTGGGCAAAGAGTCCGCGGTGCTTGAGTTGTTCGCCCAGCGTATGTCCGAACACGAAGCGAAACTGCGTCGCCTGCATACCCAGTGCTTTGCCTGCGGCACCGCCTATACCAGCGATCAGGGCAACTGCTGCAGTTGCGGTTATGACTTGCGCGGGTACATCCGTGTTGAGCGCATCAGCAAGAACCACGCGCAGCTGCTCTCGCTGCTGGATTGCCTGCGCCTGGTGCTGAAGCTCAGTGATCCCCAGGTCGCTGCCACCCAGCGACAAATTGTGCGGATGGCGATCGAGCGCCAAGCCTCGATCAGTTCCGACCATTCGGCCGTGGCCGAGTTTTGGGAGGTGTACGACTACCTCGAGTCCTTGAGCGAAGAACCGGTGGTGAACCACAGCAGCGACCCCACCGTGATAGCTATCAACCTCAACGAATTCAGCGAACGCGCCGCTGAACACAAACAGAAGTTAGCCGACGTGGCTACGTTGCGCGATCTGCTTAAAGAGTCACGTTCCCGCAAGTTTCTAGACCGCAACAAGGCAGTACACAGCGCAGTCCGCGCTGCGATGAATAGCAAAACACCACTGGCGCCAGGTCGTCCCACGACAGTCAAGTGCTGGATTTTCAAAGCGTAAGGGAGGCTACAACGATGCAAATCCAAGTTTTTATGGGTAATGCTGGTGGCAGCAAGACGAGCAAGCTGCAGGAGATACAGGACCGGCTGGAATGGATGAATGCGGATGAGTTCGCTGTTATTGCTCAACTATTTGCTGGGCATCCATCGACTAGGAACGACAGAACTATTCGGACTTTTTCACTTGAAGGAGCAACACAATGAAAACGTTATTTGTCTTGATGGCTCAATACAACGGCCAGGTGGTCATTCCCCTGGATCGAGTATGTAAGGACTACTTCACTCATCTAACCACCGAGATGTTCCAGCGCAAGGTGGGGGCCGGGCAAATCAAGATTCCTATCACGCGTATGGAGCCAAGCCAAAAAAGCGCAAAGGGTATTCACATCACGGACCTTTCCGAATACCTGGATGCGCAACGCGCCGCTGCCGTCAAAGAGAGCAATCAGCTGAACAGCGCGCCACGCGGTAGCTAGATCACTTAAGTGTCCTGGCGCCCAGCTTTACGGGCGCCTGTAGGACTTTTTCCAACCACTTCCATTTTTCGTACGCGTCCCCGCGTCCGCGAAGGTGGGTATAGCGCCGCATTGAGTTCCAATCACGATGCCCCGATACACTCGCTACCCGAGGAATGTCCCAGTCCATTTCGAACAGGCGGCTGACACCGTCGTGGCGCAAGTCATGAAAGTGCAGATTCTCGATTCCAAGTATCTGACAAGCCCTGGTCCATGAAGTGGATACAGACTCTGCACTGTAAGGAAATATCTCCGGTAGCACCTTCGGCATGGTTTGGAGAATTGCCCAGGCTTCTGGCGGTAAATGGCACCACACGTCGTTACCAATCTTCTGGCCAGGGTTTTTCATGTCACGTACCAGTACCCGATGGCCCACCTCATCGAGATCCGTCCACTGAATCCGCGTAATTTCCTCCTGCCGGCGTGTTGAAAACAATGCGAACCCGGTCATCTTGAGCATGTTGATCGACGTTGGGCGGCGCGCTTGGATACCCTGAAAGTGCGTAAGTAGCTTGTCGAGTTCCTCCAAAGTGGGGCGTCGATCTCGCTCGCGACTTTTCATGTTATACCCCAGCTTTTTCAAGACCCGCCGTGCATCCGTCATTGCGTGTGGGTCGACTGCATAACCCCAGGCAGGCCGAGCGATAGATAGCACCGCACCCAGATGCGCCAGATCATTGCCAGCCGTCTGTGGCTGTACTGTCCCGCCCTCCTTGCCCATGCGCCACAGCGCGTACTCCACCAGCACCTGACTGCTAATGTCCTGATCGTTCAATTTGCCCAGGTACGATTCGCTAATTGCTTTGAGCGTAGCGAGCTTGGTCTTACCCAAAGGTCGGACCTTTTCCATCTCACTCAAATAACGATCAATCATCTCCTTGACCGTCGCGGCTTTGCGGTTAGCGCGCTCGATCGCGCCGGGCTCAGCCAGCTCGGTTTCGCGTTTGCGAGCCCACGCTTGGGCGGCCTGTTTCCGGGCGAAGGTCTGGCACTCTTGGTAGACTAAGGCCCCTTTGTTTTTAAGGCGGATCTGGACCGTATAACTGACCGATCCGTCGGCCTTCTTTCTTGCTCTAATGGTTGCCATCGTTCCAGTGGTACAAATGAGAAAGTGAGTGGTACATTTTACCACCGGCCTTTAAAAAACGTCTGAAAACGCCTAAAAACGGCCCAGAATTCGCAGAGAAAAATGCTAGCTAAAACAGTCACTAAACCACAGAACACAAGCTCTGCACTGTCTCGGCGGTTTAGCGTTGCGCCCATGATGGACTGGACCGACCGCCACTGCCGGTTCTTCCTGCGCCTGCTCTCCAAGCACGCCCTGCTCTACACCGAGATGGTCACCACTGGCGCGATCCTGCATGGCGACCACGAGCGCTTCCTGCGTCACAACGAAGCCGAGCACCCGCTTGCGCTGCAGTTGGGGGGCAGTGTTCCTGCCGACCTGGCCGCTTGCGCGCGTATGGCTGAGGCTGCCGGTTACGATGAAGTGAACTTGAACGTCGGCTGCCCGAGTGATCGGGTGCAGAACAATATGATCGGCGCGATCCTGATGGCGCACCCTGCGCTTGTGGCGGATTGCGTGAAGGCGATGCGTGATGCGGTGTCGATTCCGGTGACGGTGAAGCATCGTATCGGGATCAATGGGCGCGACAGTTATGCCGAGTTGTGTGATTTCGTCGGGACGGTGAGGGATGCCGGGTGCACCAGTTTTACGGTGCATGCGCGGATTGCGATTCTGGAGGGGTTGTCGCCGAAGGAGAATCGCGACATTCCGCCGTTGCGCTATGACGTGGCGGCGCAGTTGAAGCAGGATTTCCCGGAGCTGGAGATTGTGCTGAACGGTGGGATCAAGACGCTGGAGCAGTGCCAAGCGCATTTGCAGGTGTTTGATGGGGTGATGTTGGGGCGCGAGGCTTATCACAATCCGTATTTGCTGGCGGAGGTGGATCAGCAGTTGTTTGGCAGTGAGGCGCCGGTGATTAGTCGGGCTGAGGCGCTGGCGCAGTTGCGGCCGTATATTGCGGAGCATTTGGCCAGTGGTGGGGCGATGCATCACATTACTCGGCATGTGCTGGGGTTGGGGACAGGGTTTCCGGGGGCTCGCCGGTTCAGGCAGTTGTTGTCGGTGGATATTCATAAGGCGAGTGATCCGTTGGCGTTGCTGGATCAGGCGGGGGAGTTGTTGGAGGGGCGGTGATTTAGCGGGTTGGGTGTCAGTGGGGTTATTTGGGGCTGACAGGCCGCCTTCGCGAGCAAGCCCGCTCCCACAGTTTTGGGTGATGGGTGTCAGGGGGATGTTTAGTGGCTGGGCTGGCATCATCGCAAGCAAGCCCACTCCCACAGTTTTGGGTGATGGGTGTCAGGGGGATGTTTAGTGGCTGGGCTGGCGTCATCGCTGGCAAGCCAGCTCCCACATTTTGAGCTGTGTGCATCAGGTAGGTGGTGGTGGTTTTTTGAGGGCGTCATTGCTGATACGCCAGCTCCCACATTTTGCCCGGGGTGGTCATCGGGCAGTTGGGTTGAACCTGATGGCGATTTTGGCCTCCTAACTAGCAGTATGGCCGGTGATTCAAACGGCTGTTTTCAGGTTGTTGCCCTCGCAAACGATCGAACGCATTTGCGCCCTTGAGCGCCTGCCGGCGCTCGGGTAATGTCATCAGACCCACAGGACAGAGCACGCCCATGACTTCCAAGCTGGAACAACTCAAGCAATTCACCACCGTTGTAGCCGATACCGGCGATTTTTCTACTCTCGCCAAGCTCAAGCCGCAAGACGCCACCACCAACCCTTCCCTGCTGCTCAAGGCCGCTTCGATCCCAGGCTATGCCAAGCTGCTGGATGAGTGCGTTAAGGACTGTAACGGCGACGTGGGCCTGGCCAGCGACCGTTTTGCGGTGGCGGTGGGTCAAGAGATTCTGAAAGTCGTACCGGGCCGTATTTCCACTGAGGTGGATGCCCGCCTGTCGTTCGACACTGACGCCGTACTCAAGCGTGCGCACCGTCTGATCGACCTGTACGACAAAGCCGGCGTTGGCCGTGACCGTGTGCTGATCAAGATCGCCTCCACCTGGGAAGGCATCCGTGCAGCCGAAACACTGGAAAAAGAAGGTATCCAGACCAACCTGACGCTGCTGTTCTCGTTTGCCCAGGCCGTGGCCTGTGCCGAGGCTGGGGTGTTCCTGATTTCGCCGTTCGTGGGCCGTATCTACGACTGGTACAAGAAGGCCAACGGCAACGACTACACCGGTTCCGATGATCCGGGCGTGCAGTCGGTGACGCGCATCTACAACTACTACAAGGCCAATGGCTACAAGACGGTGGTGATGGGTGCGAGCTTCCGTAACCTCAGCCAGATTGAAGAGCTGGCCGGGTGTGATCGCCTGACCATCAGCCCGGACCTGCTGGAGAAGCTGGCGGCGGATGAAGGCAAGCTGGAGCGCAAGCTGGCACCAGGCCATGCCGGTGAAGCACGGGTGCATTTGACTGAAGCGCAGTTCCGTTGGGAGTCCAACGAGGACGCGATGGCGACTGAGAAACTGGCGGAGGGGATTCGTCAGTTTGCTCGGGACCAGGAGAAGTTGGAGGCGTTGTTGGCTGCCAAGTTGTAAGGCAGTCGGCGACAAAAAGGGCGGCACCTGTGAGGGTGCCGCCCTTTTTTGTGCCTTTCGCTGGTCTCAAGCCGGTCACAGTTCAAACTGTGGGAGCTGGCTTGCCTGCTCCCACATTGGAATTGGGTTTCAACTGGGAGGCTAGTGGCGTTCCAGGGCGTTGACGAGGTCGTGGAAGGCTTCGCGGTTGGACTCGTTCAGGCCCATCAGGATCTTGTGCGCTTCGAGCACCTTGATCCGTACCACTTCTTCGGACTGGTCTTGCGAAGGCAGGTCGGTCAGGCATTCCGGGCAGGGGATCGGGCGGTCAACGATGTTGAACACCTGGTCGAAACCCATGGACTGCAACAGCCGGGTGATGTCTTCGTGGGTGGTGACGACAGTCGGCAACAGGCCGACCTTCTGCCGTGACAGAATGGACAACTTGGCCAGCAACCCAAGGGTGGTGCTGTCGATGCTGCGGGTTTCGGTCAGATCGATCACGATCGCCGAGAAATTCAGGGCTGTGAAAATCCGCTCAATCGTTGCATCCAGCGCCGAACATAAGGTCAGGCGCACTTCACCGACAAACTTCAGGACGAAGGTCCCGTCTTGCTCGGCGAATTGGATTCTTCCGGTACTCATCAAAGATTCCTGCTCAACACCAATAGGGCGATATCATCCGGCATCTCCCCTAGCGTGGCCAATCCAAAAACCTGCCGCAGGCCATCCAGGCTGCCGCCCGCCGACTTGACCTTTTCAGGCAAGGCGGCTTCTTTCTCCTTGAGTGTAGGCTCTGGAAGCAGGTCCAGGATACCGTCGGACATCAGCGTGAGGCTGAAGGTCGGCGGCAGTTCCAGGATGTGGTCTTCGTAGGTGGCTTCATTGAACAAGCCCACCGGCAGACCACGGCCTTCCAGGTAACGCACACTGTCTGGAGTGTATAAAACCGGCATCGGCAGGTGACCGCCGATGCTGTAGGTCAAAAGACCGGTTTCTTCATCGATCACGCCGCCGACCATCGTCACGTGCTTGCCCAGCTTACAGCTGATCAGGCCTCGGTTGATGTGGCCCAGCACCTCGGAGGGGGTGAACTCCGGCAAGGTGCCATTGCGCTTGGATTCGAACAACAGCCGTGTGGTCATGAACTTCAACAACACGGTGACAAAAGCAGAAGAAGCGCCGTGGCCGGAGACGTCGGCCAGGTAGAACGCCACACGCCGCTCATCGACGCGGAAATAATCGACGAAATCACCCGACAGGTACAACGACGGGATGATCTGGTGCGCAAACTTGAACTCGTCGATGGTCCAGGGGCTGACCGGCAGCATGTTCATCTGCACCTGGCGACCGGCGTTCTGGTCTTCCTGGAGCAGGTTGAGGCTGGCTTCGAGCTCGCGGTTGGCGGTTTCGAGCTTTTCGCGGTAGCGCTGGTTTTCCAGCAGCAGGCGGGCACGGTCCAGCGCGCGGCGCACCGAGTGCTCCAGCACGGCCAGATCTTCCAGGGGCTTGATCAGGTAATCGGCAGCGCCCAGGCGCAGGGCCTCGACGGCGTCGTTCATCACGCCGGCACCGGACACAACAATCACCGGCGTCTGCGGGGCAAGCTCAGTCACCTGGCGGATCAGCTCGAGGCCGCCCATCTGGGGCATGCGCAGGTCGCAGATCACAAGGTCGGGCTTGTCGCGCTCGAATACCTGGAGACCCTGTTGGCCATTGCTGGCCTGCAGGACGCTGAAGCCACTGTCTTCCAAGTAGGCCGCGAGGCTCGCGCGCACTACTTCGTCGTCATCGATTATCAGCAGCGTGGCACTGGTTTTTTGCATGTGGGCAAACGGCGCCAGAATTAGGTTGGCGTAGGTGGCTCGACAATGGCCGGGCTCACGTACTGGATTCGCTTTCTAGCCTCTCTGTCCTACAAAGCATTGGGATTTTGCCCATGCACAAAGGTAAAGCAGAGGTGCCCTTCTAAGGCGCAGACGGTACTCCCATCCGTCAGGGGTTTCAAGCTCATGCCGATGGTCGCCGGGCGTCTTTACACCGCAAATCACCGGGAGTTATAAGAACAGCCACCACCACAACACAAAGTAAGGATGGAAGCTGTGAGCGAACATGAGCGCGACTACGCCGAAAAACGCGATTTCATCCGCATGCGAGTGGATGCCGATGTGTCGTTGATCCACGCCGGGCAGGAGATTGCCGGGGTCTGTGTAGACCTTTCCAGCTCCGGTATGCAGGTTGAGGCACCGCGCCAGTTCGAGGTCGGAGACCCGCTGACGGTGCGTATTGATTCAGAGCACGCTGCCCTCGCGGGCCTGGAGGCGGACACCGAGGTGGTGTGGGCCAGGAATGAAGGCGAGCGCCAGCACCTGGGCCTCAGGATCTTGAAAATGCGCTGAAACCGCGCACAAAAAAGGCGACCACTCGGGTCGCCTTTTTTTCATTTCAAAACGTCACGGCTTAAAAGTCGTCGACGACCTTGCCGTCCTTGACCTTGAACTCACGGTTTTGCAGGTAAGCGTTACGGATGAAGGTGTATTTGTCGCCAGAGATCAGCTTCTCGCTGTCGAGCAGGCTGGCACGGGTATCGACGATGTTCAGGCCGAAGGTGCTGTTGCGCCAGCCGATATCGTTCATGTAACGGTACGGTTGGGTGTAGCTGTCAACGTATTTGGACGGCGCATCACGCAGGGTGCTTGGGCCGAGCAGCGGCAGCATCACGTAAGGACCGCTGCCGACGCCCCAGCGACCCAGGGTCTGGCCGAAGTCTTCGTCGTTGCGTTGCAGCCCCATTTTGGTGCCGACATCAATGAAGCCCAGCACACCAAACGTGGTGTTCATCAGCAAACGAGCGGTGTCGACACCGGCCGCGTGTGGCTTGAGCTGCAACACGTCGTTGGCAAAGTTGCCGACATCGCCGATGTTGCGGAAGAAGTTATGGATGCCCGTCTGCATGAATTGCGGGGTGACAAACTGGTAGCCCTGCGCCAATGGCTTGAGCGCGTAGGTATCAACGGTATCGTTGAAGGTGAAGATCGGGCGGTTAACGCTTTCCCATGGATCGTCTTCCGACGCAGCCTGGACGGCGAACGGGGCCAGAAGGACGGTGGCACACACAGATAGCTGAGCGAAGTAGTGGCTCCAGCGCATAGCTTTTGCTCCTTGAATGGTCTGTCATGGGCGCTATGCCCTGAATAAGATCGTCAGTATATGACGGAAGTGTCGATTTAGGCAGCAGCGAGGAAACGACATACGCAAAATGCACAAAATTCCTACAAGCACACCTGAGTGTCATCCGCTTGTCATGTCGCCCCGATAGCGTCACAGCTATTTCAGGGATGTCGAAATGCCTCACGCCGAAATTGCCGTCGCCAGAGCCCCCTCCTTGACTGCCGTGCTGTTTGGCCTGAGTGGCTGCCTGGTGGATTTCGGTTCCCAGGCCCGCACCGACTCGCCCGCCCCCGATTCCCAAGCCACGCCTGGCGCGCTGAAGATATTGCGCAGCCTCAAGGACCAAGGCGTACCTTGCGCCTGGCTGGATGAGCTGCCCGCCTCAGTGACCACACCGCTGTCGGCCGCATTGCCCGACTGGGTGAAGGCAACGCCGCCCTCCTCCATCCGCTGGCCGGCGCCGCATGCCTGCTGGCAAGCCTTGATGGCCTTGAATATCGAACGCCTGGAAGGCTGCGTGCTGGTCAGCGGCGAGCCACGCTTGCTGCAAGCGGGCCTCAACGCCGGGTTGTGGACCATCGGCCTGGCGTCCTGCGGCTCACTGTGCGGCTTGGCACCGGAGCAATGGCAGGCGCTGACCGAGCAGCAACGCGAGCATAAGCGCGGTAAAGCCACGGTGGCGCTGTATGGGTTGGGCGTGCATTCGGTGATCGACCACCTTGGCGAGCTGGGCACGTGCCTGGCGGATATCAGCCTGCGCCAGCTCAAAGGCGAGAAGCCCTGATAGAGATCATGCACTGAAGGCGCCGGTGGATTAATCTACAGGTCAGCCCGTAGACCTTTCCCGGCGTGCCGCGGTCTATGCCAGTGCCTATCGATAAAAGGAAGAACGCCATGCCTGCCCGCGAAGAGTTGAAAAACCAAGTCAAAGTATTGCGCGAGCAATTGGACAGCGACCCGCTGATGTCAGCGGAAAAACGCGACGAACTCGAAACACTGATTGCCGAACTTGAAGTTCAAGAGCCTCTGGAAGGCGCCATTCAGGACCCAAGCATCGCCGATGGCGTGAACCTGGCGGTTGAACGCTTCGAACTGGACCACCCGGGCATTGCCGGGACCTTGCGCAATATTGTGACGACCCTGGGCAATATCGGGATATAACCCGAACCCAAGCCAAACGCAGAACCAAAATGTGGGAGGGGGCTTGCTCCCGATTGCAGTGGGTCAGGCACAAATACTGTGCCTGACACTCCGCTATCGGGAGCAAGCCCCCTCCCACATTTTTTTGTATTAAGGCTACTGACGCGCCAGGCGCACGTTCTGGAACGGCATGTCTTCCGTGCTGCGATACGGGTTGATGTCCAACCCACCGCGCCGCACATACCGCGCATACACCGTCAATTTTTCCGGCTTGAGCAAGCGCTGCAGGTCGAGAAAGATCCGCTCCACGCACTGCTCATGGAAGTCCGAATGCTGGCGAAAGCTCACGATGTATTCCAGCAGGCTGGCGTGATCCAGGGCCGAACCACGGTATTGCACCGCCACACTGCCCCAATCGGGCTGGCTGGTAACCGGGCAGTTGGATTTGAGCAGGTGGCTGTGCACGCTCTCCTCGACAATGCGCGAATCATCGCAGCGCAGCAGTTCCGGGCGCGGGTGTTCGTAGTTGCTGACGCTGATGTCCAGGTCATCAATGCACACACCTGGCAACGCCTGCACACCTTCGGCCTCAACCTCGGCCAAACGGCGGATACGCACGCTCACCGGTTTGCCGGCGGCGGCGCTGAGGTCGGTGCGCAAGGTCGCTTCCAGGCTTGCCGTATCGGCAAACGCGGTCTGGTTCAGCGAGTTGAGGTACAGCTTGAAGGACTTGGACTCGATGATGTTCGGCGAGTCGGCCGGAATGCTGAATTCACCGATGGCCACCACCGGCTTGCCCGACGGCAGCAGCCAGGACAATTCGAAGCAGTTCCAGAAATCCACGCCTTTGTAAGGCAGGGTTTCGGCGCTCAGTCCCAGCTCGGCCCATTTGGCGGCGCGAGGGATCGGGAACAGCAACGACGGGGTGTAGGTGGAGATGTATTCACTGGACTTGCCCAGCGGCGAATGTTCGGCTGCGGGATGCATGGCGGAAACCTGGCTAAATAAACCGCGCCAGTCTACCAGCCTTTGCCCCCGCCCCTAAAAAACACCCGATCAATCGACGTTGAGCTTGCCGACCATGCCCGCCTGATAGTGCCCGGGGATATTACAGGCGAATTCCAGGCCCGTGGCCTTGGTGAAGGTCCAGGTCAGCTCGGCCGTTTTGCCGGGCTCTACCAGCACACTGTTGGGGTCGTCATGTTTCATGCCGCCCATGTCACCGTGGCCCATGGCGCTGTGGTCCATCTTGCCCATGCCGGTGGCGGTGAGCATGCCGCTGGCCTGCATCTGCAACATTTCCTTCTGGTGTTCGGCATGCATCGCCGCGTCGCCCAGGTTGAATTCATGCAGCAACTGGCCTTTGTTGACCAGCACAAAGCGCACGGTCTCACCGGCTTTTACGTCCAGCGACTTGGGCGAAAAGGAAATATCCTGCAGCACCACTTCCACGCTGCGCGTGGCTTTGTCAGCCGACGCCGCATGGCCGAAGGCAAATGTGTGGGCCGTGTCAGCCACCGCATCGAAACTCAAGGCCAACAGGCAACCCACCAGCAACAGGGGTGAACGCAACGCCATCTCGATTCTCCAAAAGTGTGTGAACAGCTTGGGCAGCACTCTAAGATGGCGCCGCTGCCAGCCAGCTGACTGCTAGATTACAACTTTGTCAGGTTGCGCCCCTGCCCTGGCGCCCACGGTATAAAGCCCGCTGCTCCCGCTGCCAAGAGTCGCCCATGAAACTGCTGATCGTCGAAGACCAACCGAAAACCGGCCATTACCTGCGCCAGGGCCTGACCGAGGCGGGCTTTACCACCGAATTGGTGGCTGACGGCACCACCGGGCAACATCTGGCGTTGACCGGCGATTACGACCTGCTGATCCTCGATGTGATGCTGCCGGGCCGCGACGGCTGGCAAATCCTGCAAGCCGTGCGCAGCGCCGGCCTGGACATCCCGGTGCTGTTCCTCACCGCCCGCGATGCCGTGGAAGACCGCGTGCACGGCCTGGAGCTGGGCGCCGACGATTACCTGGTCAAGCCCTTCGCCTTTTCCGAACTGTTGGCCCGGGTGCGCAGCCTGTTGCGCCGTGGCAGCAGCACACCGCAGGAAACCGCGCTGCAACTGGCCGACCTGCGCCTGGACCTGATCCGCCGCCGCGTCGAACGGGACGGTCAGCGCATCGACCTCACCGCCAAAGAATTCTCCCTGCTGGAACTGCTGCTGCGCCGCCAGGGCGAAGTGCTGCCCAAGTCGCTGATCGCCTCTCAAGTGTGGGACATGAATTTCGACAGCGACACCAACATCATCGAAGTGGCGATTCGCCGATTGCGCCTGAAAGTCGACGACCACTTCCCCAACAAGCTGATCCACACCGTGCGCGGCATGGGCTATGTGCTGGAGGAACGGTGCAATTGATCAAGCGCCTGTCCCTGGCCAGCCGTCTGGCGCTGCTGTTTGCGGCGTGCACGGCGGTGGTCTCGCTGATCGCCGGCGTGTTGTTCAACCAGGCCAGTGAGGCGCACTTTGTCGAACTCGACCAACAGTTGCTGGACGGCAAACTGGTGGCCTTGCGCAGCACGTTGCAGGGTGTGGATACGCCGCAGTTGTTCGCCCAGCGCGAAGCGCAATTGCGCACCGAACTCAACCGGCAACCTGACCTTGCGTTGCGCATCACTGCCGCCGGCCAGCGCTGGTATGACGGCGCACCGGGCGTCGCACTGCCCGCGGCGCCCGGCCTGCACAGCCTGCAAAACGCCGGCACCGACTATCGCGTGTACAACGTGCCGTTGCTGCCAAACCAGCCGGGCTCGCCGCAACTGAGCCTGATGCTCGACATCACCCATCACCAGCACTTCCTGCAACGCATGCAGCATCTGATCTGGCTGACGGTCGGCCTCTCGGCCCTGGCCACCGCCCTGCTCGGCGCCTGGGCGGCGCGCAGTGGCTTGCGGCCGTTGCGGCGCATGAGTGAAGTGGCTGCCGGAGTATCTGCTCAGTCATTGACCCAACGCCTGCCCCAGCAGCAAATGCCGGTGGAGCTGGCCGAGCTGGCCCAGGCCTTCAACGCGATGCTGGGCCGCCTGGACGACTCGTTCCAGCGCCTCTCGGCCTTCTCTGCCGACATCGCCCACGAACTGCGCACGCCGCTGTCGAACCTGCTGACCCACACCCAGGTCATCCTCACCCAGCCGCGCCCACTGGAGGATTACCGCGAGGCGCTGCACAGCAACCTGGAGGAGCTGCAATGGATGGCGCAGTTGGTGAATGACATGTTGTACCTGGCCAAGGCGGATCACGGGCTGCTCATGCCCAAGCGCGAAGCCTTGGTGCTGGAAGATGAAGTGGAGGCGCTGCTGGAGTTCTTCGCCTTGTTGGCGGAAGACGCCCACGTGAGCCTGGTGCGCGAAGGCACCGCCCATACGGCGGGTGATCGCGGCATGTTGCGCCGGGCCTTGTCGAATTTGCTCGATAACGCACTCAGTTTTACCCCGGCCGGTGGCGAGGTGCGGGTGCGGATGGTTGAAAGCAAACGGGGCGTGAGGCTGACGGTGGAGAATACGGGGGAAGGCATTCCAGCGGCGTTGTTACCGCGGTTGTTTGACCGGTTCTACCGGGCGGACCCGGCGCGCCGTGAAGGCAGCAGCGAGCATGCAGGGCTGGGGTTGGCGATTACCCAGTCGATTGTACGGGCGCATGGGGGGAGGATTTATTGTGAGTCTGGGGCGGGTTGGACCAGGTTTGTGATTGAGTTGCCAACAGCAGATTGATGCAAGCTGTACCGGCCCTATCGCGGGCAAGCCCGGCTCCCACATTTTGATGTGTGAATACATTCAAATGTGGGAGCTGGCTTGCCTGCGATAGCGGTCTCAGACTTTACGAATACCTGAGCGCATGCGCCGGCTCAATCTTCGCCGCCCGATACGCCGGGTACAGCGTCGCCAAAAAGCTCAGCACAAACCCCGCCGAGCAAATCAGCAGCACATCGCCGCCCTGCAGTTCCGAAGGCAGGTTGCTGACAAAGTACACGTCCGAACTGAAGATATGCTGCCCGCTCACGCGCTCCAGCCACCCCACCAACTCACTCACGTTCAGCGCCGCAATCACGCCCAGCACGCCGCCGATCAAGGTGCCGACGATGCCGATCACCGTGCCCTGCACCATGAAGATCGCCATGATCTGCCGTGGCGTGGCGCCGATGGTGCGCAAAATCGCGATGTCAGCGCCCTTGTCGTTCACCACCATGATCAAGGTGGCAATGATGTTGAACGCGGCGACGGCGACGATCATCAGCAACAGCAGGCCGATCATGGTCTTTTCCATCTTCATCGCGCTGAACAGGCTGCCCTGGGTGTGGGTCCAGTCATCCGGCTTGTAGGCCGCGCCCAGGCTGGCGGCGATGTCCGCCGAGACCTTGGGCGCTGCGTACAGGTCCTTCACCGCCAGGCGCACGCTTTGCACCTGGTTCGGCTGCCAGTGCTGGATCTCGGCGGCGTCGGCCATGTTGATCAAGGCCATGGAGCCATCCAGCTCGGCGCCGACCTTGAAGATACCGACCACGTTCAAGCGCTGCATACGCGGGGTGATGCCGCCCGGCGCGGTGCTGATTTCCGGGACGATCAGGGTCAGTTTATCGCCCACGTTCAGGCGGAAACGCCGTGCGGTGATGTCGCCGATGACCACGCCGAATTCGCCGGCTTTCAGGTCTTCCAGCTTGCCACGCACGATATGCTGGGCCACGATCGACACCTTGCCTTCCTGGGCCGGGTCGACGCCGCTGATCTCGATCGGCTGCATCGCGCCTTTGTAGGAGAACATGCCGTCCATCTGCGTGAAAGGCACCGCTGCGGTGACTTCCGGGTTCTTCAACGCGGCAGCGGCCACGGGCTGCCAATCATCAATCGGGTTTACGCCGACGATGGTCGCGTGGGGCACCATGCCGAGAATCCGCGTGCTCATTTCGCGCTGGAAGCCATTCATCACCGACAACACCACGATCATCGCCAGCACGCCCAGGGCGAGGCCGATCATCGAGGTCATCGAGATAAACGAAACAAAACGGTTGCGGCGCTTGGCGCGGGTATAGCGCGTGCCGATGAAAATCGATAACGGTCTGAACATTCGCGGGCACCGTTTAAAAAAATGAAAAAGCCCGGCGCCAGGCGCCAGGCTTGAAACGGGTCAGATGGCGACCAAGTGACCTTCCTGCAGGTGCAACACACGGTCCATCTGGCGGGCCATGCTCATGTCATGGGTCACCACCAGGAACGCGGTGCGCATCTGGGTGCTCAGTTCCAGCATCAAATCCTTGATGCCCTGGGCGGTGTGGGAGTCGAGGTTGCCGGTCGGCTCGTCGAGCATCACCAGGCCTGGGTTGTTCACCAGGGCGCGGGCAATCGCCACACGCTGGCGCTCACCGCCGGACAGCTCGGCCGGCTTGTGCTCCAGGCGATGGCCGAGGCCGACGCGCTCCAGCAACGCCTTGGCGCGCTGGCGGGCTTCCGGGATCGCGGTCTTGCCGATCAGCAGCGGCATGCACACGTTTTCCAGTGCAGTGAATTCCGGCAGCAAGTGGTGGAACTGGTACACAAACCCCAACGAACGGTTGCGCAGTTGACCGCGCGCCTTCTCGCCAAGGGCCGACAATTCTTCGCCCGCCAGCCATACGCTGCCCTGGGACGGCGTATCCAGGCCGCCCAACAGGTTGAGCAAGGTACTTTTGCCCGAACCGGAACTGCCGACGATCGCCACGCGCTCGCCCGGGTGCAGTTCCAGCTGCAGGTTGGACAACACCACCACAGATTCCGGACCTTCCTCGTAGGATTTGCCCAGGTTGCGGCAGCTCAAAATCGCTTTTTCACTCATGCCCGATTCACTCATAACGTAAGGCCTGTGCTGGCTGGGTACGTGCCGCGCGCCAGGCTGGATACAGGGTGGCAAGGAAACTCAATAGCAACGCGGCGCCGCCCACCATCCACACGTCCTGGGCCTGAACCTGGGACGGCAAGTAGTCGATGAAGTAGACGTCGGCGTTGAGAAACTTGTGGCCGATGACTTTTTCCAGCGCGGCGATGGCGGCACTGACATTCAACGCGGCCAAAATGCCGACGGCGGTGCCGATCAAGGTGCCGACCACGCCAATCACGGTGCCCTGCACCATGAAGATCGCCATGATCTGCCCCGGCGTGGCGCCAAGGGTACGCAGGATGGCAATGTCGCCCTTCTTGTCGTTCACCACCATCACCAGGGTGGAGATGATGTTGAACGCGGCCACGGCAACGATCAGCAACAACAACAGGCCGATCATGGCTTTTTCCATGCGGATGGCCTGGTACAGGTTGCCGTGGGTACGGGTCCAGTCGCGGGCGTAGTACTTGGATTCACCCAGGTGCTGGGCGATTTCCCAGGCGCCGCGCGGTGCGTCGAACAGGTCGTTGAACTTGAGGCGCAGGCCCTGCACCTGGTCCGGCTGCCAGCGATGCAGGCGCGCCAGGTCGGTGAGGTTGGTCAGGCCGAGGTAGCCGTCGATCTCGCCGGCGCCTACGTGGAACGTGCCGACCACGGTAAAGCGCTTCATGCGCGGGAACATGCCGGCCGGGGTCACGGTGACTTCCGGCGCGACGAAGGTCAGCTTGTCGCCGATGCCCACGCCGAGCTTGGCCGCGGCCTTGTCGCCGATCACGATGCCGAAGCTGCCGGGCGCCAGGTCGTCGAGTTTGCCCTGCAACATGAACTTGTCGATGATCGACACGTTACGTTCCTGGGCCGGATCGATGCCATTGAGCAGGATTTTCTGCACCTTGCCGTCGTTGGTCAGCAACCCCTGCATCTGGGTAAACGGCGCAACGGCCACCACCTTGGGGTTCTGCTTGACCTTGTCGGCCAGGCTTGGCCAGTCACTGATGGGCTCATCAGACTCGATGGTCGCGTGGGGCACCATGCCCAACACGCGGGTGCGCATCTCATGATCGAAGCCGTTCATCACCGACAGCACCACGATCATCACGACCACGCCCAAGGCGAGCCCGATCATCGAGGTGAGGGAAATGAACGACACAAAATGATTGCGGCGCTTTGCACGGGTATAACGCGTGCCGATAAATACGAAGAGAGGTCTGAACATGTCGGGGCTTGTTCGGAGGAAAAGAAGACGTCCCGGTGGCGGGGTCAGGTAAGCAGCTTTACACTCAGACCATTACCGCTACTTTGGGTTCGCCATGTCGACATTAGATGAAGAAGAACGCCGCGAATACTACCGTATCGACGACATGATCGCACTTCAAATCAGCACACTGTCTGCCCCGGAAGCGGCGAGCAAGGAAGTGTTGCTGGATGATTCCCCGCTGTTCAATCTACTCAGCGAACTGCACCTCAGCGAATTCGAAGCCCAGCACCTGCTGCGCCAGATCAGCGAGAAAGATCGCAGCCTGGCAGCCTTCCTCAAAGTCCAGAACAAACGCGTGGACCTGCTCAGCCAGATCATGGCCCGCGGCCTGCTGGATGAGGTGGGCGCGCCGCAGCCGGTGATCATTTCCGAGGGCGGCATTGACTTCATGCACCCCACGCCCCTCGCGCCCGGCGCTCACCTGGCCGTCAAGCTGGTGCTGATGCCTCAGGCGCTCGGCTTGCTGCTGCGCGCCCGCGTCACCCATTGTGACCCCAAGGGTGACGCATTTGAGGTGGGCACTGAGTTCGAATCCATGACCGATGCCCAACGCCAGTTGCTGGCACGCTATATCTTGCAGAAACAAGCCCAGGAACGACGCCTGGCACGGGAACAGAGCGACGCCCAAGACACCTGAATTCGTATTCACCCCGCCAGACAACCTGGCGCAAAGGAGCAACTGTGACCCTGATTTACGGCCACCGCGGTGCCAAAGGCGAAGCACCGGAAAACACCCTGACCAGCTTCCAGGAGTGCCTCAAGCACGGTGTACGCCGCTGCGAACTGGATTTGCACCTGTCCATGGACGGCGAGCTGATGGTCATCCACGACCCCACCCTCAAGCGCACGGCCGACCGGCGCGGCAAAGTCGTCGAGTATTCGGCGGCCGATCTTGTGAAGATGGACGCGCGCAAAGGCGGCCCAGGCTGGGTCAGCCCGTGCCCGATCCCGCGCCTGGAAGAACTGTTCGAGAAATGCGACTTCGATCACTGGCAACTGGAAGTCAAAAGCGCCTCACGCACCCGCGCCGCGACCACGGTGTTGGCGATTCGGGAGATGGCCGTACGTTTCGGCCTGATGGACAAGGTCACGGTGACCTCAAGCTCGCGGGAAGTGCTCAAAGCCGCCGTCGAACTCACCCCGGACCTGTCACGCGGACTGGTCGCCGAATACGCCTGGCTCGACCCGTTGAAGGTCGCGCAAAACTACGGCTGTGAATTTCTGGCGTTGAACTGGACGTTGTGCACCCCCGAGCGTCTGGAAAAAGCCCAGCGCCAGGGTTTGCATGTGTCCGTGTGGACAGTCAACGAACCTGCGCTGATGCGCAGGCTCGCCGACTTCGGCGTAGATAGCCTGATTACAGACTTTCCCGGTTTGGCCACTGCCACCCTCGAGAATTACTGAAATCGGTCTCCCCGGCCGGCTCAGGCCACCGGCCGGAGCCGCTCAAAAAAGCCGGTTGAGGCCGTCGTAGGCCGCTACCCGATAGGCTTCGGCCATGGTCGGGTAGTTGAACGTGGTGTTCACAAAATACTTGAGGGTATTTTGCTCACCCGGCTGACTCATGATCGCTTGGCCGATGTGCACGATTTCCGAGGCCTGGTAGCCGAAGCAATGCACGCCGAGGACTTCCAGGGTTTCGCGGTGGAACAGGATCTTCAGCATGCCTTGCGGCTCGCCGGCGATCTGCGCACGCGCCATGCTCTTGAAGAACGCCTTGCCGACTTCGTAAGGCACCTTGGCCTTGGTCAGTTCGTGTTCGTTTTTACCGATCGAGCTGATCTCGGGAATCGTGTAGATCCCGGTCGGCACATCGTTCACATAACGCCAGCTGCCGTTATCGACAATGCTGCCGGCCGCCGAACGGCCCTGGTCATGCGCGGCACTCGCCAGGCTTGGCCAGCCGATCACGTCACCGGCGCCGTAGATGTTGGTCACGCAGGTGCGGTAGTTCTCGTCCACTTCGATCTGGCCACGGCTGTTGACCTTGACCCCGATGTTTTCCATGCCCAGCTTGTCGGTGTTGCCGGTACGGCCGTTGCACCACAGCAAGGCGTCGGCCTTGATCTTCTTGCCGGACTTGAGGTGCAGGATCACGCCGTTGTCCAGGCCTTCGACCCGCTCGTACTCTTCGTTGTGGCGCACGGTGATGTTGTTGTTGCTGAAGTGGTAGCTCAACGCCTGGGAAATTTCCGAGTCGAGGAAGCTCAGCAACTGATCACGGTTATCCACCAGCTCCACCAGCACACCCAGGCCGCTGAAGATCGAGGCGTATTCACAGCCAATCACGCCGGCGCCATAGATGATCAGTTTGCGCGGGGTGTGGCCCAGGCTCAGGATGGTGTCGCTATCGTAGATACGCGGGTGGTGGAAATCGATATCGGCCGGGCGATACGGGCGCGAACCGGTGGCGATGATGATGTGCTTGGCCACCAGCTTCTCGACCACGCCGTTGGCGCAGACCACTTCGACGGTCTGCTCGTCGGCGAAACTGCCGGTGCCGAAGAACAGGTCGACACGGTTGCGGGCGTAGTAACCGGTGCGCGACGCCACTTGTTTGGAGATGACTTTCTCGGCACTTTTCAACACGTCCGGGAAGGAGAACCAGCGCGGCTCACCAATGGCCCGGAACATCGGGTTGGTGTTGAACTGCATGATCTGGCGCACCGAGTGACGCAAGGCCTTGGACGGGATGGTACCCAGGTGGGTGCAGTTACCGCCGACCTGGCGACGGCTATCGACCATCGCCACCTTGCGCCCAGCTTTGGCGGCGTTCATCGCCGCACCTTCTCCAGCCGGGCCGGAACCCAGTACCACCACGTCGTAGTTGTAGACAGCCATGCGTACTCCTCAGAACAGGCCAGGCGCACGGTTGGACGCCTGGCTAAATCATGCCGCGGCCAGCGGGCATGAAGGACAATTTGGCTCAAGTGTGTGAGCCGGGGCACAGTCTATATAAGCCTCAACGCCGCGAACATTAACCCTTGGTCGCGTCGTAGGCCAGTCTTGCCTTTACTACAGAACACGGAATTTGGAATTAGACTACTGACACTCACCTTTGCAGGACGAACCATTATGCGGCATGTCGTTTTCTGTTTAATGATGATTTTTTCGCTTGCGGTGCAGGCCAGTGAGGCTGATCGGCTCAGGCAGGCCGCTTTCCCCGCGCAATCTCATGAACTGGTGCTGAAAAACCAGGCCGTGCTGGTCTATCTGTGGGCCGATGTGTACGCCGCAGCGCTCTACACCCCGGCTGACCTGCGCGCAAAACAGGCCTGGGACCAGCAAAAGGACCTGCGCCTGGTGCTGTTCTACTTTCGCGACATCGATCGTAATGATGTGATCAAGGCCGCCAACACGGCGCTGGAACGCCAGCAAAGCAGCGCCACCCTGGCCCGCTTGAAGCCTGAACTGGACCAACTGCATGCCAGCTTTCGAAACATCCGCAGCGGTGATCGTTATGCCCTCGACTTTCGTCCTGGCCGTGGGTTGAACCTGGAGATCAACGAGCAGGTGGTGTTCAGCAGTCGCGATGATGAGTTGGCAAAAGCCTACCTTGGCATCTGGCTGGCGCCGAAAGGCCTGTCGGACAGCCTGCGCAAAAGCCTCCTCAACTGAACGCAAATCCCCTGTGGGAGCGGGCTTGCTCGCGAAAGCGGTGGGTCAGTTATTCATAAGTTGACTGACACACCGCTTTCGCGAGCAAGCCCGCTCCCACATTGTTTTTTCGCTGCCCTCTGATCTTGCGGCAATTAGTCAGCTTGCTATCAGTTTTTATTGCCTGTAGTGGCCAATACACATATGGTTACAAAACTGCAGCAAGGACGAATGATGACCAAGGATCACTAATAAGACAGCCTAAATGAGTGCATGACATGTCCACTACAACGGGCAAAGGCAAAGCGATTTTTCGCGTTGTCAGCGGCAACTTCCTAGAGATGTTCGACTTCATGGTCTATGGCTTCTATGCCACGGCCATCGCCAAAACCTTCTTCCCCAGCGACAGCGCCTTTGCCTCGCTGATGCTGTCCCTGGCGACCTTCGGCGCCGGCTTCCTGATGCGGCCCCTGGGCGCAATCTTCCTCGGTGCCTACATCGACCGCCACGGCCGCAAGAAAGGCCTGGTCATCACCTTGGCCTTGATGGCCGCCGGCACCGTCCTCATCGCCTGCGTACCCGGCTATGCCACATTGGGTGTGGCCGCGCCGCTGATCGTGCTGTTCGGTCGACTGCTCCAGGGTTTCTCGGCAGGCGTCGAGTTGGGCGGCGTGTCGGTGTACCTGGCGGAAATCGCCACACCGTGCCGCAAGGGCTTCTTCGTCAGTTGGCAGTCCGCCAGCCAGCAAGCCGCCGTGGTGTTCGCCGGTTTGCTCGGCGTGGGCCTGAACCACTGGCTAAGCCCCGAAGAAATGGGTGATTGGGGCTGGCGCGTGCCGTTCCTGATCGGCTGCCTGATCGTGCCGGTGATTTTCGTGATTCGTCGCTCGCTGGAAGAAACGCCTGAGTTCCAGGCGCGCAAACACCGCCCTACCCTGCACGAAATCGTCCGCTCTATCGGTCAGAACTTTGGCATCGTCATCGCCGGTATGGCCCTGGTAGTGATGACCACTGTGTCGTTCTACCTGATCACCGCCTACACCCCGACCTTCGGCAAGGCCGAATTGCACCTCTCGGATTTCGATGCGTTGCTGGTGACGGTGTGCGTGGGCATTTCCAACTTCATCTGGCTGCCGGTGATGGGCGCGGTGTCGGACAAGATCGGGCGCAAGCCGCTGCTGCTGGGTGCGACGATTCTGGCGATCCTCACGGCTTACCCGGCGCTGTCCTGGCTGGTGGCCAACCCGAGCTTTAACCACCTGCTAATTGTGTTGTTGTGGTTGTCGTTCCTGTACGGCTCGTACAACGGTGCGATGGTCGTGGCGCTGACCGAGATCATGCCGGTGGAAGTTCGCACAACCGGCTTCTCCCTGGCCTACAGCTTGGCGACCGCAACGTTCGGCGGCTTCACGCCGGCGGCCTGCACCTATCTGATCCATGTGCTGGACAACAAGGCGGCACCGGGAATCTGGCTCAGTGGGGCGGCGGTGTTGGGGTTGATTGCCACACTGATCCTGTTCAAGGGCAATCGGCATGAACTGCGCACGGCGCAGGCTTCCGTAGTCGGCGGCGCTTGATACACCGCTATCGCAGGCAAGCCAGCTCCCACATTTGACTGTATTCACAGATCGATATGTGGGAGCTGGCTTGCCTGCGATGAGGCCAGTGCACACACCCCAAAAACAGCAGGCACAAAAAAGCCCCGAACCAGTCGGGGCTTTTTCATTCACCGCAGAAGCTTAGCGCGGGAACGCAGGCGGGTTAACCCCAGCCATGTCTTCCATCACACGAACCACCTGGCAGCTGTAGCCGAACTCGTTGTCGTACCAGACGTACAGTACAACGCGGTTGTCCTGGGTGATGGTCGCCTCAGCGTCCACCACACCGGCGTGACGCGAGCCAACGAAGTCGGTGGAGACCACTTCCTGCGAATTAACGAAGTCGATCTGCTTATGCAGGTCGGAGTGCAGCGCCATGTAGCGCAGGTACTCGTTCATCTCTTCACGGGTGGCGGCTTTCTCAAGGTTCAGGTTGAGAATGGCCATCGACACGTTTGGCGTCGGAACGCGGATCGCGTTACCGGTCAGCTTGCCGGCCAGTTCAGGCAGGGCCTTGGCAGCAGCGGTGGCAGCACCGGTCTCGGTGATAACCATGTTCAGCGCGGCGCTACGGCCACGGCGATCGCCTTTGTGGAAGTTGTCGATCAGGTTCTGGTCGTTGGTGTACGAGTGAACCGTTTCAACGTGACCGTTAACGATACCAAACTTGTCATTCACAGCCTTCAGCACCGGCACGATGGCGTTGGTGGTGCAGGAAGCAGCGGACACGATCTTGTCGTCGGCGGTGATTTCACCGTGGTTGATGCCGTGCACGATGTTCTTCAGCTTGCCTTTGCCAGGCGCGGTCAGCACAACGCGGTCGATACCCGGGCAAGCCAGGTGCTGGCCCAGGCCTTCGGCATCACGCCATACGCCGGTGTTGTCCACCAGCAGGGCGTCCTTGATACCGTACTGGGTGTAATCCACCTCAGCCGGGTTCTTCGCGTAGATCACCTGGATCAGGTTACCGTTGGCGGTGATGGTATTGTTTTCTTCGTCGATGACGATGGTGCCGTTGAACGGACCGTGTACCGAGTCGCGACGCAGCAGGCTGGCGCGCTTGGTCAGGTCGTTCTCGGCGCCTTTACGTACCACGATGGCACGCAGGCGCAGGCCGTCGCCGCCACCGGTTTTTTCGATCAGGATGCGCGCCAGCAGACGGCCGATACGACCGAAACCGTACAGCACGACATCAGTGCCTTTGCGGGCAGCAGCGTTTTGCTGGCCAACCACATCGGCCATTTCTTCACGCACGAACTGCTCGGCGCTGCGGCCAGCACCTTCTTTGCGGAATTTGTAAGCCAGCTTGCCCAGGTCTACCGAGGCCGCGCCGAGCTTGAGCTCGCTCATGGCTTTAAGCAGAGGGAATGTTTCGTGGACGGAGAGTTCGCTGTCGTCGGCAGAACGATGGCGAGCAAAGCGATGCGCTTTGAGAATCGCGATGACTGACTGGTTGATCAGGCTGCGGCCATAGATCGAGCTCACCACATTGTTATTGCGGTACAGCTGACCGATAAGCGGAATCATCGCTTCAGCGAGCGCTTCACGGTCGATCCATTCACCAAGACACTGGTCGGGCTTCTGAGTCACGGGAACCTTCCACATGTAGGGGCAGAAAAAAGGGGCTACATTATGCCGCCCGACCGGCCTCGGAGCAATGCGCGCCAGGCAACAAAAAGTGCTTGCGAAAAAATCACACCCCGCTGCAGCCCAGTAAATACGCGGGTTCCAGAAGGCCGCTCGTTGAGCGCCAACCCCGACTTGTCCGTAACCCTCCGAAACATCTGCACAAAATGGCACTACATATTGAGTCAAAACACGCCATTGTTTGTCTTAGCCACTACATTTCCTACAAACCGTAATAGGCTCAGTCAGCAACTGACAGGCGGCACCTCAGGCCGTTACAATTACCGACTTTGTCGCAACGCTTGGAGCTCAACCTTCCGTGCCCGTTCTGCGTCTACCGCTTCTCCCTGCCGCGGCAGGTAAACAGCACTGGGGCAACCTGCCCGGTGCCGCCCTGAGCCTGGCCATTGCCGAGGCTGCCAGCGCAGCCAAGCGCTTTACCCTGCTGCTCACCGCCGACAGCCAAAGCGCCGAGCGGCTGGAGCAGGAGCTGAGCTTCTTCGCCCCCGATTTGCCGGTGCTGCATTTTCCCGACTGGGAAACCCTGCCCTACGATCTGTTCTCGCCGCACCAGGACATCATCTCCCAGCGCATCGCCAGCCTGTACCGCTTGCCGGAACTGGCCCACGGCGTGCTGGTGGTGCCGATCACCACGGCCCTGCATCGCCTGGCACCGACCAAGTTCCTGCTGGGCAGCAGCCTGGTGCTGGATGTCGGCCAGAAGCTCGACGTGGAACAGATGCGCACGCGCCTTGAGGCCAGCGGCTACCGCTGCGTCGACACGGTGTACGAACACGGCGAGTTTGCCGTGCGCGGGGCGTTGATCGACCTGTTCCCGATGGGCAGCAAATTGCCGTACCGCATCGACCTGTTCGATGACGAAATCGAAACGTTGCGCACCTTCGACCCGGACAACCAACGCTCCATAGATAAAGTGGACTCGATCAAGCTGCTGCCGGCACGGGAATTCCCGCTGCAAAAAGACGCGGTCACGCGCTTCAAGGCACGCTTTCGTGAACGCTTCGACGTGGACTTCCGCCGCTGCCCGATCTTCCAGGACTTGAGCAGCGGGATCACACCGGCCGGTATCGAGTACTACCTGCCGCTGTTCTTTGACGAAACCTCCACCCTGTTCGATTACCTGCCCCAGGACACCCAAGTGTTCTCGCTGCCGGGCATAGAGCAGGCAGCGGAAAACTTCTGGAACGACGTGCGCAGTCGCTATGAAGAGCGCCGCGTCGATCCGTCGCGTCCTTTATTGCCGCCCGCCGAGCTGTTCCTGCCGGTGGAAGACTGCTTCGCCCGCCTGAAAAACTGGCCGCGCGTGGTTGCCAGCCAACAGGACGTGGACACAGGCAGCGGCCGCGAGCGCTTCCCGGCGGGCACACTGCCGGATCTGGCGATCCAGGCCAAAGCCACGCAACCGCTGGAGGCGCTGTCCAACTTCCTCGGTGATTTCCCCGGCCGCGTGCTGTTTACCGCCGAATCCGCCGGCCGTCGCGAAGTGCTGCTGGAACTGCTCGAACGCCTGAAGCTGCGCCCGAAAACCGTCGACAGCTGGCCGGATTTCGTCGCGAGCAAAGAGCGCCTGGCGATCACCATCGCGCCGCTGGATGAAGGTTTGTTGCTGGACGACCCGGCCCTGGCGCTGATCGCCGAAAGCCCGCTGTTCGGCCAGCGCGTGATGCAGCGCCGTCGACGTGAAAAACGCGCGGACGCCAACAACGACGCGGTCATCAAAAACCTGACCGAGCTGCGCGAAGGCGCGCCGGTGGTGCATATCGACCACGGCGTGGGCCGCTACCTGGGCCTGCAGACCCTGGAGATCGATAACCAGGCCGCCGAATTCCTCACCATGGAATACGCCGAAGGCGCCAAGCTCTATGTGCCGGTAGCCAGCCTGCACTTGATCGCCCGCTACACCGGCAGCGACGATGCCCTGGCGCCGTTGCACCGCCTGGGCTCCGAGACCTGGCAGAAAGCCAAGCGCAAAGCCGCCGAACAAGTGCGCGATGTGGCTGCCGAATTGCTCGACATCTATGCACGCCGTGCGGCGCGCGAAGGTTACGCCTTCGCCGACCCGAAGGCCGACTACGCCACCTTCAGCGCCGGCTTCGCCTTCGAAGAAACCCCGGACCAGCAAACCACCATCGAAGCGGTGCGCGCCGACATGCTCGCGCCCAAGCCGATGGACCGCCTGGTGTGTGGCGACGTGGGCTTCGGCAAGACCGAAGTGGCCATGCGCGCCGCCTTTATTGCGGTGCACGGCGGCAAGCAGGTGGCGATTCTGGTGCCGACCACCCTGCTCGCCCAGCAGCACTACAACAGCTTCCGCGACCGCTTTGCCGACTGGCCGGTGAGCGTCGAAGTGATGAGCCGCTTCAAGTCCGCCAAGGAAGTGAATGCCGCCGTCGCCGATTTAGCTGAAGGCAAGATCGACATCGTGATCGGCACGCACAAGCTGCTGTCGGACGACGTGAAGATCAAAAACCTGGGCCTGGTGATCATCGACGAAGAGCACCGCTTTGGTGTGCGTCAGAAAGAACAACTGAAGAACCTGCGCAGCGAAGTCGACATCCTCACCCTCACCGCCACGCCGATTCCGCGCACGCTGAATATGGCCGTGTCGGGCATGCGCGACCTGTCGATCATCGCCACGCCGCCCGCCCGTCGCTTGTCGGTGCGCACGTTCGTGATGGAGCAGAACAAAAGCACGGTCAAGGAAGCGCTGCTGCGGGAATTGCTGCGCGGCGGGCAGGTGTACTACCTGCACAACGACGTGAAGACCATCGAGAAGTGCGCCGCCGACCTCGCCGAGCTGGTGCCGGAAGCACGCATCGCCATCGGCCACGGGCAGATGCGCGAACGCGACCTCGAACAGGTGATGAGCGATTTCTACCACAAGCGCTTCAACGTGCTGATCGCCTCGACCATCATCGAGACCGGCATCGACGTGCCGAGCGCCAACACCATCATCATCGAGCGTGCCGACAAGTTCGGCCTGGCGCAGCTGCATCAACTGCGTGGCCGCGTCGGGCGTAGCCACCACCAAGCGTATGCCTATTTGCTGACGCCACCGCGCCAGCAAATTACCGGCGATGCCGAAAAGCGTTTGGAAGCCATCGCCAACACCCAGGATCTCGGTGCCGGGTTTGTACTGGCCACCAACGACCTGGAAATCCGTGGCGCAGGCGAACTGTTGGGCGACGGCCAGAGCGGGCAGATCCAGGCCGTGGGCTTCACCCTTTATATGGAGATGCTCGAGCGCGCGGTGAAAGCCATCCGTAAAGGCGAGCAACCGAACCTCGATCAACCCTTGGGCGGCGGCCCGGAAATCAACCTGCGCTTGCCCGCGTTGATTCCGGAAGACTACCTCCCGGACGTACACGCGCGGCTGATCCTGTACAAGCGCATCGCTTCGGCCACCGACGAAGACGGTCTCAAGGACCTGCAAGTAGAGATGATCGACCGCTTCGGCCTGTTGCCCGAGCCGACCAAGAACCTGGTGCGCCTGACCCTGCTCAAATTGCAGGCCGAGCAGCTTGGCATCAAGAAGGTCGATGCCGGGCCGCAAGGCGGGCGTATCGAGTTCGAAGCGCAAACGCCGGTGGACCCGCTGGTGTTGATCAAGCTGATTCAGGGCCAGCCCAACCGCTACAAGTTCGAAGGGGCTACGCTGTTCAAGTTCATGGTGCCGATGGAACGCGCCGAAGAACGCTTTAATACATTAGAGGCGCTGTTTGAGCGCCTCATCCCGAAATCTGCTTGAAGGACGCCCCAATGCGCCTGTTCCGCATTTTGAGCTTGTTATTGGTGGTCGTTGCCCCTTCGGCGTTTGCCGACAGCCCGTACCTGGTGGAAATGATCCTGGTCCGCCAGAACGCCGAGCCGGTTATCAGTAGCCGCGCGGCGCCGGAAAACTGGGACGCCGGGGCTTCACGGTTGCCTGCGGACAAAATCAGCCCGCCGCGGTTGGGCAACATCGTCGACAAACTCAGTGCCGACAACAGTTACACCGTGCTGCTGCACCGGGCCTGGGACCAGAACCTGGGCGAACAACCGGTGAAACTGGCCATCAGCGATGGCCAGGAACAGTTCGGCCAATTTCCCATCGAAGGTACCCTGAACCTGCAACTGGGGCGCTTTACCGACATCGACGCCGACTTCTGGATCAACCAGTTCGACGCCAACGGTAGCGTCATTGCCAGCGAACACCTGAGCCAGCAAGACGTGCGCACCAAAAACAATCAGCTCAACTACCTGGACGGCGGCCACCTCGCCCTGCTGATCAAGATCACTTCGCTGACCGCCAAACCACCCAGCGCGCCACCGCCCGACATCCAGGACTGATCCAGCGCCATGCCCCTGACGTCGTCGTTGACCAAACCCCTGGCTCCTTCGTGGGCCAATCGCTTTAAAGAGCAAAGCCTTGAGCGCGGGCGGCGCTACGCCCTGGAAAACCGCGTGCGCATCGTCGAGTCCGGCGACAGCACCATCGTGGCCAGTTGCGAAGGCTCGGGCGGTAACGTTTACCGGCAGACCATCTCGCTGCGCGAATCGGCCAAAGGCACGCTGATCCTGGTGGACAGTCGCTGCACGTGCCCGGTGCACACCAACTGCAAACATATTGCGGCGGTGTTGCTCAAGGTCCAGGAAACCCTGGCCTACCCGGCGGCGGCGCAGGATGCCGAACTGCTGGAAAAGCTCCAGGCCGTGCTGGATAACCGCGTGGTGTTGCCGCAAGTGGTGATGGAAGAAGTGCGGCCCGTGCCGCGCCTGTGGCTGGCCAGTGTTGAGTTCAGCGCGTTTGAACCGCGCAATGGCAAGATGCAGCGCTATATCCAGCACCGTGCCGCGCTGTCATTCAACTACCTGGGTAACTATGTCAGCGGGCAGAAGAACGCCGATATCGTCGTGCGCCAGGACACCCAGAGCCTGCGCATCAAGCGCCACCCGGAGCTGGAGCAGCCTTATCGCGAGCAACTGCGCCTGCTGGGCTTCAAGATCGCCACGCGCCAGAGCAAGGCGTTGCCGGAGAGTGCCGGTGAATTGTTTGAGATGGTCAATGACAGCGCCTGGCTGAACTTTACCCTTAACGCATCGCCAGCCCTGCGCGCCGAGGGTTGGGAACTGCAGATCGATGAGGATTTCGGCTTCGACCTGAGCGCCGTCGACGACTGGTACGCGACGGTCGACGAGGGCCCGGAGCGTGACTGGTTCGACCTGGAACTGGGCATCATCGTCAATGGTGAGCGCCTGAGCCTGTTGCCGATCCTGCTGAACCTGATGCGTTCGCACACCGAGATCCTCAACCCGGAAAAACTTGCCCGGCGCCGCGATGACGAGCTGATCCTGGTGAATATCCCCGGCCTGCCCAACGGCCACGGCCCGCTGCAGGTGGCACTGCCCTACGGCCGATTGAAACCGGTGCTGGCCACCCTCGGCGAGTTTTACCTGCAGGAAACCGGCACCACCACCTTGCGCCTGGCCAAGGCCGATGCGATTCGCCTCAACCCGCTGGAAGACCTGCCGCTGCAATGGGAAGGCGGCGAGAAGATCCGCAACTTCGCCCAGCGCCTGCGCGACATCAAGGATTTCAGCTGTGTGGCGCCCGAGGGTTTGAACGCGACCTTACGCCCCTACCAGCTGGAAGGTTTGAGCTGGATGCAGTCGCTGCGCCAACTCGAGGTGGGCGGGATTCTCGCGGATGACATGGGCCTGGGTAAAACCCTGCAAACCCTGGCGCATATTCTTACTGAGAAAGCCGCCGGGCGCCTCGACCGGCCATGCATGGTGGTGATGCCCACCAGCCTGATCCCGAACTGGCTCGACGAAGCGGCGCACTTCACGCCGCAACTCAAGGTGCAGGCGCTGTATGGCGCAACGCGCAAAAAGCACTTCGCCAACCTGCAGGACTATGACCTGCTGCTGACCACATATGCATTGCTGCCCAAGGACATCGAACCGCTCGCTGCCCTGCCCTTGCACATACTGATCCTTGATGAAGCCCAGTACATCAAGAACCCCAACAGCAAGGCCGCCCAGGCGGCGCGCGAGCTGAATGCGCGCCAGCGCCTGTGCCTGAGTGGCACACCGCTGGAAAACCACTTGGGCGAGCTGTGGTCGCTGTTTCACTTCCTGCTACCGGGCTGGCTGGGTGACGTAAAAAGCTTCAATCGCGATTACCGCGTGCCCATCGAAAAACGCGCCAGTGACGTGCGCTTGCAGCACCTCAACGGTCGGATAAAACCCTTCCTGCTGCGGCGCACCAAAGAGCAGGTGGCAACGGAACTGCCGCCCAAGACCGAGATCATCCATTGGGTTGACCTCAATGAGGCCCAGCGCGACGTGTACGAGACCATGCGCCTGGCCATGGATAAAAAAGTGCGCGACGAAATCACCCGTAAAGGCGTCGCGCGCAGCCAGATCATCATTCTTGAAGCGCTGCTCAAGCTGCGCCAGGTGTGCTGCGACCTGCGCCTGGTGAACGACGCCACCCTGCCCGCCCGGGGCAGCAGCTCGGGCAAGCTGGACAGCCTGATGGAAATGCTCGAAGAGCTGTTTGCCGAAGGGCGCCGGATTCTGCTGTTCTCCCAGTTCACCTCAATGCTCAGCCTGATCGAAGCCGAACTGAAAAAACGCGGCGTGGCCTACGCACTGCTGACCGGCCAGACCCGCGACCGGCGCACGCCGGTGAAGGATTTCCAGAGCGGCAAGCTACAGATTTTTCTGATCAGCTTGAAGGCTGGCGGCGTGGGCTTGAACCTGACCGAAGCCGACACGGTGATCCACTACGACCCATGGTGGAACCCGGCCACGGAAAACCAGGCCACCGACCGAGCGTATCGCATCGGGCAGGAGAAGCCGGTGTTCGTCTACAAGATGATTGCCCGGGGCACGGTGGAGGAGAAAATCCAACACCTGCAGAAGGAAAAATCCGACTTGGCGGCAGGTGTACTGGACGGACGCAAGACGGGGGATTGGCAGTTGGGCAACGAGGATATCGAGGCGTTGTTTGCGCCGTTGCCCCACAAGCAAGAGAAGCGCTGACTGAGAGACCGCCTTCGCGAGCAAGCCCGCTCCCACATTTGGAATGCATTCCCCTGTGGGAGCTGGCTTGCCTGCGATGGCAGCAACGCGGTTATCAGTCGATCAACTGAGCATCCCGCAACGCAGTAAGCGCCGCCAACCAACGCGGGTCCTGCTTATAGTCCGTAGAGGCAATCGCCTGCCCACGCATACGCGCGATTCGGGCAGACGGCGTGACCTTCATGCGTTGCGCAGCCGTCAGCGCCAGTTCGGCAGCCGCGCGGTCATTGCACACCAGGCCCATATCACAGCCGGCCGTCAACGCCGCCTCGATTCGACTGGCCGCATCACCGACCACATGCGCACCCGCCATAGACAGGTCGTCGCTGAAAATAACCCCATCGAACTGCAACTCGCCACGCAAAATATCCTGCAACCAGCGACGCGAGAAACCGGCTGGCTGGGCGTCAACCTGTGGGTAGATGACGTGGGCAGGCATCACGGCCGCCAACTGTTTGCTCAGGCGCGCGAAAGGCACCAGGTCATTCGCGCGAATCTGTTCCAGGCTGCGCTCATCATTGGGAATCGCGACGTGGGAATCAGCCTCAGCCCAACCGTGGCCAGGGAAGTGTTTACCGGTAGCGGCCATGCCGGCGTTGTTCATGCCGCGAATGAAGGCGCCCGCGAGCACGGCGGCGCGCTCGGGGTCGCCTTCGAACGAACGCGTGCCGACCACGGCGCTGCGCTGGTAATCCAGGTCCAGCACCGGGGCGAAACTCAGGTCAAGGCCGACCGCCAGCACTTCAGTGGCCATGATCCAGCCGCATTGCTCGGCAAGGTATTCGGCATTCGGTTTATCCGCCAATAAACGCATGGCCGGCAGGCGCACAAAGCCCTGGCGCAGGCGCTGCACGCGGCCGCCTTCCTGGTCGACGGCCAGCAGCAGGTCCGGGCGCACGGCACGGATCGCCGCGCTCAATTCGCGCACCTGGCGTGGGTGCTCGATATTGCGTGCAAAAATGATCAGCCCGCCCACTTCAGGCTGGCGCAACAGGTGGCGATCCTCGGCCGTCAGCCAAGTACCGGCCACATCGACCATTAAAGAACCTTGCAGGGCAGCAGTCATAAACCTTCCTTAAATAACGCACACAACCCGTTGCCCTCACGTGGCGCCCTTAATAACGGGTGCTCGGTGAAAACAACGGGTTGCGAGTAAATAGCTGAAATCGGCATGGCGGCTAGCTTAGCGGATGCAAGCGGCCGCGCACACCCGGGCAGGTCACGCCTTGGCGACAGCCGGTGTCGATTTGCTGCGTGGGCGCAATTGCGCGGCGGCCATGGCCTGGTCGGTCACGCCGGTTTCGGCGCGCATGCCGGCGGCAAGGAACGGCACCATCAGGCGCATCACTTGCTCGATCGACGTGTTCACGCCGAAATCGGTTTCGGCAATCGCTCGCAACGCCTTGATCCCGGACATGCTGAACGCGGCCGCGCCGAGCATGAAGTGCACGCGCCAGAACAGCTCAATCGGCGGAATACGCGGGGCAGCTTCGTTGACCAGCAACATGTAACGGCGGAAAACCTTGCCATACATGTCTTCCAGGTAACGCCGCAGGTGACCCTGGCTCTGGCTGAAGGCCAGGCCCAACAGACGCATGAAGATCGACAGGTCGTTGCCGCTGCGTGGTTGCACCACCAGCGCCTGCTCGACCAGGATTTCCAGCAGGTCTTCCAGGCTTGGCTTGTTTTCAGGCTTGGTCTGGCGGCGCTCCAGCTCACGGTCGAGGCTGGCGCAGAATGGCCCCAGAAAGCGCGAGAACACAGCCTGGATCAGGGCTTTTTTTGAGCCGAAATGGTAGTTCACTGCGGCAAGGTTGACCCCAGCCTTGCTGGTGATCAGCCGCAATGAAGTTTCAGCAAATCCTTTTTCCGCGAACAATTGCTCGGCAGCATCGAGAATGCGTTCAACGGTTTCCGACTGGGCCATGGCTACTCCGCCTGACAAACACTTGTTTGAAACATACGTTTCAGTGTGTGTCTTGTCAAGCCTGCGAGTCCGTTTTCCGGCCGGGCAGTCATCTAATTCGCCGCTATTTAATCACATCCTTTCCGGTCTGTAGGCAGCGCTGTCTCTGCCTTGCAGGACGGGTGACGAATGACCGTCCAGCGGAGTGCCAAAAAAGGATGATTGCCAAGCGCAGTTCACTGTATATAATCCCAGTCACTGTATAAAAAGACAGAGCGATCAACATGCTAAAACTGACGCCACGCCAAGCTGAGATTCTGGCTTTTATCAAGCGCTGCCTCGATGACAACGGCTACCCGCCGACACGAGCGGAAATTGCGCTGGAACTGGGGTTCAAATCCCCCAACGCTGCCGAAGAACACCTCAAGGCCCTCGCTCGCAAAGGCGCGATCGAGATGACCCCAGGGGCTTCACGCGGCATTCGCATCCCTGGCTTCGAAGCCAAGGCCGACGAGTCGACGCTGCCGATCATCGGTCGCGTCGCCGCCGGTGCGCCGATCCTGGCGCAACAGCACGTCGAGGAATCCTGCAACATCAACCCGACCTTCTTCCATCCGCGTGCCGACTACCTGTTGCGCGTACACGGGATGAGCATGAAGGACGTGGGGATTTTCGACGGCGACCTGCTGGCCGTCCACACCACCCGCGAAGCCCGTAATGGCCAGATCGTCGTCGCGCGTATCGGCGATGAAGTCACCGTCAAACGCTTCAAGCGCGAAGGCAGCAAGGTCTGGCTGATGGCCGAGAACCCTGAGTTCGCCCCGATTGAAGTGAACCTGAAAGATCAGGATCTGGTGATCGAAGGCTTGAGCGTCGGCGTCATTCGCCGCTAAAGGAGGCACCATGCAGCTCGTGCACACCCCACAACACACACAACTGTCGCTGTTCGAGGCCTTTATGGCCCAACCCCTTGCGCCCATCCTCAAGGAAACGGTCGAAGCCCCTTGGGGCTCCGAACCTGAGGCGTTCAGTGAGCTGTCGTTGCGCGGTGCTGCCGGGAGCTGCCTGAGCCTGCTGGCGCCGATCCTTCGCGAATTGAGCGAGGAGCAGGACGCGCGCTGGCTGACGCTGATCGCCCCGCCAGCCAGCCTGACCCAGGCGTGGCTGCGGGATGCCGGCCTCAACCGTGAGCGCATCCTGCTGCTGCAACCGCGCGGCACGCAAAGCGCCCAGCAATTGACTTGCGAGGCCTTGCGCCTAGGCCGCAGCCACACCGTGGTGAGCTGGCTGAACCCGCTGAACGCTACCGCCAAGCAGCAGTTGATCAGCGCCGCACGTACGGGCGATGCACAGAGCTTGAATATTCGATTGGGGTAATCAGGCTAGCTGCTTGCCTATGTGGCAGAGGTACGCCTGTGGCAATGGGGTTTACCATGGAATGTAGGCTTGCTGTGGAGGATGGGCTTTCTGTGGCGAGCGGGCTTGCCCCGCGTTGGACTGCGAAGCAACCCCAAAACCAAGCACCGTGGAATACCTGATACACCGCATTAAATCTATTTAGAGTCGCTTTGCAGCCCATCGCGGGGCAAGCCCGCTCGCCACACAAGGCCAACTGCAGCAGCAAGACCCTTCACTGGAACGAGCCAACGCGCCACAAAAACTCAGTGAAGAACCCGCGGGCCGTCATCCTTCTCCGGTTCGCCTTCTGCCAGGCGACCTGCCATCTGCACGCCCACGCTCAACATGGCTTTCGCTACTTCCACGTGCTGGCCTTGCAGGAACGCTTTTGCGTCCTCCGAAAAATCCAAGATAACCAGAGAACCCTCGTCCTCAGCCCGGCGCAGCTCGATTCGGCCGTCAGGCAATTCAACAATTTCCAGAAAGGACGTTGGCATAAAAGTCTGTTCTCCACGAAAGGCCGGGATTATATCAGTCATCCACCCCGCCTCGCTGCGGATCTGAACAGGTTTCTTTACGGCTTGATGAATGGTGCTTATTGAAGGTTGCGAGCCCTGTGCCGGATGTACTTCCTGCTCGGTTCAACTGTGGGAGCGGGCTTGCTCGCGAATGCGGTGGGTCAGTAATGAACCTGTTGACTGATACTCCGCTTTCGCGAGCAAGCCCGTTCCCACAGTTTTGAGTGCAGCTTAGCGAAAACGCCTCAGCACTCGTTCAACCCTTCACGAAACCGCAACGCCATCTTTTTCAGCGCCTGACGCCAGCTCTCCAGCTCTTCCCGGCCCAGTGGCTTGGGCTCATCCTCTTCCAGAGCCACTGCCACGATCAGCGGCTGTGTCACATCGCCCTTGGGCACATGGGGAACACGTGGCGGCTGGAACATATCAGCATGTGCCTTGAGCAGACGGGCTACCCAACTGTCGGGGCTCTGGGCCATTTCTACCAACTCGGCCAGTTCAGGGATAGCCATGCTCGCCAGCACGTCGTGGTTCATGATCATTTCTGCACGCGGCGAACCAGCCTGGGGCAGACGGTAGAACCCGGCAATCTCATGACACAACCCCAGCAGCGCGCCGTACAGGTGGAACAACGCCGCTTCACGCCCGGCCTGGACCAGCGCGATGGCATTCATCTCCTTCCCTTCCTCGGCACGGCCAAGGGCTTCCAGGGACAAACCCGCGAAGTAAATTTTCTGATTGGTACGGGTATAGAGTTCGTTGGCCATAACGGCAATCTCCACAACGAATAAGCGTGATGCTGGCTGAACAGTGTCACGGATCAGCCGAACGCACTGCAAGCGCAAAAAAAGGCCGCCTATGCAGGCGGCCTTTTTATTTCGCAGATGAGCCGATCAAGCGCCCTGGCGCTTGTCCTCGACCTTCCACTTGCCGCCGTCGTAGAACGCTTTCCAGCCGGTAGGCTTGCCGTCCACTTCGGTCTGCACGTACTGCTCCTTGGTTTTACGGCTGTAACGGATCACCGCCGGGCGACCGTCGGGGTCCTTCTTCGGCGCTTCACACAGGAAGTGGTACTTAGGATCGATTTCGTCCTTGTGCGGCACGATCTCCAGCACCAGCGGCGCGCGGGTCTCGCGGTTTTTCGGGAACTGGCTTGCGGCCAGGAACAACCCCGATGCGCCGTCACGCAGGATGTAGGTGTCGTTGACCTTCTCGCACTTGAGTTCGGGCATCTTCACCGGGTCCATCTTTGGCGGCGCCGCGTCACCGCTTTTCAGCAGTTTGCGGGTGTTCTTGCAGGTCGGGTTGGTGCAACCAAAGAACTTGCCGAAACGGCCGGTCTTGAGCTGCATCTCGCTGCCGCACTTGTCGCATTCCAGGCTCGGGCCTTCGTAGCCCTTGATGCGGTAGCTGCCCTCTTCGATCTCGTAGCCGTCGCAATCCGGGTTGTTACCGCAGATGTGCAACTTGTGCTTCTCGTCGAGCAGGTAGGCGTCCATTGCCGTGCTGCAGATCGGGCAACGGTGCTTGCCGCGCAGTACCAGCGACTCGGATTCACCCTCGTCGTCTGCCGCGATTTCGTCACCCGGCACCAGATTGACGGTGGCCTTGCAGCGCTCTTTCGGCGGCAGGCTATAGCCCGAGCAACCGAGGAACACACCGGTGGACGCCGTACGAATTTGCATCGGGCGCCCGCAGGTCAGGCACGGGATGTCAGTCATTACCGGCTGGTTGGCACGCATGCCGCTCTCAGGGCTTTCGGCCACTTCGAGTTTCTTTTTGAAGTCGCCGTAGAACTCGTCGAGCACGTTTTTCCAGTCGCGCTCGCCCTGGGCCACGTCATCGAGGTTCTCTTCCATGCCGGCGGTGAAGCCGTAGTCCATCAGGTTGGAGAAACTCTCGGACAGGCGCTCAGTGACGATGTCGCCCATCTTTTCCGAATAGAAACGACGGTTGTGCAGGGCCACGTAGCCACGGTCCTGAATGGTCGAGATGATCGCCGCATAGGTCGAAGGACGACCGATACCGCGCTTTTCCATCTCTTTCACCAGGCTGGCTTCGGAGTAACGCGCCGGCGGCTTGGTGAAGTGCTGGGACGGGTCGAGCTTGATCAGCTTGAGCGTATCGCCCTGGGCCATGTCCGGCAGCACGTCGTCATCGCCTGGCTTGGCAATTTGCGGCATGACGCGGGTGTAGCCGTCGAACTTGAGGATACGGCCCTTGGCACGTAGCTCGAAGTCGGAAGCCGCCACACTGACGGTGGTGGACAGGTATTGCGCCGGCAGCATCTGGCACGCCAGGAATTGGCGCCAGATCAGCTCGTAGAGGCGCTCAGCGTCGCGCTCCATGCCACTCAGCTTGCTTGGCTCGGTGTTGGCGTCAGAAGGACGAATCGCTTCGTGAGCCTCCTGGGCGCCTTCTTTGCTGCTGTAGACGTTCGGCTTCTCCGGCAGGTATTTCTTGCCGAACTCGCTTTCAATATAAGTACGCGCCATCGCCACCGCGTCTTGCGACAGGTTGGTGGAGTCGGTACGCATATAAGTGATGTAGCCGGCTTCGTACAGACGCTGGGCCATCATCATGGTTTTCTTCACACCGAAACCCAGGCGGTTGCTCGCGGCCTGTTGCAGGGTGGAGGTGATGAACGGCGCCGACGGCTTGCTGCTGGTCGGTTTGTCTTCACGCTTGACGATGCTGTAGCTGGAAGATTTGAGCTTCTCCAGCGCGGCCATGGCCTGGGCTTCATTCAGCGGCTTGAACGCCTCGCCTTTCTCGCGGGCTACTTCAAAGCGCACGTTGGCGCCCTTGGCAGTGCCGAGGTCAGCGTGCACGTCCCAGTATTCTTCGGGGTTGAACGCACGAATCTCGCGCTCACGCTCTACCACCAGCTTGACCGCTACCGATTGCACACGGCCGGCGGACAGGCCACGGGCAATCTTGGCCCACAACAATGGCGAGACCATGTAGCCCACGACGCGGTCGAGGAAGCGACGGGCCTGCTGGGCGTTTACACGGTCGATGTCCAGCTCGCCCGGCTTGGAGAAGGCTTCCTGGATGGCTTTCTTGGTGATTTCGTTGAACACGACACGCTTGTAGCGGCTGTCGTCACCGCCGATGGCTTCCCGCAGGTGCCAGGCAATGGCTTCCCCTTCGCGGTCCAAGTCCGTCGCGAGATAGATGGTGTCAGCATCTTTGGCGAGCCGGCGCAGCTCTTCGATGACCTTTTCCTTGCCGGGAAGGATTTCGTACTTGGCCTTCCAGCCATGTTCCGGGTCCACACCCATGCGGGAGACCAGCTGCTTGCGCGCTTTCTCTTTAGGGGTGAGCACCGGACCTTCGCCCGCAGCCGCCTTGCCGCGCTTGGCGGCCGGCTCCTTGCTGGCGCTAGCCGAACCGCTGGTGGGCAGGTCTCGGATATGGCCGATACTCGACTTCACCACGTACTCGTTACCCAAGTACTTGTTGATGGTCTTGGCCTTAGCCGGGGATTCCACAATGACCAGCGATTTGCCCATGGATCGGAAAATTCCTGAATTCGAGAAGTGAAAGGCAGTTGGCGCCTGTCGCGGCAACGCTATATATAGTGGCAACAAGGTGAGGTCAAGCGCAGCATTCTGCGGGACCTGCCGTTATTGCCTTGAAAAAAGACTGGGTTCGGCCTGGACCAAAGCAAAGCGCGGGACCTGCTCGCCGTCAACTTCGACGGTCTCCAGGAACATGCTCAAAGGGCGCACCCAAAAGCCGTAATCGCCATACAGTGCTTGGTAAAACACGACTTCTTCTTCGGTCTCGGAGTGCCGCGCCACATTAAAAACGCGGTACTGCGGCCCCTTATAATGTTGGTAGAGCCCGGGTTCGACTTTCATGCTCTGGCCCTCTTACAAAATTTGTTGAAAAAAAATATTAAAAATTCCAAAAAACAAAAACCGGGGCACTGGGCCCCGGCTTCCGTCAACTCAACGCTTAGAGGCGTTCGAAGACGGTGGAAATGCCTTGGCCGAGACCAATGCACATGGTTGCAACCCCAAGGTTGCCGCCATTTTGCTTCATCACGTTAAGCAAAGTGCCGGAGATACGAGCACCGGAGCAACCGAATGGGTGGCCCAGGGCAATCGCACCGCCGTGCAGGTTAACCTTCTCGTTCATCTTGTCGAGCACTTTCAAATCTTTCAGCACTGGCAGGGCCTGTGCGGCGAAAGCTTCGTTGAGCTCGAAGAAGTCGATATCGGAGATGGTCAGGCCCGCGCGCTTCAAGGCTTTTTGTGTGGCCGGTACTGGACCATAGCCCATGATTGCCGGGTCCACACCCGCAACGGCCATCGAACGAATCACGGCCATCGGCTGAATACCCAAGTCCTGGGCACGCTGCGCCGACATCACGATCATGCATGAGGCACCGTCGGTGATTTGCGACGAACTACCGGCAGTCACGGTGCCGCCCTTTGGATTGAAGGCAGGCTTGAGGGCCGCCAGGCTTTCCAGGGTGGTATCCGGACGAATGGTTTCGTCGTAGTCGAACAGTTTCAGGAAGCCGTTCTCGTCGTAGCCGTTCATCGGGATGATTTCATCCTTGAACTTGCCTTCCACCGTCGCCTTCTGGGCGAGTTGATGGGAACGCAGGGCGAACGCGTCCTGGGCTTCGCGGGTAATGCCGTGCATTTTGCCAAGCATTTCTGCGGTGAGGCCCATCATGCCCGACGCTTTTGCCGCGTACAGCGACATGTGCGGGTTAGGGTCGACGCCGTGCATCATGCTGACGTGGCCCATGTGCTCCACGCCGCCGACGACGAACACATCACCGTTACCGGTCATGATCGCTTGCGCAGCGGTGTGCAGCGCGCTCATCGACGAGCCGCACAGGCGGCTTACAGTCTGACCGGCCGCCGTGTGCGGGATCTGCGTCATCAAGGAGGCCATGCGCGCGATGTTCCAGCCCTGCTCCAGGGTCTGGTTGACGCAGCCCCAGATCACGTCTTCGACTTCGTTCGGGTCGACCTTGACGTTGCGCTCCAGCAACTTGCTGATCAGGTGCGCCGACATGTCTTCGGCGCGGGTGTTGCGGTGCATGCCGCCCTTGGAGCGGCCCATTGGCGTGCGACCGAAGTCGACAATCACCACGTCTCTTGGATTCAAGCTCATAAATATTCTCGCTCTAGTCGTCTGGGCGCTTAACCGAAGAAGCTCTGGCCATTTTTGGCCATCTCACGCAGCTTCGCGGTCGGGTGGTACAGCGGGCCCAAATCAGCGTATTTGTCAGCCAGGGCAACGAACTCGGCCACACCGATCGAGTCGATGTAACGCAGCGCACCACCACGGAATGGAGGGAAACCAATACCGTACACCAGGCCCATATCGGCTTCGGCGGCGGTTTCAACGATGCCGTCTTCCAGGCAACGCACGGTTTCCAGGCACAGGGCGATCATCATCCAGTTGATGATGTCCTCGTCGGACACCTCACGCTGTTCGTAGATAACCGGCGCGAGCACTTCGTGAACCGATGGGTCGGCCACTTTCTTCTGCTTGCCCTTCTTGTCGGCCTCGTAAGCGTAGAAGCCTTTGCCGTTCTTCTGGCCCAGGCGCTTGGCTTCGTAGAGCGCGTCGATCGCCGAACGGCGGTCGTCTTTCATGCGGTCCGGGAAGCCTTCAGCCATTACGTCGCGACCGTGGTGGCCGGTGTCGATGCCGACCACGTCCATCAGGTACGCCGGGCCCATTGGCCAGCCGAATTTTTCCATGACCTTGTCGATGCGCACGAAGTCCACACCAGCACTGACCAGCTTGGCGAAACCGCCGAAGTACGGGAACAGCACGCGGTTGACCAGGAAGCCCGGGCAGTCGTTGACCACGATCGGGTTCTTGCCCATTTTCTTGGCATAGGCAACGGTGGTGGCAACCGCCAGTTCGCTGGACTTCTCGCCACGGATCACTTCCACCAGCGGCATCATGTGCACCGGGTTGAAGAAGTGCATGCCGACGAAGTTTTCCGGACGCTTGAGGGCCTTGGCCAGCAAGCTGATGGAAATCGTCGAGGTGTTCGAGGCCAGGATGGTGTCGTCTTTAACCTGGGCTTCCACTTCGGCCAGTACAGCCTGCTTGACCTTAGGGTTCTCGACTACCGCTTCGACCACCAGGTCGACGTGACCGAAATCGCCGTAGGACAGCGTAGGACGAATACCGTTAAGCACTTCAGCCATTTTCGCAGCCGTCATACGACCTTTATCAACGCGGCCCACCAGCAGCTTGGCGGCTTCCGCCAGGCCTTGCTCGATACCGTGCTCGTTGATGTCTTTCATCAGGATCGGCGTGCCTTTGGACGCCGACTGATAGGCGATACCGCCGCCCATGATACCGGCGCCGAGTACGGCAGCCTGCTTCACGTCTTTGGCGATTTCGTCGTAGGCCTTGGCCTTTTTCTTCAGCTCCTGATCGTTCAGGAACAGGCCGATCAGGCTCTGGGCCGCCGAGGTTTTCGCCAGTTTGACGAACCCTGCCGCTTCCACTTCCAGGGCTTTGTCGCGACCGAAGTTCGCAGCCTTCTGGATGGTCTTGATCGCTTCAACCGGCGCCGGGTAGTTCGGGCCGGCCTGGCCAGCCACGAAACCTTTGGCGGTTTCGAACGCCATCATTTGTTCGATGGCGTTGAGCTTGAGTTTTTCCAGTTTCGGCTGACGCTTGGCCTTGTAGTCAAATTCGCCGCTGATGGCGCCTTTGATCAGGTTCAGTGCGGCTTCGGCCAGTTTGTCCGGAGCAACCACAGCATCGACGGCACCGACTTTCAGCGCGTCTTCAGCACGGTTTTCCTTGCCGGAGGCAATCCACTCGATGGCGTTGTCGGCACCGATGATGCGCGGCAGGCGGACGGTGCCGCCAAAACCTGGGTAGATGCCCAGTTTGACTTCAGGCAAGCCGATTTTGGCGGTGGCCGACATGACGCGGAAGTCTGCGGCCAGGCACATTTCCAGGCCGCCGCCCAACGCGATGCCATTGATCGCGGCAACGGTCGGCACGTTGAGGTCTTCAAAATCGCTGAAAATCTTGTTGGCTTCGAGGTTGCCAGCCACCAGCTCGGCATCGGGCAGCTTGAAGTTGTCGACGAATTCGGTGATGTCAGCGCCGACGATAAACACGTCCTTGCCGCTGGAGACGATCACGCCCTTGACCGAAGCATCTGCTTTGATGGTGTCTACGGCCTGACGCAGTTCGTTCAGGGTTAGACGGTTGAACTTGTTGACGGACTCACCCTTGAGGTCGAATTTCAATTCGACGATGCCACTTTCAAGAGCCTTAACCGTGATGGCTTTACCTTCGTAAATCATCAACTGATCTCCACGATATGGAAGCTGAACAGTACACATTGGACGCTGGCCTATGGTTGGACATTGATGATGACGTCAATGCTCACGCCAATCCGCCAGGCACACCCGCCAATGCGATAGTCGGGGTTATGTATGAGCCGTCTGACAGACAAACGCTCAATTCATACGCCCGTTTGATTTGGGTACGCCACCTTCATCCAATTCCGAGCAATTGTCAATCGCTCGAAAGGCTAGGAAAAACGCGACTTTCCAGTCATTTCAGAACCCCACCCCCAAGCCTACGCCTAGCCGATACTCAACTATTCACGAGATCAATAATGGAAAAGATGTGGGAAAAGACTGTACAGAACGGGATATGCCGCTAGGCTTGCGACAATCGTAACGCGCCTGGATGAACATCCGACGCATGACACACAGATTTACCGGCCTGCCTGGCCAACTCCAGCCCGATGATGATGTCGGGCTTTTTATTGCCCGCCTTTCTGACAGGGCGCGCTTGCTCCGGGCGGCGTTACGCCAAGGCTTTAAGCAACGTATCAATGTCCTTCAACACACTCGCCTCGCCCTTCTCGCCCCAATACAAGGCGATCATTTGCTTGTCGGCTTCGACCTTGTAGACGTTGGCCGGCAACGTCGCAAAATGCGGCAACAACTTTTCATCGACGCACACTTCGCGCCATTGATTGACCCAAACCCCTGGCTCCATCTGCCAATAACTCCATATCGCCGGCGCACTGCCGCGCCGTGGCCGGCAGTACTGCGCGCAAGGGCTCGGCGGCTCCTGCTTGAGCCAATACGGCCACTCCTGAGGTGCCAACTGCATGGCCAGACCCATGCGGCGCGCCTCCATCCGCAGGGCCATGCGCCCGCTCTGATGACGCGACGGGCGCAGCCATGCCAGAGGGCTCAGAACCACCAGAAGGATTGACACCACTATCCAGACCGTCATATGTGTACTCCCGAATTTCTAGATGAGCGGGTTTGAGCTGACGCAACCCCATCCGCTTGAAACCAGCCATACTGAACTTATTGCAGTCTCCTGGAGGAACGCGCCATGCCCAACGAACATTCCTACAAACATATCCTGGTCGCTGTCGATCTGACCGAAGAGTGCGACCCGGTTATCAAGCGCGCGCAGGCTTCAGCAATCGCCAACGGTGCCAAGCTGTCACTCGTGCATATCGTCGAGCCCATGGCCATGGCCTTTGGTGGCGACGTGCCCATGGACCTTTCCCAGTTGCAGCAACAGCAGTTTGACCAGGCCAAAGAGCGCCTGGATCGCTTGATCCTGAAGTACCCGGAAGTGACCAAGGAAAACTCCCATCTCACCTACGGCCAGCCGCGCCAGGAAATCCACCACTTGGCCAAAGAGCAGAACTGCGACCTGATTGTGGTCGGCAGCCATGGCCGCCACGGCCTGGCGTTGCTGCTGGGCTCTACCGCGAATGATGTGCTGCACGGCGCGCCGTGTGATGTGCTGGCGGTGAAGCTGGTAAAAAGTTCTTAAGCCTGACGCAAATCCGATGTGAAAGCTGGCTTGTGTGGGAGCTGGCTTGCCTGCGATAGCATCACCGCGGTTTGACTGACACACCAAGGCGCCTGCATCGCGGGCAAGCCCGACTCCCACACAAGCCCTCCCACATGTTGAATCGCATTCCATATGAAAAACCCGGTGTTCATCCAAGTGAACACCGGGTTTTTTAATGCGCTTGAATCACTCAGGCATCCAGCTCAGCCCAACGCTCAACCAGCACTTCCAGCTCCTGGTTCAACGTCTCCAGGGAAGCAATGACCTTGGCAGTTTCCGCCGCCGGACGCAGGTAGAAACCTGCGTCGGCCATTTCTGCTTCTACCGCAGCAATCTGCTGCTCCTTGGCGTCAATGTCACCCGGCAAGGCTTCCAGTTCGCGCTGCAGCTTGTAGCTGAGCTTCTTCTTGGCCGCCGGCGCAGCTTCCTGGGCCGGTGCATCTGCGGCCACCGGGGCCACAACGGCGGAGGTCAGGTCGGCTTTGCCGGACTTGCTCTCGGTTACGCCCAACAGGCGCGGCGAACCGCCCTGACGCAGCCAGTCCTGATAACCACCAACGTATTCGCGCACCTTACCTTCACCTTCGAAGACCAGGGTGCTGGTGACCACGTTGTCGAGGAATGCCCGGTCGTGGCTGACCATCAGCACGGTGCCGTTGAAGGTCAGCAGAACCTCTTCCAGCAGCTCGAGGGTTTCCACGTCGAGGTCGTTGGTCGGTTCGTCGAGCACCAGCAGGTTGGCAGGCTTGCTGAACAGCTTGGCCAGCAGCAGGCGCGCACGCTCACCACCGGACAAGGCTTTCACCGGCGTACGTGCACGCTGCGGGCTGAACAGGAAGTCGCCCAGGTAACTCAGCACGTGGCGGCTCTGGCCGTCGATGTCGATAAAGTCGCGGCCTTCGGCGACGTTGTCGATCACGGTTTTTTCCAGGTCCAACTGATGGCGCAACTGGTCGAAGTAGGCCACGTCGATCTTGGTGCCTTCCTCGACCGTGCCGCTGGTCGGCTGCAGGCCATTGAGCATCAGCTTGAGCAAAGTGGTCTTGCCGGTACCGTTGGCGCCCAGCAGGCCGATACGGTCGCCGCGCTGCAGGACCATGGAGAAGTCCTTGATCAGGAACGGGCCATCCGGGTGATGGAAGCTGACGTTCTCCAGCACCATAACCTGCTTGCCCGACTTGTCGGCGGTGTCGAGCTGAATATTCGCCTTGCCAGTGCGTTCGCGACGCTCGCTACGCTCATTGCGCAGAGCCTTGAGGGCACGTACGCGACCTTCGTTACGGGTGCGACGGGCCTTGATGCCCTGGCGGATCCAGACTTCTTCCTGAGCCAGCTTTTTGTCGAACAGCGCGTTGGCGGTCTCTTCAGCGGACAGCGCAGCTTCTTTGTGCACCAGGAAACTGGCGTAGTCGCCGTTCCAGTCGATCAGGCCGCCACGGTCCAGTTCAAGGATGCGCGTTGCCAGGCTCTGCAGGAAGGCACGGTCGTGCGTGATAAACAGCACGGCGCCCTGAAAGTCCTTGATGGCTTCTTCCAGCCAGGCGATTGCGCCGATGTCCAGGTGGTTGGTGGGTTCGTCGAGCAGCAGCAGGTCCGGCTCGGACACCAATGCCTGGGCCAGCAGCACGCGACGACGCCAGCCACCGGACAATTCGGCGAGGGTCTTGTCGGCCGGCAGTTGCAGGCGGCTCAAGGTGCTGTCGACGAGTTGCTGCAAGCGCCAGCCATCACGGGCTTCGAGGTCTTGCTGGACGTGCATCAGCTTGTCCAGGTCCTCTTCGGTGACGCAGTTCTGCGCCAGGTGATGGTATTGCGCGAGCAACTCACCGACGCCGTCGAGGCCTTCGGCAACCACGTCGAACACTGTCCGTCCGTCGGCCACCGGCAATTCTTGCGGCAATTCGCCGATCTTGAGGCCCGGGGCGCGCCAAACAGAGCCGTCATCGGGCTTCTGGTCGCCTTTTACCAGCTTCATCATGCTGGACTTGCCGGTGCCGTTGCGGCCGATGATGCACACCCGCTCACCACGGGCGATCTGCCAGGACACCTTGTCCAACAACGGCATAGCGCCGAAAGCAAGGGACACATCGCTGAATTTGAGCAGGGTCATACGCTTCTCCAAAAACTGGGCGCGCATTCTACCTGACTTGAGGGTGGGATGCGGCCGGCATTTTCGCTATCGACACGTTCTGAAGGACATTTACAACCAACTTGAACCAACCGGCCGGCAAAGCTTTCGCCGGCCGCTGGCAAAAGGCTAAGCTAGGGGCAATCAGTGTCGGCGGTGCCGGTGCTAGTCGTGATTTCTTTGCACGGACGTCTCATGCGCAGTCGCCTTTTCAACTTTTTATCTTGTCTGCTTCTTTCCGCCACCGCCGTTCAATCCGCCCAGGCCGTGGACCTCACCACCCAACGTCAATATTACGATGAAGCCAAACGCGCCCTCGCCAAAGGCGACAGCGGCCCGTACATGCAATACAGCCAGGCCCTGGCCGACTACCCGCTCACGCCGTACCTGGCCTATGACGAACTGACCGCCCGCCTGAAAACCGCGAGCAACGAGGAAATCGAACAGTTCCTCGCCAAAAACGGCGACCTGCCCCAGGCCAACTGGATGAAGCTGCGCTGGTTGCGCTGGCTGGCTGACCGTGGCGACTGGCAGACGTTTGAAAAGTACTACGACGCCAAGCTTAATTTCGTCGAACTGGACTGCCTGCATGGCCAGTACCAACTCACCCACAATCTGAAAGCCGAAGGCTACAAGACCACCGAAAAACTCTGGCTGACCGGCAAATCCCAACCCGCCGCCTGTGATGCCACCTTCGGTCAGTGGGCCGCCGATGGCCAACTCACCGAACAGAAAATCTGGGACCGCGCCAAGCTTGCCGCCGAAGCCCGCAACTACGCGCTGGCCAATAGCCTGGTGAAAACCCTGCCGACCCTCGGTGCCCAAGGCCGCCTGATGGTGGACGTAGCGCAAAAGCCCGACATGCTCGGTGACCCGTCACGCTTCCTGCCGGCCAACGAAGCCATGTCTGACGCCGTAGGCCTGGGCCTGCGCCGCCTGGCACGCCAGGACCCGGACAAGGCGATGGCCCTGCTCGACGGTTACGCCAGCAGCATGCACTTCTCCCGTGACGAAAAAGTGTCGATCGCCCGCGAAATCGGCCTGACCCTGGCCCGCCGCTACGATCCACGCGCCCTGGACGTGATGACCAAATACGACCCAGAGCTGCGTGACAACACCGTTTCCGAATGGCGCCTGCGCCTGCTGTTGCGCCTGGCCCGCTGGGAAGATGCCTACCAGCTCACCCGCAAACTCCCACAAGACCTGGCCACCACCAATCGCTGGCGTTACTGGCAAGCGCGCAGTCTTGAACTGGCCGAGCCGAAGAACCCGCAACCGTTGGTGCTGTACAAAAACCTCGCGCAGGAACGTGATTTCTACGGCTTCCTCGCGGCTGACCGTTCCCAAGCGCCGTATCAACTGAAAAACAAACCGTTGGTGATGAGCCAGGCACTGGTCAATAAGGTCCGCAACACCCCGGGAGTGCGCCGTGCGCTGGAGTTCTATGCACGTGGCCAAATCGTTGACGGCCGCCGCGAGTGGTACCACGTCAGCCGCCACTTCAACCGCGATGAAATGGTCGCCCAGGCCAAGTTGGCCTATGACATGAAGTGGTACTTCCCGGCGATCCGCACCATCAGCCAGGCGCAGTATTGGGACGACCTGGATATCCGCTTCCCAATGGCCCACCGCGACACCCTGGTGCGCGAAGCCAAGGTACGTGGCCTGCATTCCAGCTGGGTATTTGCCATTACTCGCCAGGAAAGCGCCTTCATGGATGATGCCCGCTCCGGCGTCGGCGCCAGCGGCCTGATGCAATTGATGCCCGGCACCGCCAAGGAAACCGCACGCAAGTTCAGCATCCCGCTCGCCTCCCCGGCCCAGGTGCTGGACCCGGACAAAAACATTCAGCTCGGCGCCGCCTACCTGAGCCAGGTGCACAGCCAGTTCAACGGTAACCGCGTACTCGCTTCCGCTGCCTACAACGCTGGCCCCGGTCGCGTGCGCCAATGGCTGCGCGGTGCCGATCACCTGAGTTTCGACGTGTGGGTGGAAAGCATCCCGTTCGACGAAACCCGCCAGTATGTGCAGAACGTGCTGTCTTATTCGGTGATCTACGGGCAGAAGCTCAACTCGCCACAGCCGTTGGTGGATTGGCATGAGCGCTACTTTGATGATCAGTAAAAAGAGCAGCTTCAAGCTGTAAGTTTGAAGCTTCAAGAGAAATGCCCGCATTGAGAGATGCGGGCATTTTTTATGGGGCGCTCGGACGCTCGCTTTGCACAGCCTCAGCCAAGGCCAGACTCAATGCTTGCAACATAAATTCGACGAAGGGAGTCGCTTCCGCCTTCTGGTCGGCAGCCGACAGCGCCGCGTAATAGGCGTCCTGCTGTTCGCGTATAACCGCTTCCACCGGCAGATAGGCCAACACAGGGCGCCATTGACTAAGTATTAAGGTTTGCCAAAGGCGCCCCATCCGTCCATTGCCGTCTGCGAAGGGGTGGATAAATTCGAATTCGTAATGGAATACACAACTGGCGATCAGCGGATGCCAATCAGAAACCGACAGCCATTGCAGTAAGTCATCCATCAGATGCGTTACGCGACTTGCGGGAGGAGCCATATGGACCAACTGCTCACCACGATAAATGCCGAAACCCGCCTGGCGAAACCGTCCTGCATCATCGATCAAACCGAACATCAGCAGATCGTGTGCTTTTAACAAGTCCGCCCGATCACTAGGCACCCATTGCGGCATCGCCTCGTAAGCAGCAAATGCATTACGCACTTCCTGGATCTCCCGAGGCAACCCCAACACTCGCTTACCCTCTAGAACAGCGGTCACCTGTTCAACGCTGAGGGTATTGTTCTCGATAGCCAGCGAAGCCTGGATTGTGCGAATTCGATTGCCACGTCTTAGCTGAGGCGTCTGACGACTATCATCACCGACTGAAAGTTGACCGATCTGCTCACTGATGTCGGCTACCAGAGCCAGCATCTTTGTAGTCAGTGTCAACGGAGGTTGATAACGGCTCATGTCCTCATCCAGTTCAATAACGAAAGGTCACATGATGCCTTAGGAACAGACACACCGCAGCTTCATTCCGCCTCCACCCCATCACTGAACTGCAATGCCGCCAACCGCGCATACAGCGGATTGCTCGCAATCAACTGCTGATGCGTGCCGACCGCCACCAACTTGCCCTGGTCCATCACCGCGATCCGATCCGCGTTCTTCACCGTGGCCAATCGGTGCGCGATGACCAGGGTGGTGCGGCCCTGCATTAATTGCGGCAGCGCCTGCTGGATCAGGTGTTCGCTCTGGGCATCGAGGGCGCTGGTGGCTTCGTCCAGCAGCAGGATCGGCGCGTCTACCAGCAACGCGCGGGCGATGGCCAGGCGTTGGCGTTGGCCGCCGGAGAGGCCCATACCGCCGTCGCCGAGGTGGGTCTGGTAGCCGTCAGGCATTTGCAAAATGAAGTCGTGGGCATGCGCGATGCGAGCGGCGGCCTCGACCTGGGCGGAGGTGGCGGACGGATTGCCGTAGCGGATGTTTTCTTCGACGCTGCCAAAAAACAGCGCCGGGCTCTGGGACACCAGCGCGAAGTGCCGGCGCAGGTCCATGGGGTCGAGTTCCGTCAGCGCGTGGCCTTCGAGCAGGATGCGGCCTTGCTGGGGGTCGTAGAAACGCAGCAGCAGGTCGAATATCGTCGACTTACCGGCGCCGGACGGGCCTACGAGGGCCAGGGTTTCGCCGGGGTTGATGGTCAGGCTCAAGCCGTCGACGGCGTAGCTGTCCGGCCGCGAAGGGTAGGAAAAGCGCAGGTCTTGCAGCTCCATACGTCCGCTGACCCGTGCCGGCAACCGCACGGTGCCATCCGTGGGCGCGTGGATTTCGTTGGTCGATTGCAACAATTCACCAATCCGCTCGGCGGCCCCCGCCGCGCGCTGCAACTCGCCGAGTACTTCGCTCAAGGTGCCGACGGCGCTGCCGACGATCAAGCTGTAAAACACGAACGCCGCCAGCTCACCGCCGGAAATGCGCCCGCCGATCACGTCCATCCCGCCCACCCACAGCATCACGCCCACGGCGCCCAGCACCAGCATGATCACCAGGGTAATCAGCCAGGCACGCTGCGCGATGCGCTTGCGCGCGGTGGCAAACGCCTCTTCCACGGTGACGGCGAACCGTTGTTCGTCCTGCACCTGGTGGTTGTAGGCCTGCACGGTCTTGATTTGGCCGAGGGTCTCGGACACGTAGCTGCCGACATCGGCGATACGGTCCTGGCTCAAGCGCGACAGGCTACGCACGCGCCGACCGAAGATCAGGATCGGCGCCAGCACCAGCGGCAGCGCGATGACCACGATGCTGGTGAGCTTGGGGTTGGTGACAAACAGCAGGACGATGCCGCCGATGACCATCAAGGCGTTGCGCAGGAAAAGCGACAGCGACGAGCCGATCACCGATTGCAACAAGGTGGTGTCAGTGGTCAGCCGCGACTGGATTTCCGAGCTGCGGTTGTTCTCGTAAAAGCCTGGGTGCAGGTAGATCAGGTGGTTGAAAACTTGCCGGCGGATGTCCGCCACCACTCGCTCGCCGATCCATGACACCAAATAAAACCGTGCAAACGTACCCACGGCCAGGCCCAGCACCAGGATCATGAACAGGCCGATGGACTGGTTGAGCAGGTGCGGTGACTGGGTCATGAACCCCTGATCCACCAGCAGGCGAATGCCCTGCCCCATGGACAAGGTGATGCCCGCAGTGACGATGAGTGCCAACAACGCACCCAGCGCCTGCCAGCGGTACGGCGCAATAAAGCGGCTGGCCAGTCGAATAGCACGGCGTTGACGGACGGAGAACATGGAAGGCATCACCTGCGTGAGGGAGTTAGGTTGCTACATCCCAACATTGGGGGAACTTGGGGGAATAACAATGAGTCAGGTTAATTATGCCCGCCGAGACAGATCCCTAGAGGCTTTCGGTCTAATGCCTGGCTGGAAATTTGTATCGGTTTCTGGTGGACTGGGTGTTCGAACCGGTGGCTTTGTAAGGAGTTGTAATAGCTCGGTCACGCGGGGGAATTACAGTAGGTACACAACCTGATGAGGAGACAGGCCATGACCTTGCAAAACAGCAGCGATGCCAAGATTGAAGTGATCCGCCAACCGCAGCATCTGCCTTGCTCCGTCATCGACGCCCAAGGCCGCGAAGTGCAGATTACCGAAGAGATGATCCAGCAAGCATGTCGCGAGCTGGAACAGCGATTGGTCAAGCCTGCCAAGCAAGGCTGAAGTGCCCACGCTCTTTCAAACCCGGCCTTGATGGCCGGGTTTTTTATCGGTGCTTAAATCGCTACCGCGCCCAGCGCCGACACGATGTTCGACAACTGCGCCGATTCCCCGTTAATGCGTACTTTCAAGCCGTCAATCTCACGCCGCTCCGGGTAGTGCTTGCGCAGGAGGTCGAACGCCTTGCGTTGCTCTTGCACGGTTCCGACAAGGCTGCGACGGAAGTCCGCATCATCGCGGCGCGGGTCGTACACGCTGCGGCACAACGTCGCCAAGGCCCAGGCCGGATCGGTCGACGCGTTCAGGTGCACCTCGGCCAGCCACGGTGGCGGCAGCAGATCACTTAACTGAATGCTCGGTTCGTGGCCGAGGTGCGCGCAGAGTGCCTGGTAAATCTGCGCGGTACCGCGCTGCTTGCCATCGAGGCTGTAGCCTGCGATATGCGGAGTGGCCAACACGCACAGGTCGGCCAGGTCGACGTCTACTTCGGGCTCGCCTTCCCACACATCCAGCACGGCTTGCAGGTCTTCGCGCTGCAGCAGCACCTCGCGCAGGGCGGCGTTATCCACCACCGGACCACGGCTGGCGTTGATCAGCCAAGTGCCGGGCTTGAGGCGGTTGAGCCGCTCGCGGTCAAACAGGTGCCAGGTGGAACCGTTGCCGGACTTGGTCAGCGGCGTGTGCAGGCTGATCACGTCGCACTGCTCGATAATCTGCTGCAGGCTGACGTAATCACCGTCTTCGGCGATCTGGCGCGGCGGGTCACACACCAATACGTTCCAGCCCAGGCCCTTGAGTACCTGCACCAGGCGGCCGCCCACTTCACCGGCACCCACCACACCGTAGGTGCGCTGGTTGAGGTCGGCGCCTTCGATTTCGGCCAGGGTCTGCAAGCTGCCCAGCACATAGTCCACCACGCCCCGCGCATTGCAACCGGGGGCGCTGGACCAGGTGACACCGGCCTGCTTGAAGTAATCCAGGTCCAGGTGATCGGTGCCGATGGTGCAGGTGCCGACAAAGCGCACTTGCGTGCCTTCCAGCAAGGCGCGATTAACGTTGGTCACCGAGCGCACCAGCAGCACATCGGCCTGCTCGACCGTGGCGCGGTCGATGGAACGACCGGGCACCCGGCGAATTTCGCCAAACCCCTCAAAGAAGGCATCGAGCAGCGGAATATTTTCGTCGGCAACAATCAGCATGGCAGGCTCCTTTCGCGGACCAGCAGTGTACAGGGATGCGACCTGCGTTCCAGCGCAGATGCCAGGTGGGCAGTGCTTAGGTGGGAGCTGGCTTGCCTGCGATGCAGGCGACTCATTCTGTCGCTCAAAACCGAGGTGATGCCATCGCAGGCAAGCCAGCTCCCACAGGGGGTCGGCGCCAGCCGGAAGATCGCTTACAAATCGCTAACACAGGTTTTTTCCTGACCACTGCGTCAGCGCGTAGACTGCGCCGTCCTTTGCAACTCTTTTACGGACACCCGCACGTGAACACCGCCACCGCGACCCTCTCCCGCCCCGCCCGCGTCAGTCGCGAGGTGCGCAGCCTGCTGACCCTGGCCCTGCCGATCATGATCGGCCAACTCGCCACCACTGCCATGGGCTTCGTCGATGCGGTGATGGCCGGGCGCGTGAGCCCGCGAGACCTGGCAGCGGTGGCCCTGGGCAACTCGATCTGGATTCCGGTGTACCTGCTGATGACCGGCACGCTGCTGGCCACCACGCCCAAAGTCGCCCAGCGCTTCGGCGCCGGCCACCACACCGAGATTGGCCCGCTGGTGCGCCAATCCCTGTGGCTGGCGGTGGTGGTGGGCATTACTGCCCTGCTGATGCTGATCAGCGCCGAACCGATCCTGCACGCGATGAAGGTCGACCCCGAGCTGATCAAACCCTGCATGGCCTACCTGCACGGCATCGCGTCCGGCATGCCGGCCATCGCCCTGTATTACGTGTTGCGTTGCTTCAGTGATGGCATGGGCCGTACGCGCCCAAGCATGGTCATGGGCCTGTGCGGGCTGGCGTTGAACATTCCACTGAACTACGTGTTCATTTATGGCCACTTCGGTGTGCCGGCCATGGGCGGCGTGGGCTGTGGCTGGGCCACGGCCATTGTGATGTGGGTGATGATGCTCGGCCTCGCCGCTTGGACCCGCTGGGCACCGGCGTACCAGAGCAGCGAATTGTTCAAGCGTTTCGACTGGCCGCAATGGGCAGTGATCAAGCGCGTGCTGAGCATCGGCCTGCCGATCGGGATCGCGGTGTTCGCCGAATCGAGCATCTTTGCGGTGATCGCCCTGCTGATCGGCAGCCTGGGCGCCAACGTGGTGGCCGGGCACCAGATCGCGCTGAACTTCAGCTCGCTGGTGTTCATGATCCCCTATTCGCTGAGCATGGCGGTCACGGTGCGGGTCGGCCAGGCATTGGGCCGTGGCGAGCCGCGTGAAGCACGTTTTGCCGCCGGAGTCGGCATGGGCACGGCACTCACCTACGCGTGCCTGTCTTGCAGCCTGATGCTGCTGTTTCGCGAACAGATTGCCACGATTTACACGCCTGACCCGCGGGTGATCCACGTGGCGTCGATGCTGATCGTGTTTGCGGCGCTGTTCCAGTTCTCCGACGCGATCCAGGTCACCGCGGCCGGCGCGCTGCGTGGTTACCAGGACACGCGGGTGACCATGGTGCTGACCTTGTTTGCTTACTGGGGCGTGGGGTTGCCGGTGGGTTATGCCCTGGGGCTGACCGATTGGCTGGGCGCGGCGAGTGGGCCGAGTGGCCTGTGGCAAGGGCTGATCGTGGGCTTGAGCTGCGCCGCGGCGATGCTGGTGATCCGCCTGGCACGCAGCGCGCGCCGGCGGATTCGCCTGGTTTAAGCGGACTTCTTGCGAATCCAGTACAGGTACGTACCGGCGTGTTCCTGCTGATCCACCAGCTCGTGGTCCAGGAACACACAGAACTTGGGAATATCGCGGCGGGTCGACGGGTCGGTCGCGATCACCTTGAGCAGGCCGCCAGGCGGCAAGTCGCGGATGTGCTGGTGCAGCATCATCACCGGTTCCGGGCAGTTGAGGCCCGTCGCATCGAGCACGGCGTCTACGGGCAAATCGAGAGGCTGATTCATACATCACTCCTGAAACAGACCCACTCTCCTGTGGGAGCGGGCTTGCCCGCGATAAGGGGCACATTCACTATAAATTTCGACTGTTATCCCGCCATCGCAGGCAAGCCAGCTCCCACATTTTGAGCGGCGTGCGGCTTAACGTCAGCGCGACTTGGTCTTCTTCACATCCACCAGCCGACGCAGGTGGCAGGTGACTTCCTCACGGTCGTGGTACAGCTGCTTGCAGCCGATTTCCACGCGAATACCACGCGCCTTGAAACCGTCTTCAATGCGCTCCAGCAAGCGTTTCACTTCGGCGTAACGCTGCTTCATCGGCAACTTCAGGTTCACCACCGCCTCGCGGCAATAGCCCTCGCCGATCCAGGTTTCCAGCAGGGCCGCGTTACGCGCCGGTTTTTCGACGATGTCGCAGACCATCCAGTCTACCGGCTGCTTGGGCACGAAGGTAAAGCCGTCAGCCATCAAATGCTGCACCAGGCCGGTGTCCATCAGGCTTTCGGCCATCGGGCCGTTGTCGATGGCGGTCACCAGCATGCCGCGGTTGACCAGTTGCCAGGTCCAGCCGCCGGGGGCTGCGCCGAGGTCAACACCGGTCATGTCACCGTGCAGGCGCTCGTCCCACTGGTCGCGGGGGATGAAGTGGTGCCACGCCTCTTCCAGTTTCAGGGTCGAACGGCTGGGCGCGTCACGCGGGAATTTCAGGCGCGGGATGCCCATGGGCCACATCGCCGAGTTGTTCGACTCGGCCAGGCCCATGAACACTTCACGGCCGCTTTTGAAGGTCAGCAGCAGGCGCGGCCTGCTCGGGTCATCCACCAGCTTGCCGGCGTTCAACAAGGCTTTGCGCAAGTGCACTTCAAACTTCTTGCAGAAGTTCGAGAGCTCCTTGCCGTCGTTGGTGTCGACCATCTCCAGCCACAGGCTGCCACACACCGGGAAGCCTTGCAGGTGGGCGAGGATCACGCTGATGCGGTCGGTTTCCGGCAGGTCGATGAACACCCCGCGCGCCCACTGCCTCGGGAAGATCAGCTCGGCAAAGCGCTGGCCGTGCATCAGGCGCTGGGCGCCGTCTTCTTCGGTGCAGACAAATTCGGCGCAGGCGCTGCCGGTCTTGGTCTTGGCATAGCCGGAAACGTTCAGGCGCGCGGCGTGTTCCGCGATCTCGGAACAGACTTCGCCTTCAAAACCCGGGCGGCAGTGCATAAAAAGGGTGTTCATCAACTCTCCTGGTGACTCAACCGGCATTGCTCTATCGCAATACCTGTCATGAAAACGCGCGCATGATAGCCGAGTTCGGAACCTTGGACTTAACGATAGAGTCCAGTTATTAGCCTGCTAATGAAAACAGGGCTAAGTTGAAAGCTCTGTTCGTCCCGTCAGGTCCGTAGCCGTGCGGACCATAAGGAGTCATGTAATGTCATCCGTTGATAGCCTGAGAACCCTTAAAACACTGGAAATAGACCGCAAGACCTACCACTACTTCAGTCTGCCCGAAGCGGCCAAGAGCCTGGGTGACCTGGACACGCTGCCGATGTCGCTCAAAGTGCTGCTGGAAAACCTGCTGCGCTGGGAAGACAACAAGACCGTCACCGGCGCCGACCTCAAGGCCATCGCTGCCTGGCTCAAAGAGCGCCAGTCCGACCGCGAAATCCAATATCGCCCCGCCCGCGTGCTGATGCAGGACTTCACCGGCGTGCCTGCGGTGGTCGACCTGGCCGCCATGCGCGCCGCCGTGGCCAAGGCGGGAGGCGACCCGCAGCGTATCAACCCGCTGTCCCCCGTGGACCTGGTGATCGACCACTCGGTAATGGTCGACAAGTTCGGCAGCAACAGCGCGTTTGAGCAGAACGTCGACATCGAAATGCAGCGCAACGGCGAACGCTACGCCTTCCTGCGCTGGGGCCAAAGCGCCTTCGACAACTTCAGCGTCGTGCCACCGGGCACCGGTATCTGCCATCAGGTCAACCTCGAATACCTCGGCCGCACCGTGTGGACCAAAGAGGAAGACGGCCGCACCTACGCCTTTCCCGACACCCTGGTGGGCACCGACTCCCACACCACCATGATCAATGGCCTTGGCGTACTCGGCTGGGGCGTGGGCGGCATCGAAGCGGAAGCGGCGATGCTCGGCCAACCGGTGTCGATGCTGATTCCGGAAGTGATCGGCTTCAAGCTCACCGGCAAACTCAAGGAAGGCATCACGGCCACCGACCTGGTGCTGACTGTCACCCAGATGCTGCGTAAAAAAGGCGTGGTGGGTAAATTCGTCGAATTCTATGGCGACGGCTTGGCCGACTTGCCCCTGGCCGACCGCGCGACCATCGCCAACATGGCCCCGGAATACGGCGCCACCTGCGGCTTTTTCCCCGTGGATGACGTGACCCTGGACTACCTGCGCCTGTCGGGCCGCCCGGCAGAAACCGTGAAGCTGGTCGAGGCCTACACCAAGGCTCAGGGCCTGTGGCGCAATGCCGGCCAGGAGCCAGTGTTCACCGATACCCTGGCGCTGGACATGGGCAGCGTCGAAGCCAGCCTTGCCGGGCCGAAACGCCCGCAGGACCGTGTTTCGTTGCCAAATGTGGCACAAGCCTTCAGTGACTTCCTCGACCTGCAATTCAAACCCACCACCAAAGAAGAAGGCCGCCTGGAAAGTGAAGGTGGTGGCGGTGTCGCCGTGGGCAACGCCGACCTGGTGGGCGAAACAGACTACGAATACGACGGCCATACCTATCGCCTGAAAAACGGCGCGGTGGTGATTGCAGCGATTACCTCGTGCACCAACACCTCCAACCCCAGTGTGATGATGGCTGCAGGCCTGGTGGCGAAAAAGGCCGTGGAAAAAGGCCTCACCAGCAAACCGTGGGTGAAAACCTCGCTGGCACCTGGCTCCAAAGTGGTGACTGACTACTACAAGGCGGCGGGCCTTACCCAGTACCTGGATAAACTCGGTTTCGATCTGGTCGGCTATGGCTGCACCACCTGCATCGGCAACTCCGGCCCACTGCCTGAGCCCATCGAAAAAGCCATCCAGAAAGCTGACCTCGCGGTCGCCTCGGTGCTGTCCGGCAACCGCAACTTTGAAGGCCGCGTGCACCCGCTGGTGAAAACCAACTGGCTGGCCTCGCCGCCGCTGGTGGTCGCCTATGCATTGGCCGGCACCGTGCGTATCGATATCAGCAGCGAGCCGCTGGGCGAAGGCAAGGACGGCCAGCCGGTGTACCTGAAAGACATCTGGCCAAGCAGCCAGGAAATCGCCGACGCCGTCGCCCAGGTCAGCACCGGCATGTTCCACAAGGAATATGCCGAAGTATTTGCCGGTGATGAGCAGTGGCAAGCCATTGAGGTGCCGCAGGCCGCGACTTACGTGTGGCAGAAGGATTCCACCTACATCCAGCACCCGCCGTTCTTCGACGACATTGCCGGGCCACTACCGGTTATCAAAGACGTCACAGGCGCGAATGTGCTGGCGCTGCTGGGTGATTCGGTGACCACCGACCACATCTCCCCCGCCGGCAACATCAAGACCGACAGCCCCGCCGGCCGCTACCTGCGCGAGCAAGGTGTGGAGCCGCGTGACTTCAACTCCTACGGTTCACGCCGGGGTAACCATGAAGTGATGATGCGCGGTACGTTTGCCAATATCCGCATTCGCAACGAGATGCTCGGCGGCGAGGAAGGCGGCAACACGCTGTACATCCCCACTGGCGAGAAAATGCCCATTTACGACGCGGCCATGAAGTACCAGGCGTCGGGCACGCCGCTGGTGGTGATCGCCGGTCAGGAATACGGCACCGGCTCAAGCCGCGACTGGGCGGCCAAGGGCACCAACCTGCTGGGGGTCAAGGCGGTGATCGCCGAGAGCTTCGAGCGGATTCACCGCTCCAACCTGGTGGGCATGGGCGTGCTGCCACTGCAGTTCAAGCTGGATCAGAACCGCAAGGCGCTCAAACTCACCGGCAAGGAAAAGATCGACATTCTCGGGCTGACCGGGGCCGAGATCGAGCCACGGATGAACCTGACGCTGGTGATTACGCGCGAGGATGGCAGCAGCGAGAAGGTCGAGGTGCTGTGCCGGATTGATACCCTCAATGAAGTCGAGTACTTCAAGGCGGGCGGGATTCTGCACTATGTACTGCGCCAGCTGATCGCGTCTTAAGCAACACTGCAAAACCAAATGTGGGAGCGGGCTTGCTCGCGAATGCGGAGTGTCAGTCGATACATTCTTGACTGACCCACCGCTTTCGCGAGCAAGCCCGCTCCCACATTTTTAACCGCGTTTCAAATTAGCCGAACAACCACTTCCACAACAGCACCAGCACGATTACAGCCAGCACCGGCCGCGCAATGCGGTAGGCCTTCGGATGCTTGCGCTTCCACTGCTTGACCACACCGCTGAACTTGTCGCTGAAGGTCTTGCTCCAGGCATACGCCTGGTTGATCCCGCCCACACGCTCATCATCAAGGTTTTGCGGCGCCGTGGCGCGGCCCAACTGCTTGCTGACCCAGCGGTTGATGCGCGTCATCAGCCGGTTGCTCAGCGGGCGTTCGATGTCGCAGAACAGAATCACGCGGGTCTTTTCAGTCTCGTTCTTCACCCAGTGCACGTAGGTTTCGTCGAACATCACGTCTTCACCGTCGCGCCAGGCGTAAACCTGGCCATCGACGAAGATGCGGCAGTCGTCGGAGTTCGGCGTGGACAGACCCAGGTGATAACGCAGCGAACCGGCAAACGGGTCGCGGTGCGGGTTGAGGTGGCTACCCCCCGGCAACAGCGCGAACATTGCGCCCTTGACGCTGGGGATGCTGCTGACCAGCGCCACGGTTTTCGGGCACAGGGCCTCGGCCGATGGCAGCGGTTTGTCGTACCACTTGAGGTAGAAGCGCTTCCAGCCCTTTTTGAAGAACGAACCGAAACCGGCGTCGTTGTTCTTTTCGGCGGCGCGGATGTACCCCTCGTCGAACAGGTGCATCGCCTCTTCGCGAATCACTTCCCAGTTGTCCTTGAGCACATCCAGCTCCGGGAACTTGCTGCGGTCCAGGTACGGTTTGGACGGCACGGCCGAGAATATATACATCAAGGCGTTGTACGGGGCGAACAGCGCCGAATGGTTGACGAACTGGCGCAACATCGGCAAACGGGCCTTGCCGCGCAAGTGCACATACAGCGTGCTGCCGATAAACAACAGCAGCACCGACAGTTTGGCGGCCAAAGAAAAGGTCATGCAGCAACTCCTGGAAATAAGCGCCTGGCCAGCGACCTCCCGTCAACGGGAAACCAGACGTAGCAGCCGGCCATGATAAACAGTTGGGCCATTATGCAGAAGGCCTGGGCCGACCGGCTGACATAAATCAAAACCCTGTGGCAAGTCGAACCCTTATGGTGAGCGGGCTTGCCCTAATGCAGTTCAGTTAAGCGAACACGATGCTCAAAGCAGCGAAGATCAAATGTGGGAGCGGGCTTGCCCGCGAAGACGTCGGCCCCGCCCGCCACCGATAACCGATCAGGCCTGGTTTTCTTGCTCGGTAAACAAATCGCTGAACAACATGCTCGACAGGTAGCGCTCACCCGAGTCCGGCAGGATCACCACGATGGTCTTGCCCTGCATTTCCGGTTTCTCGGCCAGCCGTACCGCCACCGCCATGGCGGCGCCGCAGGAGATACCGCACAGAATGCCTTCTTCCTGCATCAGGCGCCGAGCCATGACCTTGGATTCGTCATCGGTCACCAGCTCCACGCGGTCAACCATCGACAGGTCGAGGTTTTTCGGCACGAAACCGGCGCCGATGCCCTGGATTTTATGCGGGCTGGGTTTGATCTCTTCACCGGCCAGCGCCTGGGTAATCACGGGCGAGGCGAACGGTTCAACGGCCACCGACAGAATCGGCTTGCCGGCAATGTTCTTGATATAACGCGACACACCGGTAATGGTGCCGCCGGTGCCTACGCCCGCGACCAGTACGTCCACGGCGCCATCGGTGTCGTTCCAGATTTCCGGGCCGGTGGTTTTCTCGTGGATTGCCGGGTTGGCCGGGTTTTCGAACTGGGCCGGCATAAAGTAGGTCGCCGGGGCGCTGGCGAGGATTTCGGCAGCTTTTTCGATAGCGCCCTTCATGCCCTTGGCCGGTTCGGTCAACACCAGTTCGGCGCCCAGTGCCTTGAGCACTTTGCGTCGCTCGATGCTCATGGACGACGGCATGGTCAGCAGCAGCTTGTAGCCACGGGCGGCGGCGACAAACGCCAGACCAATGCCGGTATTGCCGGAGGTCGGTTCTACAATCGTCATGCCGGGCTTGAGTTTGCCGGTGCTTTCGGCGTCCCAGATCATGTTTGCGCCAATGCGGCACTTCACCGAATAACCCGGGTTACGCCCTTCGATCTTGGCCAGGATGGTCACGCCACGCGGTGCGATGCGATTGATCTGAACCAGGGGCGTATTACCGATGGAGTGCGCGTTGTCTGCAAAGATGCGGCTCATAACGGGTCCTTAGGGCAATTTCAATAAGGCTCCAAGGGTATGCCTCAGGTTGGGAGGCGTCCAGTCAGAGGAACGTTGCGCCAATACATGCGGTCCATCGCCTATACCGTTGGAGAACCTGAACATGAAACGTCGCTACAGTGGGCTGCTATGGATCGTCGCCGTACTGGTGGTAGTACTGATCGCTCTGGACCTCGCCCTGCCCTACCTGGTGCGCAACTACCTGAACGACAAGCTCGCCGACATGGGCGATTACCGCGGCCAGGTCACGGACGTGGACGTGGCCCTGTGGCGCGGCGCCTACAAAATCAACGGCCTGCAGATCGTCAAGGTCGACGGCAAGGTGCCTGTGCCGTTCGTCAAGGCACCATTGATCGACGTGGCGGTAAGCTGGCATTCGCTCTGGTACGACCATGCGGTGGTCGCCGAGATGCAGTTCTTCAAGCCGGAGGTGAATTTCGTCGACGGTGGCAGCCAACAGGCGTCCCAGACCGGTAAGGGCACCGACTGGCGCGAACAACTGAGCAAACTGTTGCCGATCACCCTCAACGAAGTGCGCATTCAGGACGGCAAGGTCGCCTTCCACAACTTCAATTCCAAGCCTGCGGTGAATATCTATGCCACCGCGGTCAACGCGAGCTTTTTCAACCTGACCAACGTCGTCGATGTGAAGGGCAAGCGTGACGCCAGCTTCGAAGGCAAGGCGCAGATGCTGGGGCAGGCACCGCTGGAAGCCACTGCCGCCTTCGACCCGCTGAGCAATTTCGAAGACTTTGAATTCCGCTTTCGCGCCAAAGACATCCAGCTCAAGCGCCTGAATGACTTCGCGTCGGCCTACGGCAAATTCGACTTCAAGGCCGGTACCGGCGATCTGGTGGTCGAAGCCCAGGCTGAAAAAGGCCAATTGAAAGGTTACATCAAGCCGTTGCTGCGCAATGTGGAAGTGTTCGACTGGAAACAGGATGTAGAGAACAAGGACAAAAATATCTTTCGCTCGATCTGGGAAGCCGTGGTTGGCACCAGCGAGACGGTGCTGAAGAACCAGAACAAAAACCAATTTGCCACCCGCGTAGAACTCAGCGGCAGCGTTCACCAGCAAGATATCAGCGCGTTCTCGGCGTTTTTGGCGATTTTGCGCAACGGTTTCATCCAGGCGTTCACTGCGCGCTATGAACAGCCCAAGCCGAGTGCTGACTGAATCACACGCCCGAGGGCAACTATGGTGAAACACCGAGCCCTCGTTTATCGTACCGCCGAGTAAATTCCCACGACTAGTAAGGACACTAAAATGCGCATCTGCGGCTGGATACTGACAATTCTTGGTTATCTTTGGGCCTTTTCGGGCTGTGTGCGAATAGCGATATTCGCCATGGACGGCGGGCCGATGGCCGGCCAGATGATCCTCATAAGCCTGGGCACACTGGTTTTAGCAGCACTCGCCCTGTGGGGCGGCAGCAAGCTCAGGGATAATGCCGATGCGCGGGCGTATGCGTTGGAAAAAAACCGCTAGCGGTCACGCGTGACCAGCCATTCAGAGACTGAATAACCCGTCTGCGTTCACAGTCGCCGGGGCTGCGCGGTATAGTCCGGGCATTGATGAATGCGAGGAATGACCGATGAAGTTCGAAGGCACCCAGGCCTACGTTGCTACCGATGACCTGAAATTGGCCGTGAACGCCGCCATCACCCTGGAACGGCCATTGCTGGTCAAGGGCGAGCCCGGCACCGGCAAGACCATGCTCGCCGAACAACTGGCCGAATCCTTCGGCGCCAAGCTGATCACTTGGCACATCAAGTCCACCACCAAGGCGCATCAGGGCCTCTACGAGTATGACGCGGTAAGCCGTCTGCGCGACTCGCAGCTGGGCGTGGACAAAGTGCACGACGTGCGCAACTACCTGAAGAAGGGCAAGCTCTGGGAGGCCTTCGAGTCCGAGGAGCGGGTGATTCTGCTGATCGATGAAATCGACAAGGCTGACATCGAGTTCCCTAACGACCTGTTGCAAGAACTCGACAAGATGGAGTTCTACGTCTACGAAATCGACGAGACCATCAAGGCCAAGAAACGCCCGATCATCATCATTACCTCCAACAACGAAAAAGAGCTGCCGGACGCGTTCCTGCGCCGCTGCTTCTTCCATTACATCGCCTTCCCCGACCGCACGACCCTGCAAAAGATCGTCGATGTGCACTACCCCGACATCAAGAAAGACCTGGTCAGCGAAGCGCTGGACGTGTTTTTCGACGTGCGCAAAGTGCCAGGCCTGAAGAAAAAGCCGTCCACCTCCGAACTGGTCGACTGGCTCAAACTGCTGATGGCCGACAATATCGGTGAAGCCGTGCTGCGCGAACGCGACCCCACCAAAGCCATCCCGCCGCTGGCCGGGGCTTTGGTGAAGAACGAGCAAGACGTGCAATTGCTGGAGCGTCTGGCGTTCATGAGCCGTCGCGGTAATCGATAATGTTGCTCAACCTGTTCAATGAGATGCGTGCAGCCAAGGTGCCGGTGTCGGTGCGCGAGCTGCTCGACTTGATCAATGCGCTGAAACAGCGCGTGGTCTTCGCCGACATGGACGAGTTTTACTACTTGGCCCGGGCAATCCTGGTGAAGGACGAACGGCATTTCGACAAGTTCGACCGGGCGTTCGGCGCCTATTTCAACGGCCTCGAAAAGCTCGACGACCACCTGCAAGCGCTGATCCCCGAGGACTGGCTGCGCAAGGAGTTCGAACGCTCGCTGACCGATGAAGAACGCGCGCAGATCCAGTCCCTCGGCGGCCTGGACAAGCTGATCGAAGAATTCAAGAAACGCCTGGAAGAACAGAAAGAGCGCCATGCCGGCGGCAACAAGTGGATCGGCACCGGTGGCACCAGCCCGTTCGGCTCCGGCGGCTACAACCCGGAAGGCATTCGCGTCGGCGACGCCGGCAAGCGCCAGGGCAAAGCGGTGAAAGTCTGGGACCAGCGCGAGTACAAGAACCTCGACGACCAAGTCGAACTGGGCACGCGCAACATCAAGATCGCTCTGCGCCGCCTGCGCAAATTCGCGCGCCAGGGTGCGGCCGAAGAGCTGGATATCGACGGCACTATCGACCACACCGCCCGCGACGCCGGGTTGCTAAATATCCAGATGCGCCCGGAGCGGCGTAACACCATCAAGCTGTTGCTGCTGTTCGACATCGGCGGCTCGATGGACGCCCATGTAAAGATCTGCGAAGAATTGTTCTCGGCCTGCAAGACCGAGTTCAAGCACCTGGAGTACTTCTACTTTCACAACTTCGTGTACGAATCGGTGTGGAAGAACAACCAGCGCCGCACATCGGAGCGCACCTCCACACAGGATTTGCTGCACAAGTACGGCGCTGACTACAAAGTGATTTTTATCGGCGATGCGTCGATGGCGCCCTACGAAATCACCCAGGCCGGCGGCAGCGTCGAGCACTGGAATGAAGAGCCTGGGTATGTGTGGATGCAGCGCTTCATGGCCAAGTACAAGAAGCTGATCTGGATAAACCCGTACCCGAAGGACACGTGGGGGTATACGGCGTCGACAGGGATTGTGCGGGAGTTGGTGGAGGATCAGATGTATCCGCTGACCTTGCGCGGCTTGGAAGAAGGAATGCGCTTTCTCTCCAAGTAAACGCAGAGGCAAATGTGGGAGCGGGCTTGCTCGCGAAAGCGGTGGGTCAGTTATTGATGGACTGACTGACACCCTGCATTCGCGAGCAAGCCCGCTCCCACATGTTGGGTTGCGGTGATCTTTAGCCCGCGGTGAAGCGCTGCAAAAACTCCACATGCTGCCGATGCGCCGTCTCCTGCACCACCGGCACCAAGCGCACCTTCTCCCCTGGCAAGCACTGCGCCAGCCGCGCCAGCGCCAACGGCGTCAACGCGCCCAATCGCGGATAGCCACCAATGGTCTGCCGGTCATTGAGCAACACAATCGGCTGCCCATCCGGCGGCACCTGGATGGCCCCCAGCGGAATGCCCTCAGAGATCAACGAGGGCCCCTGATACTGCAACGGCGTACCCAACAGCCGCATGCCCATGCGGTCTGCACGGCTGTCGAGGGCCCATTCAGTATTGAACGCATCGAACAAACTCTGCCCGCTGAACTGGCCGATCTGTGCGCCGACTATCACCTCCAGTGGTGCCTTGGCTGGCAAATCAGGCGCACTCAGCACTTTCATCGCCCCGCCCACACCGGAATAAGCCAACCGCCCGCCTACGGCCAACGCCTTGCCGAAACCGTCCACCCCGCCCAACTCTTCACGTACCACCGTGGCACAACTGCCGAGCACAGCCGGCGCATCAAAACCGCCCGGTGCCGCCAGATAAGCGCGCGCACCGCTGAACGGCTGGGTAAAGCGCAAACGCTGACCCTTTTGCAGGATAAAACTGCGCCCCGGGCTGATCGCACGCTCATCGATATACGCGCCCAGATCCGCACCGGCCAACGCCAGCAAGCAATACTCCTCGGCTTGCACGGTAAACCCGCCCAAGGTGATTTCCACTACGGGCTTATCCAGGGCATTACCCAGCAGCCAATTGGCCCAGGTCATCGACACCCAATCCAGCGCGCCACCCTGGGTCACGCCCAGGTGCCGCACGCCAAAACGGCCGGTGTCCTGCAACAGGCACAGCGGCGTGCTGGCCTCGATCAACAAGCGGCTCATGCCTGCGCCTCCAACGGCGTGTCATCGCCACCCAGGTTGATGAATTCGGCGTGGCCGACGGCTTCGAAGCGCACCGTATCGCCGGGCTGCATCAGGCTGTAGCCGTCGCGTTCGCGGTCGAACAGCTTGGCCGGGGTGCGGCCGATCAGGTTCCAGCCACCGGGGGATACCACCGGGTAGGCGGCAGTTTGCCGTTCGGCAATGCCGACGCTGCCGGCAGCCACTCGTTTACGTGGGGTGTTCAGCCGTGGCGTGGCGAGGATCTCGTCCACCAGCCCCATAAAGGCAAAACCGGGAGCAAAACCGAGGGCAAACACTTGGTATTCGTGGGCACTGTGGCGACGGATTACATCGTCTACCGCCAGGCCGCTGCGCTGGCTGAGCAGGTTCAGTTCAGGGCCGACACTCAGGTCGTACCACACCGGCAGCACGTGGCACTGGCCGCTGCCCTGGGCCTGGGGTTGCAGGTCGGTCAGCGCCTGGCCAATCAGTTCCCGTGCCTGGGCCGGGCTCAACGCAGTGAGGTCGTAATGCACCATCAGCGTGGTGTAGGACGGCACCAGATCCACCAGCGCCGCGCCGAACCCCTCGCGCAGACGCTGGGTGGCGGCGAGCATCCACGGCATATTGGCTTCGGCAATCACATCGAACAGACGCACCATCAGGCAATCAATCGCCACCACTTCAATGCGTGGCTTCATGCTGGCTTCAACGCCTCGCGAATGCGCTGCACCGCGGCGACCGAGCTGGCGTTATCGCCGTGCACGCACAGGGTATTGGCCTGCAACACCAGGGCGCTGCCGTCGCTGGCGGTCAAGGCTTCGCCACGGGAAATAGTCAGGGCTTGCTGCACGATGATGTCGGAGTCGTGGTGCACGGCGCCCGGCAAATGGCGGGAAACCAGGTGCCCCTTGTGGTCGTAGGCACGGTCGGCGAAGGCTTCGAACCACAGGATCACGCCGTATTCGTCGCCCAACGCCTGGGCGGCGCTGTTGTCGCGGGTGGCCAGCAGCATCAGCGGCAAGTCGCCATAGGCAGCCACGGCCTGGATCACCGCACGCAATTGCGCCGGGTTGGCCATCATGTCGTTGTACATCGCACCATGGGGTTTGACGTAGCTGACCCGCCCGCCTTGCGCCCGGCAGATGCCGTCGAGGGCACCGATCTGGTAGTGCAACAGGTCCTGGATTTCATCGGCGGTATAAGCCATTGAGCGCCGACCGAACCCTTGCAGGTCCTGGTACGCCGGGTGCGCCCCTACTTGCACGCCGTGCTTGAGGGCCAGGCTGACGGTCTTGCGCATGATGCTCGGGTCACCGGCATGGAAGCCGCAGGCCACGTTGGCACAATCAATGAACGGCATGACCTCGGCGTCCAGACCCATGGTCCAGTTGCCAAAGCTTTCGCCGATGTCGCAATTCAGTAGCAGACGGCTCACGGTGGGTGCTCCTGTAGGCTTTATAGTTTTTGTAGTGTGGGATTTTTTACGCAAAACGCGCAACTTGTCCTCACACCCCAACGACGCTTATCGTGGAATAGCTCGATTTTTGGCGTTTGCCCGGTGCGGCGTCCAACTAATAAAAACCGATCCATGCATAAGAAAAGTTGATCCCATGAATTTGAAGTTCCTCGAAACCTTCGTCTGGGTGGCCAAGCTCAAGAGCTTTCGCCTGACGGCCGAGAAGCTGTTCACCACCCAGGCCTCGATTTCCAGCCGTATCGCCGTGCTCGAAAGCGAACTGGGCGTGAAGCTGTTTCTGCGCGATTCGCGCGGCGTGAGCCTGACCCCGGACGGCTTGAAGGTGCTCGATTACGCCGAGCAGATGATGGTGACCATGCAGGGCCTGAAGCAGTCCCTGGAAACCACCAGCAGCAAGGTCGGGCGGATTCGGATAGGCGCGATGGACACGGTCATCCACACCTGGCTGAGCCCGCTGGTCGCTGAATTGATGGACCACTTTCCCCTAGTGGAAATCGAATTAGTCGCCGATACCGCGCTTAACCTCAGCGATCAGCTGCAAAAAGGCTTCCTCGACCTGATCCTGCAAACCGACTTGCTGCGCCTCGAAACGGTGCGCAGCCTGGAACTGGCCAGCCATCCCATGGCCTGGATCGTCGCCAGCCACTCCCTCTACAACCGCGACTACGCCTCCCTCGCCGAACTGGCCCAGGAGCGCATCATCACCTACTCGAAAAACTCCCACCCGCACCAGGACGTGCTGAGCCTGATGCAGGCCAACGGCGTCGCCGCCCCACGGATGAACTGTGTGAATTCGGTATCGGCCATCACCCGCTTGCTGCGCGATGGTTTCGGGATTGGCGCATTGCCGCCGGTGCTGGTCAGCGAGGAATTGGCACGCGGGGAATTGGTGATGTTGCCGATGGCGCAGAAGCTGCCGAACTTGCAGGTCGTGGTGTCGTGGCGTGTCGGGGTGGAGCTGGTGGAGGAGATTGTCGGGCTGTGCCAGAAGGTCGTGGCGCGGTATGCCGAGGAGGTGGGTGAACAGCACATGGTGCTGACGAAACCGGATTAAAACTGTGGGAGCTGGCTTGCCTGCGATAGCGGTGTATCAGTGGCAGATGTGCAAGCTGACCCACCGCTATTGCAGGCAAGCCAGCTCCCACATTGACCGAGCCGGTCTTCAGAGGCCTTTGAGGTCACGCTCTTCAATCGGCCGGCTCTGGCGCAGGCGCTTGCCGCCCAACACCACCCAGTCGATCAAGCGGAACAGGCACTCGATGCCGAACGACAACAACATCGCCCCGCCCAGGCCCCAGCCCATGGCTTCCGGCGTCAGCAGGATCTGATAGCTGTAGCCGTTCCAGGTTTCCAGGCGAATGGCCGGGTCGGCGGCCACCGCCACTTGCAGGGCGCGGATATACCAAGGTCCTTGCATGGCCTGGAATTGCTTGTCCAACGCCACCTGGCGGTCGAGCAAGGTGCCCAGGCTGTTGGCATCGCTCTGGAACACCGGGTCATCACTGGCGCGGTAATGCGCCACCAGCGCCTTCAAGTCACCATTGAAGAACTGCCGTGCGGTGCTTTCAAACCCGCTGAGGCCGGTCTGGGCCTCGATCAGGTGGGCCTCGACGCGTTTGGCATAGTCGTTGATAAACCCCGGCACCTGCACGCCGACCAACAAGCCAATCGCAAACAGCACCAACCGCAGATAACTCAGCAACATGGTCGATATCCTTACTCGGTGATGCCCTGGCTGACGCATTCACCGCGTCGCCACAGGCTCCATTGGCCCGGTTCGTAGCGGGTCCAGTTTTCATTGTCGGTCAACGGCTCGGTAGCGATCACCGTCACCACATCATTTGGCGTGGTTTCGGCCTGAAAATCGACGATCACGTCGACATCTTTCAAACGCGCCGGGCCAAAGGGTGCGCGCCGGGTAATCTGCGCCAATTTGGTGGAGCAGTAGCAAAACAGCCAGTCACCGTCGCTGAGCAGGCAGTTGAACACGCCTTTGCTGCGGTATTCGGCGCAGGCGGCGATCAAGTCCGGCAGCACTTGTTCGATGTCCACCGGTTCCGGGAAGGCTTCGCGCACACGGTTGAGCAGGTCACAGAAGGCCGCTTCGCTGTCGGTATCGCCTACCGGGCGGTAGAACGTGGCGCGGGGGTTGAAGTCCGCCAGTTGGCCGTTATGGGCGAAGCACCAATTGCGGCCCCACAGCTCGCGCACGAACGGGTGGGTATTGGCCAGGCTCACCTTGCCCACATTGGCCTGGCGGATATGGCCAATTACCACTTCACTTTTGATCGGGTAACGCTGCACCAGCAGCGCCACTTCCGACTCGCTGCTGGCGGCCGGGCCCTGGAACAGACGCAGGCCACGGCCTTCGTAAAAGGCGATGCCCCAACCGTCGCGGTGGGGGCCGGTACGCCCGCCCCGCTGCATCAGCCCAGTAAAGCTGAACACGATATCGGTGGGGACGTTGGCACTCATGCCCAATAATTCACACATGCCAGGGCTCTCGCTGCAGGGCGTACAACGTTAAAGGCGCGGTTCGACCCGCATACCGCCGACCGGCGCCGGGCGGCGGTAGGGCTCGTCGTCTTCGTCCACGGGCTCGGCGGCCAGCGCCGCATCGGCAGCGGCCTTGCGCTCACGGCGGGCGTTGGCGGCGCGCTCGATGGGCCAGCGGATCAACACAAAGACGATATACACGCCCAACGCGATCATCGTGTACATAAACAGGTCGGAGATGGCGCGCCAGGCGTTATTACCGACATGCAGCACCAGGTCCAGGGCGGTAATCGCCACCGCCGGTGCGAACTGGGTCTTGACCGGGTCGACGATGGTCGGGCTGAACAGCAGCACCGCCATCAGCAATTGCAGCGGCTCGCGCAGCCAGCGCCAGATCCAGCGGGTCATGCGCCACCATACCAACAGGCAGCCCAAAGCGGCGAAGGCGTAAAGGCCCCAAGCGGTCAGATAGTCGTTCTCGGTCATGGTGTCCATGGCAAGGTAGGCAAACAGGCGGCTATGATAACGGCTTTTGCGTGTCTCGGCTGCAATGCCTGCCACCATCCGCCAGACAGAGAGTAGTCCATGCCTTCATCGCCCCACATCACTGCCGCCCCGATTGCTCGCAAGGCCGAAGGCCAGGACCCGTACGCCTGGCTGCAAGCGCGTGACACGGCTGAAGTCCTCGATTACCTCAAAGCCGAAAACGCCTGGCAGGAAGCGCAGCTCGCCGACCAGGCAGACCTGCGCGAAAGCCTGTTCGAAGAGATCAAGGGGCGCATTCTCGAAACCGACTTGTCCCTGCCCTCGCCGTGGGGGCCGTACCTGTATTACACGCGCACCACTGCGGGTGACGAATATGCCCGCCACTACCGTTGCCGCCGCCCGGCGGATGACAGCAATGGAGTAGACGAAAACAGCGAAGAACTGCTGCTCGACCCCAACGTGCTGGCCAATGGCGGCTTTTTCTCCCTCGGCGCGTTCAGCATCAGCCCCGACCACCAGCGCCTGGCCTACAGCCTCGACACCAGCGGTGAAGAGATTTACACCCTGTACGTGAAGGAACTGGCCACCGGTAAAGTCAGCGAACTGGAGTTTGAAGACTGCGACGGCAGCATGACGTGGGCCAATGACAGCCTGACCCTGTTCTTCGGCGAGCTGGACGACACCCACCGCCCGCACAAACTGTATCGCTACCGCCTGGACGGAACGGCGGCGCAGGAAGTGTTCCACGAGCCTGACGGACGCTTCTTCCTGCATTGCTACCGCTCCAGCTCCGAGCGCCAGTTGCTGCTGGCCCTGGGCAGCAAGACCACCAGCGAAATCTGGGCCCTCGACGCCGACCAGCCGCACCTGGACTTCACCTGCCTGGCACCACGGGTCGAGGACCATGAATACGATGTCGACCACGGCATGCGCGACGGCGAATGGACCTGGTTTATCCGCAGCAACCGCGACGGCATCAACTACGCGCTGTTCGTCGCCGCCGACACCGGCGGTGTGCCGACCGAAGACCAATGGCAAAACCTGATCCCCCACAGCGATGACGTGATGCTCGATGGCGTGACCCTCAACGCCAGCGCCATGACCTTGAGCCTGCGCATCGGCGGCCTGCCGGTGATCGAAGTGCACCCACAGGGCTTACCTACCTATCGGGTGGAATTGCCTGACGCCGCCTACAGCCTTTATGTACAGAACAGCCTGGAATTCCCGAGCGACAAGATCCGCCTGCGTTATGAAGCCCTGAACCGCCCGGCCCAGGTGCGTCAGCTTGAATTGGCGACAGGCGCGCAAGTCGTGCTCAAGGAAACCCCGGTGCTTGGCGTGTTCAACGCCGACGACTACGTCAGCCAGCGTCTGTGGGCCACGTCGGCCGATGGCACCCAGGTGCCGATCAGCCTGGTGGTCAAGCGCGACCAACTGGGCCAGCCGACGCCGCTGTACCTGTACGGCTACGGCGCCTACGGGCAAAGCCTCGACCCGTGGTTCTCGCATGCACGCCTGAGCCTGCTGGACCGGGGCGTGGCGTTTGCCATCGCGCATGTACGCGGCGGCGGTGAGCTGGGTGAAGCCTGGTACCGCAACGGCAAGCAGGAACACAAACAAAACACCTTCAGCGACTTTATCGCCTGCGCCGAGCACTTGATCGCCGAGGGGCTGACCACCTCCAAGCAACTGGCTATCAGCGGCGGCAGTGCGGGCGGCCTGTTGATCGGCGCGGTGCTCAATCAGCGCCCGGCGCTGTTCCAGGCGGCCATTGCGGAAGTGCCGTTCGTCGATGTGCTCAACACCATGCTCGACCCGGAACTGCCGCTGACCATCACCGAGTACGACGAGTGGGGCAACCCTGAAGAACCTGAGGTGTATGAACGTATCAAGGCCTACGCGCCTTACGAAAACGTCAGCGCCCAGGCCTATCCGGCCCTGCTCGTGATCGCCGGGTACAACGACAGCCGCGTGCAGTACTGGGAAGCGGCCAAGTGGGTGGCCAGGTTGCGTGACACCAAGACGGACGACAACCTGCTGCTGCTCAAGACCGAATTGGGCGCCGGCCACGGCGGCATGAGCGGCCGTTACCAGGGATTACGTGACGTAGCGCTCGAATATGCATTTGTGTTCAAGGCGCTGGGGTTGATTTAGGAACTTAGCGCGGCGGTCCTGTCTGAACACAGGACCGCCTACTCGATTGATGGATCAAGATTAGTCATGCCCCAACCCACATTACTCAACAATGAAATCCGCGACATGCTTATGGACTGCGGCCTGTTCGACCCCTTGTTGCCGGAAGATTTTCACGTGGCGGCGGGCTACTTCAATATCAGCAGCATTGCCCAGGGCGAGGTGATTTTCCTTGAAGGCGATGCCGGCACCTTTATGTGCATCCTCCACAGTGGGCAGGTGGCCGTGCAGAAAACCAACCACGAAGGCCAGCGCCTCACCATCGCCACCCTGCGCAGTGGCCGGGCGTTTGGCGAGATGGCGGTGCTGGATGGCGAACGGCGTTCTGCCAGTTGCATCGCGGCAAGTGACAGCGTGTTGCTGAACCTGGGCAAGGATTCCCTGGAAAAAATGCTCAACGAAGCCCCCAGGGTGGCGGCCAAGATCATCCGCGCGATTGCCATTGCCTTGTCCAAGCGCCTGCGCATGGCCGACGGGCAATTACTGTCTCAACAGTTTTAACCGCCAGGGGTCTTTGGCTTGCTGTCGTTTTGCAGCAGGCCAGGCACCGTCTGATCTTTTGGCGGTGTCGGTAACACGATCGGCACCAATGCAGGTGAACCGTTCGCCGTGGCTTTGGGCGCGACAGGCGGGGTGACTTGCGGATACAGCGTCGGCGTTGGCGTGCCCGGCGCACCGGGGGTTGGCGCGGGTGCGACCGGCACGGTTTGCACCTCTTGCGCCTGCGCCGCGCCCAATGTGAGCGCGCTCAACACAATGACCGTTAGAATGCTGCACTTCATCGATGGCTCCATGGCCTGACCGGAATATCGTAAGGCTACTCCCAACCGCGCAAGAATGCCCTTCCCAATGAGATTTCCATGAAACGTTTCGTTCTGCTGGACACCACTCCGATCCCCGACAACGGCGGTGCCTTGTGCCTGTTCGAATACGGCGAGGATTTTGTCATCAAGATCCAGGGCGGCGATGGCGGCCAGTTGATGAACACGCGCATGCACGGTTCCGAAGACGCGCTGGCGGAAATCCCCTGCCGTAAAGTCGCCGGGCGCCCGGGTTCGCGGGTGTTGATCGGCGGTTTGGGCATGGGATTTACCCTGGCCTCGGCCCTCAAGCACTTGGGCAAGACCGCCGAAGTGGTCGTCGCCGAGTTGGTGCCCGGCGTAGTGGAATGGAACCGTGGGCCGCTGGGCGAAAAATCCGGCCGCCCGCTGCTCGACCCGCGCACGGTGATTCGCATGGAAGACGTGGCCAACGTGCTGCAGGCCGAGCCTCAGGGTTTTGACGCAATCATGCTCGACGTCGACAACGGCCCCGAAGGCCTCACGCAAAAAGCCAATAGCTGGCTCTACTCCGCCGGTGGCCTGGCTGCGTGCGCAAAGGCCCTGCGCCCCAAAGGCGTGCTGGCAGTGTGGTCGGCAAGCGCCGACAAACTGTTCAGCGACAAACTGCGCAAGGCCGGTTTCAAGGCCGAAGAAGTGCAGGTGTTTGCCCATGGCAACAAGGGCACCCGGCATACCATCTGGATTGCCGAAAAGCTCAAGGGCTGAGCCGCGACTCCCCTGTGGGAGCTGGCGTGCCTGCGATGGCTTCAACTCGGTACGCCGGATACACCGAGGTGACAGCATTGCAGGCAAGCCAGCTCCCACATTTAGGCTCCCCGTCAGTTACGGGCTTTGCGGTAATCAATCAAGTACGGCACTTTTTTGTCGAAGGTCTTTTCCAGCTCACGTTGGTCAAGCGTGGTCATGCCGCCCAATTGATGGGCGGTAAAACCGCTGTCACCGACCTGTGAGCCCGGTGCCAGGCTGACCATGCGCTTGGCCACGGCTTCAATTGCGTCCTTGTAGCCGCCCTTCTTGTTCAGGTTGAAAGCGCTCAAATCAATTTGCGTGCGCAGCCAGTTGCCCCAGTAAAACTCCAGGAATTCCGGTGCGATCGCGCCATCGTCCGGCTTGCCGTAGGCGGCCTTGCGCGTGAAATACACCAGGCTGCGGAAAGTGTCGTCCTGCAAGCTCTTGAAGCCCAAGTGCGCTGGCAACTGTGCAGGTGGCAGGGTGCGGCCCTGGTTGTCCTTGAGCCAGACTTTGCGGGCAGCCTCCATGCGTTGCCAGAACGTGGCCAGGTCAGGGCTGTTGCTGAAATCGTCGGTCACCTTGACCCACATTTTCAACTGAGGGCCACCGCCGGGCACTTCCCACAAGGTGGTGAAGCTGTGGTGACCGTCGGTCAGGTACAGCTGGCCTGCGGGGCCGACCACCACAGTTTTCATGTCCTCGGGGTGAGTGCCCACAGGGTCCTTGCAGGTAAAGCTCGCCGGTTGGTGCAAGTCGGCCTTTTTGGGTACGTTGTCGGCGGCGCCCTGCCCGTTGGTTTCACAGTATTCGTCGAACACCTTGGCGGGCTTGTCGGCGAACAGCCCCAGGCTGTAGTCAATCTGGTCGAACCCCACCACGGCCTGAGTCGGGTGCAGTTGTTCAAGGGACACCTCGATCACCTGGCCGGGCTTGGGCGTGGAGAACGCGTGGGCTTGAGCCGTCAAGGCGCAGAGCAGGAGTGCAACGGTCCATGTGTGCAGACGCATAAATTTCAGATCCCGGTGAATGGCGTGAGCCGATACTACAAACGATTGCCGCTGCCAGGCTGTACCGTTGCTGAAAAAGCCAGCGGTGTTTTACAGCGCGAGCGGCTAGAATCTATGTTATCCGTGACCCACCAAATAGCCAGGAGCCATGATGAGCTCGACCAACCCGCCCTCCCACACCGCCAAGCTGGACCGCATCCTCGCCGATGCACAGCGCGACCGGGAAATGGGCTACCGCGACAAAGCCTTGAAAATGTACCCGCACGTGTGCGGCCGCTGCGCCCGTGAATTCGCCGGCAAGCGCTTGAGCGAGCTGACCGTGCACCACCGCAACCACAATCATGATGACAACCCCCAGGACGGCTCCAACTGGGAGCTGTTGTGCCTGTACTGCCACGATAACGAACACTCGCGCTACACCGACCAGCAGTATTTCGGCGAAGGCTCCACCAGCAGCCCGACCATTGCCAAGGCCACGCACAACCCGTTTGCGGCGTTGGCGGGGTTGATGAAAAAAGATAGCTGAAAGCTTCAAGCTGCGAGCCTCAAGAAAAAGCCGCTCTGCTTTTAACTTGCAGCTCGTAGCTTGCCGCTATAATGCTGCCTTTTCAAAGGCACTCCCGTGGGCAATAAACGCTACAGCTGCATCGGTCTGTATAACCCCAAATCCCCCGAAAACGTCGGTTCGGTGATGCGCGCCGCCGGTTGCTACGGCGTGGCCTCGGTGTTCTACACCGGCGTGCGTTACGAGCGCGCCCGGGACTTCATCACCGACACCAAGAAGGTCCACCACGACATTCCGTTGATCGGCATCGACGACCTGAAAAAAATCCTGCCGCTGGGCTGTATTCCGGTGGCTGTAGAACTGGTCGAGGGCGCCCGCCCACTGCCGGAATACACTCACCCCGACCGCGCGCTGTATATCTTCGGCCCCGAAGACGGCTCCCTCGACAAAGAGATCCGCGACTGGTGTGAAGACGTGGTGTACATCCCGACCACCGGCTGCATGAACCTCGCCGCCACCGTCAATGTGGTGCTCTACGACCGACTGGCCAAGGGCAACAACACCCGCTCGGGCCCAAAATACTGATTTTTCGGGAACATCCGGCGTCTGCAAACAGTCAGCTACTAACACTTGCCCTTGTTGGAGACAGATCATGAGCGACAGCAAAATCCTGCGACCTATCATCGAACACGCGCCCTTTGACACCCAGCCCACCCAAAATGTGCACGGTTGGGAACGCATCGGTTCGGTAGCCGGCGGCGTAATGATGGTCGGCAAAGGCCTGCGCCGTGGCGGGATCTTCGGCCTGATTCAGGTAGCGATCGGGGGGGTGGCGCTGGTGCGCGGCGTCACCGGGCACAGCTCGCTCAAAGACAAGCTGGAGCAGGGCCGCCAGGAAATGAACAGCGTGCGCACGAAGATCGAGCGGGCCGGGCAAGAGTTGAAAAACCTGAAGACCAAGGCGGAAGTGGCGGCTGAGAAGGCCACTAAAACGGCCGACTAGTACACCTCTGCGATCAGTTGGAGATCCAAATGTGGGAGCGGGCTTGCTCGCGAAAGCGGTGTATCAGTCAGTACATCTTTAACTGACAGACCGTATTCGCGAGCAAGCCCGCTCCCACATTTTTGATGGGTGTATGGCTTAAGCTCAGCGCAGTAGCTAGGTGTCCAGCACCACCGACGACTCGCCGATCACACTCTCCGCCAGCTGCACAAACTCCGCGGTGGTGATGCTGTTCGCACGCATCACCGCCTGCGCCAGGTCATCCAGCGAACGTTTGTTGTGGGTTTTCACCCGAATCTCGCGATCCAACTCCTGCAACACCACCACCGCCCGCGCCACGGTTGCCGCACTGACATGCTCGCCCCTGAGCGTGGTGACGTCTTTGCCTTCCTTGCTCAATCGCGCCTGGATCGCGGCGTAGCGCTCATCGGTGATGCCGCCGGCACGCCGCACCAGTTCAATGGCGTAATACTCCCCCAAGCCTTCGCCGATCCAGTCACTGCTGTGGTGGTCGTTGAAGCGGCCGATGGCTTGCACCACTTCGCGAATCAACGGGCTACTGCCATTTTCACTCACCAGCGGCGTGCGGCTGCTGAGGTAGATCGAGTCGCGGGACGAAAACACGCCACGGCGCATCGGGTCGCTGGCGCCCACCACCAGCAGTTTGGCCGGGTGGCGCGGGAACGCAGCGTCAACCTGGGGCCAGACAAAGGTCAGCAACGTCAACACATCCATGCGCCGCATGGCCTGACCCTTGGGCGAGGCGACGGTGACTTCGGTCTCCCCCAGGCGCACGCGACGGCTGCCCAGCGTGCCGGCGAGCATCCAGCCCGTAGGCCGGTCGAACAACCGGGAAACGTTGTCGATACGGAATTTGTTCTTGCCGATACGCGGCCAGGGCGTCTCGATGCTTTTCCAGCCTGCCGGCAACTCGAATATCAAGCGCGAGACCAGCTCCACGCCGTCCTGCTGGTCGAGCCGCGCCGTCGGCACCAGGTCTTCACCCCGAAACAGCGCCCAACTCGGCGTCATCCGCGCTTCATACATTCCCGGTTTGCGAGCGTGAGTGAGCCGTACACGGTAGGTCAGGCTGGCTTTGTCGGCGCTGGGTTGCCACAGGCCACGGTGCCCGCTGACGCGCCATTGGCCATCGGCCTTGAAGTCGCTGTAGTCGCCGTCGTGGCCCAGGTCGAAGTCAAGACTGCGCACCGCCGAGCCCTGGGACAGGCTCACGCGGACTTCGGCCTGATCGCTCTGGGGCAGCAGTTTGACGTGATAGTCGAGGTCGACTTTCTTCGCGCACCACGCGGGCAGGCTCAGCGCCAGCAACACGAAAGAGGCCGCCAGCTTGGTTGCCACCGTCATACACACTCCTTTTTCAGCCTGCGCGAAAGATCAGGTGATCCTCCCAGTCGTCTTCGGGCACGCTGCCTTCGGCGAGCATTCGGCCGGACTGGGAAATGCGTTCGTGGTGCACGGCATCACGGTCGCCGCAAACCAGGTGGTGCCACAGCGGCAGGTCTTTGCGTTCGCTGACCAAGCGGTAGCCGCAGGTCGGCGGCAGCCATTTGAACTGATCGGCCTGGCCCGGCGTGAGCTGGATGCAATCAGGCACCGAGGCGCGGCGGTTGGGGTAGTCGGTGCACTGGCAGGTGTTCAGGTCCAGCAGCTTGCAGGCGATGCGCGTGTAATAGACGCTGTTGTCGTCCTCATCCTCAAGCTTTTGCAGGCAGCACAGGCCACAGCCGTCGCACAACGACTCCCACTCCTCCTGGTCGAGGTGTTCAAGGGTTTTGCGTATCCAGAAAGGTTCGACTTTAGCGGCCATGGCTCTACATCAGTATCGGTCGGTGAAAAGGCCGCCAGTCTAGTGCCCAAGGCCCTTGGGGCCAAGCGCTTACGACTGCCGGTATGACAAGACTTGTCAGGCTTGGGGCGGCGCAGTAGCTTTGAGCCCCGGTTTTTCATCAGGATCTGTCCATGAGCAATAACCCACGCGTTGCCGATTACCCGATCCACACCCAGTTTACCGAGCGCTGGTCGCCCCGCGCCTTTACCGGCGAGAGCATCCCGCAGGAGACCCTGCTGAGTTTCTTCGAAGCCGCACGTTGGGCGCCGTCGGCCTACAACTCGCAGCCATGGCGTTTTCTCTACGCGCGCCGTGACACGCCGAACTGGGAACGCTTCCTGGGCCTGCTCAATGAATTCAACCGTGGCTGGGCGCAACACGCGTCGGCGCTGGTGATCATCGCCTCGAAAACCGACTTCACCGCCCCCGGCGCCACCGAAGAAACCCCGGCGCTGTGGCACACCTTCGACACCGGCTCGGCCTGGGGCCACCTGGCGCTGCAAGCCAGCCTTAGCGGCTGGCATACCCATGGCATGGCCGGCTTCGATCAGGCGTTGACCCGCAAAGAGCTGAAGATTCCAGAAGGGTATGCGCTGCACGCGGCGGTGGCCGTCGGCAAGCTGGGCGACAAATCGAGCTTGCCTGAATACCTGCAAGGCCGTGAAGCACCAAGCCCGCGTAGGCCGCTGAGCGAGCTGGTGTCGGAAGGTGACTTCAGCCTGTAAGCCTTGCCGATATCCCTGCGGGAGCGGGCTTGCCCGCGATAGCGATGGGTCAGTCACTGCATGGCAGGCTGATACACCGTCATCGCGAGCAAGCCCGCTCGCACATTTTGATTTGTGGTGATTTTAATAACCGCGCTCGAAATCCACTTCGCCGCGCAATGCTTCCTTGGCCTGATAAGCCCGCAGGTTCTGCACAAACAACTCCACCATCATCAGCGGCGAGGTCGGCGCCGAGCTGTGGCCGGTCAACAGCAGGCCCCAGGCGGTCCAGAACGGATGGCGTTGCGGCAGGGGTTCCTGGCGGCAGACGTCGATCACCGCGCCAGCCAGGTGCCCTTCTTTCAGGGCTTCGACCAGGTCGGCATCGACCACGGCCACGCCACGCCCGACATTGATAAACACCCCGGTCGGTTTGAATTGCTTGAACAGCGCAGCGTCGTACAAGTCATGGGTATTGGGCGTATTGGGCAGCAGGTTGATCACGTAGTCCACCTCCCCCACCAATCGGCCCAATTGATCCAGCGCGGCGACTTCGATAAACGGCGCCTGCTCACGCGCGGTGCTGGCGATGCCGTAGAGCTTGACGCCAAACGGCAGCAGAAAATCGGCAACACGCTGGCCAATATCGCCGGTGCCGACGATCAGCGCCTTGCGCCCCGCCAGGCTCTGGCCCAGGCGGTTGTCCCACTTGCGCTCGACCTGGCTGACCAACCGCGCGAGCACTTCCCGCTCGTGGCCGAGCATATAAGTGAGCACAAACTCGGCCATGACCTGGCCAAAGATACCGACCGCACGGGTCAGGCGGTAGTCGCGCGGCAAACCTTCGGCCAGCAGCGGCGTGACACCGGCCCAGGTCGATTGCAGCCACTGCGGCTGATGACCTTGGCGCAACAGGGTAGCAAGCAAATCCGGCTGGCCGAGCCATACCGGGCAATCGGCGGCCAGGCGCGACAGTTCGGCCGAGTCGCCGCTGGTCAGCACCTCGACGTCCGGTGCCGCTTCACTGAGCAATTGGGCGTAGAGCGGGTAATCCTGTTCAGCAATCAGAACACGCATGGTTCAAACCTTTCAAAAACACTGCAGACGGCCGCCCGCATCCATACGGCCACCACCCACTTATACGTTTGCGTTGAAGACGGTGCCCTGGACAGGGCACTGACTGATCACATCGGGTCGTTGCGGCGCAGCAGCTCTTCGGGCAAGTGTTCGATGTACTCGTCCTCGGCCGGTGGCATTTGCAGGTGATAGCCCTGCTTGTCGAGGTTTTCCAGGACCACGGCGATGTCCTCGCGGGACAGCTTGCGCTCCGGCGTCAGCACCATTTCGAACGCGAGATGGGCCTTGCCGAAGGCTTCCATCAACGGTTCCGGCACACGCTCCAGCGCATCGCTTTTCAGCACGTAGAGGTACATCCCGTCTTTTTTCAAGCTGCGATAGATGGAGCAAATACGTTTCAAGGCTGTTCTCCGGCAGTGGCCAGGCTGTCGAGCAGCGCCTGGCCCATCAACTCGCGGCGCCAGCCACGCAGCGAGTCTGGCAATTTATAAGGCCCATCGGGGTAGCCACTTTTGACCAGGGCTTCGAGGGTTTTCTTGCGCAGCATCAGTTCCGGCGCCATGTCCAGGCGTTCGGCTTCGGCCTGGCCGAGGGCGCGCAGTTGCTTGATCAGCGTGGCGGCGTCCACCGGCAGCGGTTCAGCCACAGCGGGCGGCCATTGGTCCATGGACACACTGCCGGCACGCTTGATCAGGTCCAGCAGGAACTGGCCATCCTGACGCACGGTGCGCGGGTGCATGTCTTCGATTTTGCCCAGTGCGGCGAGGTTATCCGGCTGGGTTTTGGCCAGGGGCCACAACGAGTGTTCACGAATGATGCGGTTGCGCGGCAGGTCACGGGCACGGGCTTGCTGCTCGCGCCAGGCGCACAGTTCGCGCAGCACGGCGAGCTGGGCACGGGACAGCTTCCACGCCAGCTTGGCGTCGCGATACACCTCGTACGGGTCGACTTCACGGCGCAGGTTCGCTACCAGTTCGGCGCCGTCGTCCAGGACCCACGCATATTTGTCGTCTGACAGTCGCGGGCGAAGTCTGGTGTAGACCTCGGCCAGGTGCACCGCGTCTTCGGCGGCGTAGCTCACTTGCGTCTCGGACAATGGCCGCTGCAGCCAGTCCGAGCGGGTTTCACCCTTGGGCAGTTCGATATCCAGCACGGCTTGCACGAGGCGCGAGTAGCCCATGGAGAAGCCGAGGTTCAGGTACGCCGCCGCCAACTGCGTGTCGAACAACGGCACCGGCAGGCTGCCGGTCAGGCGCAACAACACTTCCAGGTCTTCGCTGCACGCGTGTACCACTTTGATCACCGCTGGGTTCTCCAGCAAGGCGGCCAAGGGTTGCCAGTTGTCGATGGTCAGGGGGTCGATCAGGTAAGCACGGATGCCATCGCCGATCTGGATCAGCCCGGCAATGGGATAAAAGGTGTCGACCCGCATGAATTCGGTGTCGAGGGCGACGAATGGCAACTGCTGCCATTCGGCGCAATGCTGGCCGAGGCTATCGTTGTCGCAGATCCAGTGAATATCGATGGCCACACGGCTCTCCCTTGAAGAATGGCGCGCAGTATATATCGCGAAAGGGACTTGCGAGCATCCGCAGTGCACACGCCATCATGAAAACCCCTACAAGAGGCGAAGAATAGTCCGACAGGAGGGAGTTAGCCTCTCTTACGCAGAACGTAAACGCGCCACAGCTTGGAGCCCGGCAGGAATTCCTGATGATTGAGGACTTTAAAACCCGCCAGGCGGAACTCATCCTCTACCGGCGTACGAGCGTTTACCGAGACAATCACCGTGTCACGGCTGACTCGGTGAAATTCGCGCAACAACGCCAATCGCACGTCACTGCTGGGTACATGGCGAAACAATTCAAGGCAGAAAATGCAGTCCACCGCATTCGCCGACAGGCCGATGGAAAACGCTGAGCCCTGGAACGTTTTGACACGTTTGAGCAACGCCGCCGGGTGATGCGTGCATGCGTGGTCGAGCATGTCCTGGGAGTTGTCCGAGGCCAGGATTACCCGGTTGATGTGTTCGGCCAATACGGGCCAGAACCGTCCCGAGCCACAGGCCAGATCAAGGATCAGCCCCGGTTCGCCCGCGACTTTCAACGCCTGGCGCACCAACCGGTCATCGCGCCACGCGGCCAGCCGCTTGAGCAGCGCGGGCGGGCGCGTGTCGCCGCAGACCCTGGCATGCTCGCGGTCGCAGCGTTCGGCGAATTCAATCTCGATAGAAGATGGAGATGGTGACGACATCACGGGCTCATGTGTGTGAAACGGTAGTGAATGACCTTGATTCGTAGCTTAACCAGCACAACGTGAAAAAAAGGTCGAAACCACCGTTGCCTTAAACCCGTCACGCCGAGTGCAGGTACCAACGCCAATCCTGCTCGCCCACTTCCCCCATGAACTGGCGGTATTCGGCGCGTTTTACCGCCAAGTACACACCCAGGAACTCGCTGCCGAACGCATCCCGTGCCCAGCTTGAACCTTCCAGTGCACGCAGCGTGGTGAGCCAGTCGGTGGGCAACCGTTCATTGGCCTGGGCGTAGCCGTTACCTTGTACTGGAGCGCCAGGATCGCGTTGTTCACGGATGCCACGGTGGATACCGGCGAGGATCGCGGCAGCCGCCAGGTAAGGGTTGGCGTCGGCGCCGCAGATACGGTGTTCGATATGCCGCGAATTCGCCGGGCCACCGGGTACGCGCAGGCTGACCGTGCGGTTGTCCACGCCCCACGTGGCGGCCAGTGGCGCGTAGCTGTTGGTCTGGAAGCGGCGGTAGGAGTTGGCGTTAGGGCAGAACATCAGTAGCGAATCGAGCAAGGTACTGAGCATGCCGCCCACCGCCTGACGCAGCAACGGTGTGCCATCGGCGGCCTCACTGGCGAACAGGTTATGGCCGTGGGCATCGGCCAGGCTGACGTGCATGTGCATGCCGGTGCCGGCCAGGTCATCGAACGGTTTGGCCATGAAACAGGCCGTCATCCCGTGCTTATGGGCGACGCCCTTGACCAAGCGTTTGTAACGCACGGCTTCGTCCATCGCTTGCAGCGCGTCGGCACGATGCTCCAGGGTTATTTCCACCTGGCCCGGGGCGTATTCGGAAATCGCCGTACGCGCCGGGATACCTTGCAGTTTGCAGGCGCTATAAAGGTCGGCAAGGAACGGCTCGATTTGCTCCAGCTCGCGCAAGCCATACACCTGGGTCGAGCGCGGGCGATTACCGTCTACATCCCGCGCCGGTTGCGGGCGGCCGTTGCTGTCGGGCTTCTGGTCGAGCAGGTAAAACTCCAGCTCCGCCGCCATCACCGGGTAATAACCGTCGGCTTTCAGGCCGTCGATCACCCTGGCCAACACATGCCGCGGGTCGGCCACGGTAGCGGGCAGGCCTTCGGTGGGGTGCATGCTGACTTGCACCGCCGCCGTCGGGATCAGGCGCCACGGCATGCGCTGCAAACTGCCGCTGACCGGGTAGGCGCGGCAGTCGATATCGCCGACTTCCCACACCAGCCCGGAGTTTTCCACGTCATCGCCATTAATCGTCAGGCCGAGGATAGTGCTGGGTAACGGCCGACCACTTTCGTACACCGCCAGCAGCTCATCGCGGTGCAGCAACTTGCCGCGCGGTACGCCGTTGTTGTCGAGGATAAACAGCTCGAACATCTCGATGTCCGGGTTCTGCTCAAGGAAAGATCGGGCTTCGTGCAGGCTCGCAAAAACACTCATGGGAATTCTCATACGTTTGCGTCAGGCAGGCACACAGGCGCTGCCGGGCAGATGCGCACGGGTGCGCGTCATCCATGGGGCGGATCAACGTAGGAGAAAAGTATCTGGTGGGCGTGCGTGTCGGCAGTGGAACAGGGCCCAGAAAGCCAGCTCGGAAGGTAGCGCCTCGACATCGGCCGGACGGCTCGGCGCAAAGGCGCCAGGCAATGTCGCGGGGTGAGTGTCGGGGGAATCGTCCATGCGCAAATCACAGTGAGCCAGATGCCCGGCAGCGTCACACGCCTGCACAGGCGGTTAAATTCAGGGTTGATGGAGTTTGGTTGCAACCTGGCTAAACATTCCGTAGCCCTTGCTACCTTGTCGCTCAGCTGGAAATAATGATCGCCCCGATCATGCCCCCAAGGATTCGACCGCATGAAAGCTTTTCTAGCCCTGTGCACACTGGCGAGTGTGGCAACCACCGCCCTGGCCGACACCCCCACCTCGCGCCTCGATGACGTGCTGCAGCGCGGCACGCTCACGGTCTGCACCACCGGCGACTACAAGCCCTACTCGTCACTGCGCGCCGATGGCCGTTATGAAGGCATCGACATTGCCATGGCCGAATCCCTGGCCAAGAGCCTGAATGCGAAAATCACCTGGGTGCCCACCACCTGGAAAACCCTGATGCCGGACTTCCTGGCACAGCGCTGCGACATCGCCGTGGGCGGCATTTCGGTGTCCCTTGAGCGCCAGAAAAAAGCGTTCTTCAGCCAGGCCCTTGGCGTCGACGGCAAAATCCCGCTGGTGCGCTGCGCCGAAGTGCAGCGTTACCAGACCGTCGAGCAGATCAACCAGCCGCAGGTGCGCGTGATTGAACCGGCGGGCGGCACCAATGAAGTGTTTGCGCGCGCACATCTGGGCCAGGCGCAAATCCGCCTGCACGATAACGTGACGATCTTCGACGAGCTGCTCGCAGGCAAGGCCGACGTGATGATCACCGACGCCAGCGAGGCGCGCTTCCAGCAGAAGCTCAAGCCCGGGCTGTGCGCGGTCAACCCCGAGCGGCAAATGCAGTACAGCGAAAAAGCCTTCCTGCTGCCCCGCGATGATGTGGCATGGAAAAGCTATGTCGACCAATGGCTGCATTTGAGCGTGGCCACCGGGGTGTACGACGGCATCGTCAACCAGTGGCTGGCGGCGCCCTGAGCGGGAGCGACTACGCTGTTGTCACACCAACAATAATGAGGGATGGGGAATGAAGGGACTCTTGCGAATCACCTGGCTGCTGCTGTTGTGTTTCAGCCAGGTGCACGCGGCGACTCAGAATGAGGACGCCCAGGCCGCCAAAGCCTTGCTGGAAAGGGCCTTGGCCTTTTACCAGAGCAATGGCGACAAGGCGTTCGCCGCGTTCAGCCGTCAGGGCGAGTTTGTCGACCATGACCGCTATGTGTTCGTGGTCGATACCCAGGGCGTGTTGCTGGCTAGCGGCGGGCCGTCTTCCGCCTTGATCGGCCGTGATGTGTTCGAGCAACTCGGGCCGGATTTGCAAGCCTCGTTCAAACAGGCACTGGCCGTCCCCGAGGGCCAGGGCATCCTACAGGCCGACTACCGCTGGCAGAACTGGAACGATGGCAAGGTTGAGCACAAACACGTGTTCTATCAACGTGTGGGCGAACGCATCCTGGCGGTGGGTTACTACCTGCCACGGGCCACGCCGGAACATGCACGCGCTTTGCGCGACAAGGCGGTAACGGCGCTGGTCAAGGATGAAGCCGGCACGCTCAAGGCGATCAACTCATTGCAGGGTGGGTTCCTGCAGGATGACTTGTATGTGTTTGTGGTCGACCTGAATACCGGGCGCTACGTAGCGCATGGCACGAACGTGCGGCTGGTCAATACCGACTTCGGCAAAATCAAGGACCCCGACGGCAAGCCGGTGGGTGAGCCGATCCTCAAGATAATGGCTGAGCAGGACCAGGGTGAGTACAAGTACCGCTGGAAAAACCCGGTGACCGACAAGGTCGAGAACAAGCACGCTTACCTGCGCAAGGCCGGGCATTTCATGGTGGCGGTCGGGTATTACAGCCCCTGATCTGCATTGAAAGGCGATTGACTGTGGGTGCCGGCAAGCCAGCGCCCACCGTTTGATCATGGTTGTATCAGTTACTTGGCTTTGTCTTCGCGGCCGCGCAGCACACGGTTTGGCATGGCAATCGCTGCCGCCAACCCCAACAGCGACACTGCCGCACTCACCATCAACAAATGCCGGAACGTCACTACCAACTCCCCGCGCAGCGCATCTTGCGCTGGGCCTGGGGCGGCGTTAAGGCCGTCGAGCAGCACATTCCCGGAACTGCCTTCGGCCACCAACGCACCGCTGGCCAAATGCGCAAAACTCGAGTCCTGCAACAACGCCAGCAACAGCGCCGACATGCAGGCCACGCCCACTGCCCCACCCAACGAGCGGAACAGGTTGGTGGTACTGGTGGCGACGCCGATATCGCGCTGCTCCACCGAATTCTGCGTCCCGACCAACGACGTCGGAAACTGCATACCGGCAGCAATCCCACACAGCAGCATAAACACCGCCGTCAGCCCAACCGCCTGCGGCGCACTGTAGGCCATGCCGAGAATCGCGAAAGGACTCAACAGCGCCCCCGTGAGGATCATCGGTTTATAGCGCCCGGTCACCGAGGTCATCCGCCCGGCGAAATAAGCGCCCATCGGCAACCCCATGGCCAGCGGCAACAGGTGCAATGCGGCACTGTCGGCACCGGAGCCGGTCACCGTCTGATAACGCAAAGGCATCAACACTGTCAGGGAAATCGCCTGGAAGCTGGTGAAGAAAATCGTGCACCAGCACAGCACCGCGCTGCGGTTGGCGAACAGGTGCATCGGCAACAAGGGCTCGCGCGCACGGCGTTCGTGCCAGACAAACACGCTGAGCGCCACCAGGGCACACACCAGCAGCCCCAGTACTTGCTCGTCACGCCAATGATGGCCCTGGCCGATTTCAGTAATGCCCAACAGCAAGGCCGTCAGGCCAATGATCATCAGCACGGTGCCGAGGTAATCGATAACCGACTTGCGCTGCGGCACTGGCAGCCCCACCAGGGTGCGATGGGCCACGTACCAGGCACCGGCACCCAGCGGCAGGTTGATCAAAAACACCCAGCGCCACGACAGGTACTCGGTCATATACCCGCCCAGCACCGGCCCGGCCACGCTGGCCACCGCGTACATGCTGCTGAAGTAGCCTTGATAACGCCCGCGCTCACGGGGTGGAATAATGTCGCCGATGATCGCCTGGCTTACCGAGATCATGCCGCCGGCGCCAATGCCCTGGAGAATCCGCGCCAGCACCAGTTGTTCCATGCTCTGCGCCATACCGCAGAACAGTGACGCCAGGGTGAACACGCCCATGCCGATCAGCATCATCGGGCGACGCCCGTACAAATCACCCAGCTTGCCGTAGATCGGCACTGCCACCGTCATCGCCACCATGTAGCCGGAGATCACCCAAGCCAGCAGGTTGACGTCATGAAATTGCGCGGAAATAGCCGGCATGGACACGGCCACAATGGTCTGGTCCAGGGCGCCGAGAAAGATCGCCATCATCAAGGCGGCAAGGACGCTGCGTACGGCGGGAACGGGTTGAGCAGGCTGATTGAGATTGGTCACGGCATAACCTTCGAGCAGGGCCCGCTGGAAAAGGCAGCCAGCGGGAATGCTCGATACGATAGCAGGCTACTCGATAGCTTCGTAAGGAAGCCCGACGTAATTTTCTGCGATGGTTGTGCGACCCGCCTCGGAGCCGATGAAGTACGCGAGCTCACTCTCGGCAATGCGCTGGCTGAACCCGTCTGCCTCCGGGAATTGGTGCAACATCGAGGTCATCCACCAGGAAAACCGCTCGGCCTTCCATACCCGGCGCAGGCAGATCGCCGAGTACTTTTCCAACAGGTCCACCCGCCCCTCGCGATAGACCTTGAGCAAGATCCGAAACAGCGTACTCACGTCGCTGGCCGCCAGGTTCAAGCCCTTGGCCCCGGTGGGCGGCACGATATGCGCAGCGTCCCCCAGCAGGAACAGGCGCCCGTATTGCATCGGCTCCACCACGAAGCTGCGCAGCGGCGCGATGCTTTTCTCGATTGACGGCCCGGTAACCAGTTGGGCCGCCAGCGCACTGGGCAAACGGGTTTTCAGCTCATCCCAGAAGCGCTGATCCGACCATTCATCCAGTGGCTCTTCAACCGGTACTTGCAGGTAATACCGGCTGCGTGTCGGCGAGCGCATGCTGCACAGGGCAAAGCCACGCGCATGTTTGGCGTACACCAGCTCGTCATGCACCGGCGGTGTGTCAGCGAGGACGCCCAGCCAACCGAAGGGATAGACGCGCTCGAAGACGTTCAACGATTGCGCCGGAATCGACTGGCGCGCCACACCGTGAAAACCATCACAGCCAGCGATGTAATCGCACTCCAGGCGAAAAGCTTCACCCTGATGCTCGAAGGTCAGCCAGGGTCGATCACTTTTGAGGCCATGGGGCTGCACGTTCTGCGTTTCATATAGAGTGATGGCACCGGCCGCTTCGCGGGCGGCCATCAGGTCGCGGGTGACTTCGGTCTGGCCGTAGATCATCACCGACTGGCCGCCGGTCAGCGCCTTGAGGTCGATATGGGTAAGCTCGCCATTGAGTGCCAGTTCGAAACCGTCATGCACCAGCCCTTCGGCGTCCATGCGTCGGCTGACGCCCGCCTCGCGCAGCAGGTCGACCATGCCTTGTTCCAGCACCCCGGCACGGATGCGACCTTGCACGTAGTCGGCGCTCTGGCGCTCTAGAATGAGGGTCTGGATACCCGCGTTGTGCAGTAACTGGCCGAGCAGCAATCCGGAGGGACCGGCGCCAATAATGGCGACTTGGGTTTTTAGCGTTTTCATTATTTTTATGGCTCGCAAGCTTCACCCGAACGGATCAAGTGAAAGAGTTGTCATTGGTCTTGTGGCTGACATTTTTCACTTGAGCGGGCAGCATAAGAAGGTGAAAACTGCGCCAAAGCCTGCGCTTTTTGCCAATCGGGGCGATTACCGCACCACTATCCTGAGTATCGGATTGAAACCATGACCAAAACCGCGATTCCGGTCTTCAAGCTTTACGGGGAAAGCCAGCAATGGCCGACACCCGATTTGTTGCACTGCGAAACCATCTCCCGGCGAAGTCGGGAATACCAGTGGGAAATCCAGCCCCACCGGCACGCGGATCTGTGCCAGTTGTTGTACGTACACAAAGGCCAGGCACAACTGGAAATCGAAGGCCAGCGCACCACACTGAGCGAGTCGACCTTGCAGGTGTTGCCGCCCCTGTGTGTGCATGGGTTTCGTTTTTCCGAGGATGTGGAAGGTTACGTAGTGACCCTGGCGGCGCCGCTGGTCAGCCACTTGCAGGCGCAACTGGGTGCAACGGTTGACGGTTTGCAGGCGCTGGGTAATTACCCGGCCGGCAAGGACAGCGACTACCTCAACAGCCTGTTCACCCGCCTGCAGAGCGAATACGCCGATGAGCAACCGGCGCGCGACATGATGATGCACGCGCTGGTGAGCGTGCTGCTGGTATGGATCAGCCGCCAGGCTATCCAGCGCCGCCACCCGCGAGCACCGCGTGGCCGTGAATATTTCCGGCGTTTTACCCAGTTGGTCGAACAACACTACCGCGAACACCCGAAGATCGAGGACCTGGCCCACAAGCTGGGCATTTCGGTCTCACACCTGAACGGTACGTGTCGGGAATTGGGCGGGCAGCCGGCGCTGCAGATCATGCATGACCGCCAGCTCCTGGAAGCCAAGCGCCTGCTGACCTACACCAGCATGACGATCAATGAGATGTCGGAGGTGTTGGGGTTCTCCGACCCGACTAACTTCTCACGGCTGTTCCGCCGCCGGGTCGGGTTTTCGCCCAAGGCATTTCGCGAGCAACTGAAGGCCGAGCAGCCTACCTGAGCGCGCTGAAACTGCCGGTGCGCGGAACGCACAGGTCCTGATGGCAGCTGATCGCAAAGGTCGGCTGCATGCGGGTCTGTTCAACCCGGTAGGCCGCCGTGCCATACAGCGCGGTGGCCAAGGCGGACAGGATGAAAATCATCAGGTACTTTCTGATTTTTAGAGTCATGGCACACCTCTGAATGAATCGACTCGGTGCTGTTTAAAGCATAGGTCAGTCAGGGCGAGTTGCCATTATTGGGCGCTATTCAAGATGTTTATGTCGGATCAGAGCCCGACATCCCAGGTCGGTTCTTCCGGGAACCTGAGCACCAAAAAATCCAACAGGCTGCGCAGCGCCGAAGGCATGTGTTTGCGCGAGGCGTACACCGCGTAGATGTTCATCTGCCGAGGCTCGGCCTCGGGCAACAGGCGTACCAGTTCGCCACGACGAATGTAGTCGCCCGCCTGGTAACTGGGAAGCATCGAAACCCCTGCCCCGGCCAGGGTTACGCGCAACAAGGTACTGGCCTCGTTGGACGTGATATTGCCGTTTATCGGCACCGAGACGTGCTCGCCGTTTTCTTCGAAATGCCACAGGCTTTTGCCGAAGTAAGAGTGGGTCAGGCAGTTGTGCCGGGCAAGGTCTTCGACTTTCTGCGGGGCCGGGTGCTCCAGCAGATACGCAGGCGTTGCACAGACCACTGAACGACAGACGGTCAGCCGCCGCGCGATGAGGTTAGGGTCCAGGTCATTGCTGGTACGGATGGCCAGGTCGATGCGCTCGTCCACCAGGTTCACAGTGCGGTCAAGCATCTGCAAGTCGACCGTCACCAAGGGGTAGCGCTGGACGTACTCGGCAATCGCGTCGGCCAACTGCGCCTGGCCGAACGAGGTGCTGACGCTCAACCGCAGCAGGCCACGGGGCGCGTCATCAGGCTCGCTGACGGCGGCTTGCATGTCGCAGCACAGTTCCAGCAACTGTCGGCAGCGCGGCAGGGTTTCACCACCGGCGGCGGTCAGGCTGAGTTTGCGCGTGGTGCGGTGCAGCAGGCGCGCGCCGACCCAATCTTCCAGCTCGGCCAAGTAACGTGAGACCACCGGGCGCGACAGGTCCAGATGATCGGCAGCGGCCGATTGGCTGCCCAGGTCCACCACGGTCACAAACACCCGCATTGCTTGGAGACGATCCATGATTTGCACGCTTTTAGAAACAAACTATGTTCCAGCATCGCATTTTTTGTTGCGTTTAGTGCAACTAAGCTCTGTGCATCACTTAACGATTACTGGAGCTGCCCCCCGATGCTATCCACTCTCAAGCGCCTGACCCTGACAACTGCCGCGCTGGCCTTCGCCGCTCACGCTTCGGCGGCAGAGCTGAAACTCGACGTGTATAACCCAGGTGAAGCAGCCATCTTCCCCGTCAGCTCTGTGCTGGTCAGCGGCGCGAAAGACGCGATTCTGGTGGACGCGCAATTCGGCAAAGGCCAGGCCGAGCAGCTTGTGCAAAAGATCCGCGCCAGCGGCAAGCACCTGACCACCATCTACATCAGCCATGGCGACCCGGACTACTACTTCGGCCTCGACACCCTGACCGCCGCCTTCCCCGACACCAAGGTACTGGCACCGCAACCAGTGGTCGACCATATCAAGGCGACCGTGGCCGGCAAGCTGGAGTTCTGGGGGCCGAAAATGGGGGCCGACAAACCGGCTAAAACCATCGTGCCACAGGTGCTTGAAGGCCATAGCCTGAGCCTGGAAGGCCAGCAGCTGGAAGTCATCGGGCTGGACGGCCCACAGCCGGATCGCAGCTTTGTATGGATTCCTTCGATCAAGGCCGTGGTTGGCGGTGTCGTGGTCGCCGAGAACATTCACCTGTGGATGGCCGACACCCAGAGCGCACAGTCGCACAAAGACTGGCTGGCTACGCTGCAACGTATTGAACAGCTGAAACCGAACACGGTGATTCCAGGCCATTACCTGGGTAACCCATCGCTGAAGTCTGTGGCTTTTACCGCCGACTACATCAAGGCTTTCGACATTGAGACCGCCAAGGCCAAGGACTCCGCTGCCCTGATCGCGGCCATGAAAAAGCGTTACCCCACCCTCGCCGACGAAAGCTCACTGGAACTGAGTGCCAAAGTCGCCAAGGGCGAAATGAAGTGGTGAATGGTTTTAACCCTTTAACGAACTGGAGAACGTCATGAGCAAGATTGCAATCATTGGGGCCACCGGCCGTGCCGGTAGCCAACTGCTGGAAGAAGCGTTGCGCCGTGGGCATACCGTCACCGCCCTCGCCCGTAATACCGACAAACTGGCCGCCCGCCCGGGTGTCACCGTTAAACAAGTCGATGCCCTGGATGCGCAAGCCTTACAACAGGCCATTAGCGGCAACGATGTGGTGATCAGTGCGGCGCACTTTGCCACCCTGCCGGCCAGCGCCGTGATCGGCCCGGTGAATAAAGCGGGTGTGAAACGCTTGCTGGTGGTGGGCGGTGCCGGTTCGCTGCTGTTGCCAGGCGGCAGCCGCGTGATCGACAGCCCGGGCTTCCCGGCAGAGTACAAGGCCGAAGCCAGCGCAGGGGCTGAATTTCTGGCAGCGCTGCGTGAGGAAAAGGAGCTGGATTGGACCTTCCTGTCGCCGTCGGCAGAGTTCGTAGAAACCGAGCGCACCGGGAAATTCCGCCTGGGTCAGGATGATTTGCTGGTGAGTAGCGACGGCCGTAGCTGGATCAGCTTTGCCGACTACGCCATCGCGCTGATCGACGAAGTGGAAACACCGAAGCACTCGCGCCAGCGTTTCACGGTCGGCTACTGACCGAGCGCGGTCAACACGATGGGAGCGGGCTTGCTCGCGAAGGCGTTGGTTCAGTTAGAGCATCGTTGACTGACACATCGCTTTCGCGCGCAAGCCCGCTCTCACATTTGGATCTTCAGTGCCAAGACTGTTGTGCCTGGCTCACCAACCAATCCATCAGTGCTTCCAGCCCAGCCGACGGCTCAGTCCCCGGCGGATACACCAGGTAATAGCCCATCCCCGTCGGCACCCGCAGTTCAAACGGCGTCGCCAACCGCCCGGCCTTCACATCCTCGCCAATCAACGCACTGTCGCCAATCGCCACCCCGGACCCTTGGGAGGCCACCGTCATTGCCAAATCCAATGTCTCGAAATGATGCCCCTGGGCCAGGTTGCTCAAGCGCGTATTGGCTGCCTTCAACCACAACGCCCAATCGCGCTCATCGCGTGTGGGGTGCAGCAGCACCTGTTGCTGCAAATCCGCCGCTGTGTGCAAACCATCGAGCAAAGCAGGCGCGCAAACCGGCGTGAGTTGCTCATCAAACAAGTGCCGCGCCTCGCTCGACTGCTCGGCGATGGGCGCATAGATCACTGCCGCGTCGAATTGCTCGCGGCGAAAGTCCACGGTGTAGGCCACGGTGGTGGTGAGTTCCACCGGCACATCCGGGCGCTCCTTTTGCCACTGCATCAAGCGCGGCAGCAGCCAGCGCATCACGCAGGTGGAGGCCTTGAGTTGCAAGGTCTGGCGGCGACGGCCGATTTGCTCCACGGCATCGCCGATCAGGCCGAACACCTGCTGTGCGCGTAACGACCATTCGCGGCCTTCTTCGGTCAGGCTCAAGCCCCGCGCCTGGCGCTGGAACAAGGCGTAGCCCAAATGGCGCTCCAACCCGGCAATCTGCCGGCTCACCGCACCTTGGGTGATGTGCAGGTGTTCGGCGGCGCGGGTGAAGTTGCAGCACTGGGCCGTGACCCAGAAGGTGTGCAACGCAGGCAGCGGCGGAAGGCGTTTCATCGGGCTCAGCCATGACGTGGAGACATGGCTAGTATGACTTTTTATCGATTGTTGCCGCTACGGGCCAACCGGTCCAATACCGCCTCGAATCCATCACAAGAGCGACATGTATGGCCACCTGCGGCGAAGTATTGGTCAACCTCCTGGAAAGCTACGGCGTGGACCAGGTGTTCGGCATCCCCGGCGTGCACACCGTGGAGCTGTACCGCGGCCTGGCGCGTTCGCGCATCCGGCACGTCACTCCGCGCCACGAGCAGGGCGCAGGCTTTATGGCCGACGGCTACGCGCGCACCAGCGGCAAGCCAGGGGTGTGTTTCATCATCACCGGCCCGGGCATGACCAACATCACCACCGCCATGGGCCAGGCCTATGCCGACTCGATCCCCATGCTGGTGATTTCCAGCGTGCAGTCGCGCAGCCAATTGGGCGGCGGACGCGGCAAGTTGCACGAGCTGCCGAACCAGGGCGCGATGATCGCGGGCGTCGCCGCGTTCTCCCATACCTTGATGTCGGCAGCGGAGTTGCCTGGCGTATTGGCGCGCGCGTTTGCGCTGTTCCAGGCCGGTCGACCGCGCCCGGTGCATATCGAGATCCCACTGGATGTGCTGGTCGAAAACGCCGATGCACTGCTCGGCAGTACGCCTGTCAGCGTCGCGCGCGCCGGTGCGGCGCCGTCGGCGGTCAAGCAGATGAGCCAGTTGCTCGCGGCCGCCAAACGCCCGCTGATCCTCGCCGGTGGCGGCGCCATTGATGCCGCCGCGCCACTGATGCGCCTGGTCGAAATCCTCGGCGCACCGATGGCGCTGACCATCAATGCCAAGGGCATGCTGGCGTCCACACACCCATTGCTGATCGGCTCGACCCAAACGCTTGTCGCCACCCGCGCCCTCGTCGCCGAAGCCGATGTGGTGCTGGCCATCGGCACGGAGCTGGCGGAAACCGACTATGACGTGACCTTCGCCGGTGGTTTCGAGATTCCCGGTTTACTGCTGCGGATCGACATCGACCCCGACCAGACCGTGCGCAACTACCCGCCGCATGTCGCGCTGGTGGCCGATGCACAAATAGCCGCCGAAGCCTTGCTGGCGGAACTGACAACCGCGCCATTGCCCGCTCGCCACAGCGACTGGGGCGCTCAGCGCGTCGCCCGTTTGTGGGCCGAATTGACGCCCGCCTGGGACGCCGCCACGCGCGCGCAAACCCTGTTCCTCAACACCGTCCTGGAGGAACTGCCCGATGCCGTGCTGGTGGGCGATTCCACCCAACCGGTGTACAGCGGCAACCTGACCCTGAACCTCGACCACCCACGCCGCTGGTTCAACTCATCCACCGGCTACGGCACCTTGGGTTACGCCCTGCCTGCGGCCATCGGCGCCTGGTTGGGGCGCGGCGACGGGCAGCCGGTGGTGTGCCTGATCGGCGACGGCGGCCTGCAGTTCACGCTGCCGGAACTGGCCAGCGCGGTGGAAGCGCGCGTGCCGGTGATCGTGCTGCTGTGGAATAACCAGGGCTACGAGGAGATCAAGAAATACATGGTTAACCGTTCCATCGAGCCGGTCGGCGTGGACATCTACACCCCGGACTTCATCGGCGTGGCCACGGCCTTGGGCTGCGCTGCCGAAAGCATCCAGGGCATCGAGCCACTGCGCACGGCATTGCGCGCCGCCGCCGATCGCCAGGGGCCGACGCTGATTGAAATCGACCAGGCGCTCTGGATGAAGGCGGTAGCGGTATGAGCACAGTATTGAACGGTGTGTTTATCGGTGGGGAATGGCGTGCGGGCCATGAAGTGCTGGAGGTGATCAACCCGGCCACCGAGGCGACGTTGGCCCACGTCAGCGTGGGCGATGCGCGCGCCGTGGCCCAAGCGGTCGGCGCGGCCAGTGCGGCTTTCATCGACTGGTCGAAAAGCACCGGCCGTGAGCGCGGCGCCCTGCTGCGCAAGGTCGCCCGGGGCGTGAGCGAGCAACGCGAATACTTGATGCAGCTGCAATCGAGCAACAGCGGCAAGCCTCTGTTTGAAGCGGGCATGGATGTGGATGACGTGATCGCCACCTTCGAGTATTACGCCGGCATCGCCGAAGAGATGGACGCCGGGCAAGACCGCCCGGTGATACTGCCCGCCGATGATTTCAGCGCGCGCCTGCGCCGAGAGCCGTGCGGCGTGGTGGGGCTGATCGTGCCGTGGAATTTCCCGATGGTCACCACCGCCTGGAAACTCGCCCCGGCGCTGGCTGCCGGCTGTTGCGTGGTACTCAAGCCGTCGGAAGTTACGCCGCTCGCGGAGCTGCACCTGGCGCGGATTATTGCTGAGGCAGGGTTCCCGGCCGGGGTGTTCAATCTGGTCTGCGGCACCGGCTTGGCAGTCGGTGCACCGCTGGCAGCGGACCGTCGAGTCGCGAAGATTTCCTTCACCGGCAGTAACGCCGTCGGCGTGCAGGTGATGCAACGTGCCGCTGAAACCATCAAGGGTGTAAGCCTGGAATTGGGGGGTAAATCCTCATTGCTGGTATTGGCCGATGCCGACCTCGACCTGGCAGTGGAACTGGCCTGTGGCGGCGGCTTTTTCAACGCCGGGCAGATCTGTTCCGCCACCAGCCGCGTGCTGGTAGCGGACAGCCTCGCGGATGAATTCCTGCAGCGTTTGCAGGCGCGGGCTGAAGGGATTCGTGTGGCGGACCCTTTTGTCGACGATGTGGAAATGGGCGCGTTGATTAACCGGGCGCAGTATCAGCGGGTGCTGGGGCACATTCAACGCGGCGTTCACGATGGCGCGCGGTTGTTGTGTGGCGGTGATCGCCCGGCGGGCCTGGCGAAGGGCTATTTCATTCGCCCGACGGTATTCACCGATGTGCCGTTGGACAGTGCCTTGTGGAACGAAGAGATCTTCGGCCCGGTGCTGTGTGTACGCCGTTTTGCCTCCGAGGAAGAGGCCATTGCGTTGGCCAACGACAGCGATTTCGGCCTGGTGGCCAGTGTGGTGAGCACCGATGCCGAAACCGCCGACCGCGTGGCCAATGCCTTGCAGGCCGGGCTGGTATGGATCAACGCGCCGCAGGTAATCTTCCCGCAGACGGCATGGGGCGGTTACAAACAGAGCAGCATCGGCCGCGAGTTGGGCCCGTGGGGGCTGGCGGCGTTTCAGGAGATCAAGCATGTGATTCGCTCCCACTAACGACGAAGGTCCCCTGTGGGAGCGGGCTTGCCCGCGAATGCGGTGTATCAGGCAATGAACCTGTGACTGACACACCGCTTTCGCGAGCAAGCCCACCTTTCGATTGGCGGTGTCTCAGTCACCTGCAATTTTTAGATAGCCCCAACGACTTTCTGATTTGCCCCCCTTCCCTGTGCGTGGCCTGATTCGCCCTTGTCTATTCAAGGCCCGCCCATGGAAAACGTTCACGCAAAACCCGCCACCGCTGTCTGGCTGATGATCAGCGTTGTACTGGTCGCCCTTAACCTGCGCCCGTCGATGGCCGCCATTGGCCCGCTGTTGTCGTCGATTCGCACGGATGTGCCGTTGAGTTTCAGCAGCGCGGCGTTGCTGACCATGCTGCCGGTCATGGCCATGGGCCTGGCGATGTTCTTTGGCATGGGCCTGGCCAAGCGTTTTGGCGAGCACCGCAGCATTGTGATGTCGCTGGCAGTCATTGGCCTCGCCACGCTCTCACGGCTGTTTCTGGATTCGGCACTGGAGCTGATCGTCAGCGCAATCGCTGCCGGCGTGGGCATTGCGATGATCCAGGCCGTGATGCCGGCGCTGATCAAGTCGCGGTTCAGCGATAACGTTTCGCTGTTCATGGGCCTCTACGTCACCGCCATCATGGGTGGCGCGGCGCTGGCAGCTTCGTTCTCGCCATTCGTGCAAGTGCAGACCGGCAGCTGGCGCATCGGCCTGGCGATCTGGGCCGTGTTGGCGTTGTTGGCCCTGGTGTTCTGGTATGCCCAGCGCTCGGCGCTGCCGCCGTTGACGCACGCCGGCGCCGGTGCGCAGGAATCGTTTTTGGGCAATCGCCGGGCCTGGTTGCTGGCGGTCTTTTTTGGTCTTGGTACCGCGTCCTACACCTGTGTACTGGCATGGCTGGCGCCGTATTACGTGGAGCAAGGCTGGAGCGAACAGAACGCCGGTTTGCTGCTGGGGTTCTTGACCGCGATGGAAGTGGTGTCCGGGCTGATTACCCCGGCCATCGCCAACCGCCGCCAGGAAAAACGCGGTGTGGTGGCGGTGCTGCTGGTGCTGATCATCGTGGGGTTCTGCGGCCTGATCCTGAGCCCGCAGCACGTGAGCCTGTTGTGGCCATGCCTGCTGGGCCTGGGCATTGGCGGCCTGTTTCCGATGAGCCTGATCCTGTCCCTCGACCACCTCGACAACCCTCGCCGCGCCGGCGGCCTGACCGCGTTTGTGCAAGGCATCGGCTATCTGATCGCTGGCCTGTCACCCCTTATCGCCGGGATGATCCGCGACCAATTGGGCAGCTTCGAATGGGCCTGGTGGTCGCTGACTGCGGTGATCGTCGTGATGCTGTTGATCGTCACGCAGTTCAACCCAAAGCATTACGCGCAACATATCCGCTGACGTCGTGTTGCCAACATTTTTTGTCCCAAGCCAAACATAGAAACGACCTACAGCACTTTCTATTGGCACGACCGTTCCGTTAAGCTTTTGCCCTTGTCGCGCGCTGCCTCAGTGCCAAGGCTTACCGGACGGAATGGATGCTAAACAGTAATTTGCTCAGAAAGCTCGATATGCAGGACTTGATGGTGTTTATCGCCGTCTACGACCAGAGCAGCGTTACCGAGGTGTCTGAAACGTTGTTCGTCAGCCAGTCCACCGTGAGCTACAGCCTGAAGAAACTGCGCACCAGTTTTGAAGATGAGCTGTTTATCAACACGCGGGCGGGCATGCGCCCTACGTACAAAGCCACCACCATGTACGAGCATGTGCAGAAGATCCTGGAAAGCATCAACCTGTGCCATTCCGGTGGCCAGGCCTTCGACCCGACGCAGAAGGCCGTGACCTTCAATGTGTGCGCCCCGGAATACTTCGAGCAGTTGATCCTGCCGCGCCTGTTGAAGAACTTCGACCAGGCCGACCTGCCGGTGATCGTCAATGTGCAAAAGCTGGAAACCGAGATCCCCGCCGACGACCTGCGTGAAGGCCGCCTCGATCTGGTGATTTGCTTCGGCCCGCACTTTCACCGCGCCCACAAAGACTTCAAGACCCAGATGCTGCTGGAAGACGACCTGGTGTGCGTGTTCGATAAACGCTCGGCACCGCGCGAGCCGACGTTCAGCCTGCAATCGTTCGTCGAGCGGCGCCACGTGTTCCCCACGCCGTGGACATCCGACACCAACATGATTGACGGCTGGCTTACACGCCAGGCGCACAAGCGCCAGGTCATCGCCCGGGCCAACAGCTACAGCGCGGCCTTGAAGATGATCACCGGCACTGACTTCATCGTTACCCTGCCGCGCCGCGTACAAAAGCTGCTGGCCCCGGCCACGGTGTTCGGCCATTGCGAAGCGCCCAACGGTTTACCGGGGTTCACACTGGACATGCAGTGGAACGAAACCAGTGAGCAGGACCGCGCCAACACATGGTTTCGCGAGCAGGTGGTGAAGGTGTGTGCGGACCAGGGGCTGCTGTAACCCTTAGCCGATCGCTACCTTGCTGTAGGAATCGCGATCCATGTCCACCAGTTGGACACTGAGTTGAACCTGCACATCCGCCGGCCAATCACCCAGGTCCTGCAATGCCGCCAACAGGCTTTGCGACAGCTGCTGCTTGACCTGCGGTGACCGCCCGCTGAGCAGCGACAGCTTCACCGCGATAAAACGCGCGGGCCGAGGGAAGTGCCGACCTGGAAACTCTCGACCTTCACGGCGCGGCTTTTGATATCGAACTCGGAACCGAACTGCCCGGATGCCATCAGCACGTTGTTGAGCCGCAGAAGCGTCTTCTCGACGGCAAGGCCTGTGAGGTTGGCGGTGTATTCCAGGTGCAGGTGCGGCATGAAAAGCTCCGAATGGTTGTAGGAAAAGAGTCATACGTATAGCACGCAGCCGAACTGATTCGGAGCGCTTTCAATGTGAAACTTCGGTCACGCTGCGCAACGAACGGTTTTCCCAAAACGCTACGATCACCAATACAGCGGTGGTCAGCGCCCCCAGTGCCAAGGCCGAAAACACCTGCGATAACCCCAGCAGCAACAGCACCAGCAACATCAGCAACCCGCCCAGGTGAGAAAACGGCGGCAACGGCCGGTCACTCATCACCCACTTGAACAGCGCACTGCCCAACAGAAACACCCCGGGGCCGGCGATGATCGCCATGACACCCGCCTGGCTGGCATGCCCCGGATGCACCAGCACCAGCTCATCAGCCACTGCACTGACAATGATCCCGGCGACGATCAATACGTGCAGGTAGGTGTAGGCAATTCGTGCCTGGCGACCCGGGTCGGCAGAGCTGGCGATACGGTGATGGGCGCGCTCGGCGCCGCTGTCAAAATAGATCCACCACAGGGCAATGCTGCCCACCACGGCCACCAGAAATGCGCCCAGGCCTTCCATGCTCCAGGGCAACTCCGCGAAGGTGGCGCCGGTCACCAGCAATGATTCGCCCAGGGCGATGATCACAAACAGGCCGCAACGTTCGGCCATGTGGTTGCCTTCCACATTCCAGTCCGCCAGTGTCGAACACCCGAGCCCCGGCACCCAGAAATACACCGACGGCGAGACCAGCTCAATCAACAGCGCCAGCGCCCAGAACGCCAGGCGCTGCTCACCGTCGAACAGCGCGCCAGTGACCCAGAACACCGCGGAACAGAGCATCCACGCCAGGATCCGCTGGAAATTGCGGGTCATGTTGAGTGACTCGCCGCGCACGGCCCACAACGCGAACAGCGTGCGGCCTACTTGCATAAAGACGTAGGCACCGGCAAACAGCAAACCGCGGTCGGTAAATGCCTTGGGAATCGACGAGGACAACAGCAGACCGGCCACCATCAACCCGAACAGGCCGATGCGAATCGGGATTTTCTCCGGGTCGAGCCAGTTGGTGACCCATGAGGTGAAGATCCACACCCACCAGACCGCGACCATCATCAACGCCACCTGCACCGCGCCGCCGAGGGTCAGATGGGCCAGCAGCGAATGGGACAGTTGGGTCACGGCAAACACGAACACCAGGTCGAAAAACAGCTCGACCATGCCCACCTTGCCGCTGTCATGGCTGCCGCGTCCGCGCAGCAAGGAACGGGATAGGATCATCGGTGGCTCTCCCTGAAGGGCTTATCTCAAGATTTTGGCGCCAGCACCGGCAGCATGTCCCGCTCGCTCATAAATGCCTCCAGCCTTGAACGCATCCAACGTTCCGCCGGGTCGGTGTCGACATGGCTGAGCCAAACCATGGACAAGTCCAGGGTCGGGGTTTCGAATGGAAATGGCTCGCAAAACAGGTGCCCGCCGGCCGCCATGGCCTGGGCCGTGTAGTCCGGCAGGCTGGCGATCATGTCGGTGCCGGCGAGCAACGCCGGCAGTGCGCTGTACTGCGGCACGGACAACACCACATGACGCTTGCGACCAATCTCCGCCAGCCATTCATCGGCAAACCCGGACACGTTGGCGGTGTGGGACACCAGTACATGCGGGCGGGCGCAATATTCGTCGAGGGTCAGCGGTTTGTCCGAGGCGTCGGCCCGCAACAGGCAGGGGCGGATATGCCGCAACAGTTTACGCTTGGCATTTGCCGGCAGGCCGCGTGTCTGGGTGATGCCAACGGTGATATCGCCCGAAGCCAGCAGGTCGGGGATACGCCAGTAATCCACGTGCTGCACCACAAATACCACCAGCGGCGCCTCCTGGCGCAAGGCCCGCAGCAAGGGCGGCAGCAGGCCGAACTCAACGTCATCGGACAGCCCGATGCGGAAGGTCATGGTGCTCTGGGTGGGGTCAAAATCGTGGGTCAGGCTCAAGGCCGACGACAGGGAATCGAGGGCCGGCGACAGGTGCTGGATGATCTCTTCGGCACGGGCAGTGGGCTCCATGCGGTGGCCGACGCGAATAAACAGCGGGTCATTGAACAAGGTGCGCAAACGGTTGAGGGCCGAGCTGATGGTGGGCTGGCCGAGAAACAGCTTCTCCGCCACACGCGTCACATTGCGCTCGAGCATCAGTGCTTCGAAGACCACCATCAGGTTGATGTCGGCCTTGCGTAATTCATTGCGATTCATCGGCGCCCGCCCCTTTCCCCAAGACAAGCCGCAGTTTAGAAAGGCCAGGGGGCTGCGTCTATGTGCACACTGTTCATCGGGTGGCTTTGGCGCTATAAATCAGCGTTTGAAGGTCACAGGAACACACTCGTGCTGGTCATTCTCGCCTTGGCCATCGTCGTGGCCGGGTACTGCCTCTGGGTTGTCAGGTTTCTCGCACACCCCACCGCGAGGACCTTGCTGCGGGTGTTTATCGGCCTGTGCCTGGCGGCAGTGGTGGCCTATTGGGTACTGGCGCTGGGCTTCCCTGTTTCCGCCCTGGCTTGATAAACCGATGCCTGCCTTTAAACACGCTGACTCTCTGAGCAAGGACTGCTTAACCATGAAATTCGCCTACACCATCATCTATGTGCCGGACGTGGCCGCATCACTGGCATTCTTCGAAAAGACCTTCGGTTTCAGTCGCCGTTTCCTGCATGAATCGGGCACCTATGGCGAATTGGAAACCGGCGACACCACCCTCTCGTTTGCCGCCCATGAATTGGGCGTACTGAATTTCGAGGGCGGGCACATAGCGGCGCATGCCTCTAAAAAGCCTTTGGGAATGGAGGTTGGGTTCGTGACCGAAGATGTGTTCGTCGCCCATGCCAAGGCGCTCATGCATGGCGCAAAGGAGCTGTCGCCGCCCAGCACCAAGCCTTGGGGGCAAGTGGTGTCGTATGTGCGTTGCCCGGATGGCACGTTGGTGGAGTTGTGTACGCCGATTCAAGGCTGAATAAGCAATTAAAGTGGGAGCTGGCTTGCCAGCTCCCACCGTTTGATCATCATTGCCTGGATATTCAGGGTTTCAGCGGGCGCTCCTGATCCCGCTCGGAAAGCTCATGCCCGTCATCTGGATGCTTCCAGGTCTGCGGCTTTTCTTCCTCATGCCGTCGCTCGGGTTGCTCGCGCGCCGACTCATCCTGACGCTTCTGTTCGTTAGCCATTGCCACCTCCCATCCGTAAGAATTGGTCACACCTTAAGCATAGAACAGGGTGTGGATTTTTGACGCGACGGACGATTGATAGCCTTGACGCATCAATACATCCAAATTACTCACTTATCATTTCTAAATGTGTCAGCCACTATCCGCGGTCTTAAGCGAAACAAGCACTTTAAAAAGAACGCTGGAGACACAAAACCATGACTAGCCCTTCCCGGCCCGACTCTGCCCGCTCGAAAGTTGGTGCGGTATTCCGCGTTACTTCGGGCAACTTCCTCGAACAGTTCGACTTCTTTCTGTTCGGCTTCTACGCCACCTATATCGCTGCCGCGTTCTTCCCCGCCGCCAATGAGTTTGCGTCATTAATGATGACCTTCGCCGTCTTTGGTGCAGGCTTCCTGATGCGTCCACTGGGCGCGATCATTTTGGGTGCCTATATCGACGACGTGGGTCGCCGCAAAGGGTTGATCGTGACGCTGTCGATCATGGCCAGCGGGACCTTGCTGATCGTGCTGGTGCCGGGTTATCAAACCATCGGTCTGTGGGCACCGTTGCTGGTGTTGCTGGGCCGCTTGCTGCAAGGCTTCTCTGCCGGTGCAGAACTGGGGGGTGTCTCGGTTTACCTCTCCGAAATGGCCACACCCGGGCGCAAAGGCTTCTACACCAGCTGGCAGTCGGGCAGCCAACAGATCTCCATCGTGGTCGCGGCCGCCTTGGGCTATGGCCTGAACGTCTGGATGCAACCAGCCGTGGTGGCCGATTGGGGCTGGCGCATTCCGTTCGCCATCGGCTGCGTGATCATCCCGTTCATCTTCGTGCTGCGCCGTAACCTGCAGGAAACCGAAGAGTTCGCCAATCGCAAGCATCGCCCGACCATGCGCGAAGTGCTGGCGACCCTGGTGAAAAACTGGACCATGGTCATCGGCGGCATGCTGATGGTGGCCATGACCACCACCGCGTTCTACCTGATTACCGTGTATGCGCCGACCTTCGGCAAGACCGTGCTGCAACTGAGCACCTCCGATGCACTGCTGGTGACGTTGCTGGTAGCCGTGTCGAACTTTGTCTGGCTGCCGATCGGCGGCACCTTGAGCGACCGCTTCGGCCGCAAGCCGGTGCTGGTGGCGATGACCGCCCTGACCGTTATCACCGCGTACCCGGCGCTGTCGTTCGTGGTGAACGCGCCAAGCTTCGCGCATATGCTGGAAACCCTGCTGTGGTTCTCGTTCCTGTACGGCATGTACAACGGCGCAATGATTCCGGCCCTGACCGAAATCATGCCGGTGGAAGTGCGCGTGGCGGGCTTCTCCCTGGCCTATAGCCTGGCGACGGCGATCTTCGGTGGGTTCACCCCGGCGATCTCCACCTGGTTCATTCACATCACCGAAGACAAGGCTTCGCCGGCCTACTGGATGATGTTTGCCGCGTTTTGCGCCTTGTGTTCGACCCTCGCGCTGTATCGTCGCGCCAATACCCGTGGGCAGGTGATGCAGGGGGCTGCGTGATGAAGCCGTGGTTCAAAACCCTGGCGGCCCTGGCCCTCGGCGCCCTGGCGCTGACGGCACAGGCCGAAGAGCTCAAGGTGATGACCTCCGGTGGTTTCACCGCCGCGTATAAATTGCTGGGCCCGCAATACGCCCAGCAAAGCGGTGACACCCTCGACACTATCCTCGGCCCGTCGATGGGCAAGGCGCCGGAAGCGATTCCCAACCGCCTGGCCCGTGGCGAACATGCCGACGTGGTGATCATGGTCGGTTATGCCCTGGATGACTTGATCAAACAGGGCAAGGTCGACCCTGCGTCCCGCGTCGAACTGGCGGACTCGCGCATCGGCATGGTGGTGAAGGAAGGCGCGGCCAAGCCTGCAATCGGCACCGATGCCGAGTTGAAAGCAGTGCTGAGCAAGGCCAAGTCCGTGGCGTACTCGGACAGCGCCAGCGGTGTGTATGTCGAGAAGGAGCTGTTCAAGAAGCTCGGCATACCGGCCAAAGGCACGATGATCGAACGCCTCCCGGTTGCCGAACAGGTCGCCAAGGGTGATTACGAGGTGGGCTTGCAGCAGGTTGCGGAATTGTTGCCGGTGCCGGGCGTGACCTACGTCGGCAAGATCCCGGAAGACATGCAGTCGGTGACGCGCTTTGCCGCGGGCATTCCGGTTAACGCCGAGCACCCGGCCCAGGCCAAGGCGTTGCTGCATTACCTGGCCTCGCCCGAAGCGCAACCGGTGGTGCAATCCACCGGCCTGGACTCGGTATCACGCTGACCGAAACGGCATCTCCCGTACCAACCGCTCCAACTCCAGCGCCGCTGGCGGCAATGTCCGCCCGCGGCGTTTTATCAGGCCCACATGGCGCATCACCTGCGGCTCGACCAGCGGCACACTCACCAGGATGGGATGGGTGCCCGCCGGCATCGCAATCGACGGCACCATCGCCACCCCCAACCCCGCCTCCACCAGCCCGATCATTGTGGTCACGTGGTGGGTCTCGCAAATACTCGGTTTTTTCACGCGCACGCCACGCAAGGCCTGGTCCAGCAGGAAGCGGTTGCCTGAGGTTTTGTCCACGGTGATGTAGTCGTGCTCATACGCTTCGGCCCAGGTCACGCTCGCGCGCTCGGCCAACGGATGACCACGGCGACAGGCCAGCACATAGCGCTCCTGAAACAGCAGCTCGAACTCCACCTCGTCGGCCAGGCTGCCACTGAAACTCACGCCGAAATCCGCCTCGCCACTTTCCACCGCGTTGCACACCTCACCGGCACTGGCATCCAGCACCCGCAGGCGAATCTTCGGGTACAGCTTGTGGAATTCGGAGATTACGTGGGGCATGAAGTAGTAAGCGGTGGACGGCACACAGGCGATGGTGACGTTACCCATGCGCGTGGACGCCACGTTACTGATGCCCATCAAGGCGGTATCGAGGTCGTCGAGTATGCGCTCCACCTGGGGCAGGAACGCTCGCCCGACCATGGTCAGGCTGACCCGCCGCGTGGTGCGCTCGAACAACTTTACATCGAGGGCGGACTCAAGCTTTTCGATACGCCGGCTGAGAGCCGGTTGCGAGATACGGATGGCCTCGGCGGCACCCCGAAAACTGCCCTTGTCCACCACGGCGCGGAAGGCTTGGAGGTCGTTGAGGTCGAAGTTGATGTTCACGGGAAGGCCAGTGTGGTCGATTTGAGGGGCATTATCGTATGGGCGGGGATGGGGCGCCATGCGTGACGGGGCCGGTTTGTATTAATAACCCTGCTACAAATATGAAGTCATACATATCAGTGGGTGATTCGCCCGCCGGCGCCACACAGTCGGCAAAAAGCGTCAATACTTTCGACCTGACCTACTCAGGGAGAGAAAGACGCTCATGGAAACCTGCCAGAACCCCCATCCTTTTTGGAACGACGACGAGACGCCATCGAGCGGTATCGGTCAGTTGCTTCTTGCAACACGCCAATGGTCCAGTAGGATTGAATCCTACTCAACACCTGCGGACGTCGACATGCGCTCAACCCAGCAAATGAGCATCACCCTGCCACTCGAGATGGCCGCCCTGGTCAAAGCCAAGGTCGCTGCCGGTGAATACGCGACCGAGAGTGAAGTCATACGCGACGGCCTGAGGGTGCTGCTGGCGCGTGACCGCGCGATGGAGGACTGGTTGCGCGACCAGGTGATCCCTGCGGCTGCCGCTCTCACGGCCGACCCTGGCGGGGCACTGTCCGCCGAGCAGGTTCGAGAACACATGGCGACAAAACGTCAGCGAAAGAGTACCGAAAAACCGTGAGTCATTCGGTAGCCTGTGCGCCTGAGGCGTTAGCCCAGCTTGACGCCCTCGAAGACTACATCAGCGATACCGAATCCCCAGTGGTAGCGGCACGCTTTGTTGACAACCTCATCAGCTACTGCGAAAGCCTTTGCGTGTTGCCCTTGCGCGGCACCCGCCGTGAAGACCTGCTACCCACGTTGCGCATCACCCATTACCGGCATACCACCGCCATCGCATTCAGGGTCGCCGCCGATACTCATGCGGTGTCGATCCTGGGAGTGTTTTACGGTGGCCAGGATTATGCCGCGCGGTTCCAGAGTCACGGCGCACACGCCCCCTCGGCAGACGCGTGAGAATCTCGCCGACGCTGACCGACAGCTTGATCAATAAACAAGGAAGATAAAAATGACTGACACCGGATCCCTGCATCAATTTCTGCGATGGGGGTTAAGTCTGATCGGCTTGATGGGTAGTGCAACCTTGGGCTTTTTCGCCTGGCAAAGCTTCTACCCCGTGAGCGCGGCGGCCGGCTGGAGTGTTCAAACCGTGCACAGCGATGTGCCCAAAGCGGCCTCGCTGATGCCTTTGCCTGACGGCTCGCTGATGGTCAGCCAGGAACTCAACGATGCGAAAGGCAGCATCGTGCGCATCCATCCCGACGGGCAACGCGAAGTGGTGGTCGGCAGCCTGTCCAAACCTGACGGCATGTTCGCAACGCACGGCGGCTGGGTGTTCAGCCAGGAAACCGGCGACGCCCCCGTCAGCTTTCTCAAGGAGGGTGTCGTCACTGAGCTGTTCCGGGGTGAAAACGTTCAAGGCCTGTGGGTCGAGGGTGATGACCTCTACGCCATCGAAGACCGCAAGGACAATGGGCGGCTATTGCGTTATCGCTGGAGCGACCAATCCCTGACCGTCGTGCGCGACCAGTTGCACGAGGGCGAATCCATTACGCGTTGCACCGATGGCCGAATGCTCTACACGGAAAAGAAAAAAGGCGTGGTACGGGAGCTGACCGAAGACGGCAGCGACCCTGTGGTGATGGCGGGCCTGAACAAACCGACGTTTTTGATGTGCGATGAACGCGGGCTGTGGGTCAATGAAGACTCGACGCATCGGGCAAGGTTGCTGCTGATCGACAAACAGGGGCAGCAACAGACGATTCTGTCGTTCTTGAAGGCGCCGCAGTCGATTGTGCGAACGGGGGACGGTACTTATTTACTGGCAGAAGGTGGTCGTAACCGAGTATTGAAACTGGTGAGCACATCGCTGGCGATTGCCAGCGACAGCCTACAGCACTAGCCCAGCCCAAGCCCAAACAATGGCTACTGGCAAGTCCCACCCTTGTGGTGCGACCCAGTGCCACCCACCGGGTGCGTGCCTTTCGGGCACGCCACCGCGAACATCGGGCTAACGGCCAGTACCACCAGCAACCCTACCAACGACAACGTCTTCATAACATCCTCCGTGACGATCACAATGCGTGATGGCACAAGGATATCATACCGCCATTACGCAGTCCTCAGCCGGGGGCTGTTGTCAGAACAACACGCTCTAGTCGCGACAAAATACAGCCATCACGGGTGATGGCTGTACCCTGCGGGTTCACTCATCTTTTTCAAGCCTGTGGCGCGGCAGCAATGGCTTCGGCCAGGTCTTCGTACTCTTCGCAGGTGGTGCTGCACAAGGCTTTGATTTTCACCAATTGCTCTTGTGCCAAGTCGACGCGGCCCTTGATCACGTAGGCCTCACCCAAGTACTCGCGAACCTGGGCGTAGTTGGGGTCGAGCGCGACCGACTTCAGGTAATAACTGATGCCTTCATCGGTACGCCCCAGTTTGCGCGTGGCGTAGCCGCGGTAGTTGAGGGCCTTGGCGGTATTCGGGTTTTGCAGGGTATCAAGCAAGGCCAGCGCCTCGTCATAGCGCCCATCTTTCGCCAGGCGGTAGGCATAGTCGGTACGGTCGGTGTCTGAGGTGGCTTTGCTGGTTTGCAGCACGCATTTTCCGGTCTTGGTGTCCCAGACCTGGCCTTTGGGGCAGTTGGGCTTGGGCGGTGCCGATTCATCACCAGAGGCATAGGCTTGGCCTGCGAGCAAAGCAGCGCCCAGGCAAGCCCCGAATAAAAGTGCAGTGCGGTATCCAACGGCGTGTTCGTGGCGGATCTTCATGGTGGTCATGCTCCGTAACGATAGGGAAGTACAGCAGCAGATAGCACAATGCGCCCTTTCCATCAGCAGGTTAAGCCTCGGGTGACTGCCGGCCCTTGGGCGATTCGCGCCGAGCAGCCGGACGCCATTCACTGAGACGCAAATAATAGAGGCGAGCCCGCCGAGAAAACCGGGACACCCAGCTAAGAAAAAGCCCCATAGCTTATTTGGCTACGGGGCTTTTTCAGGTAATGGCGGAGCGTGTAATTCAGTTTCCCCGTTCTTTATTGGCTTGGGAGAGAACCGAGGCAGCAAGGGATTTTGTAGCGTCGCTGTATTTATCGCTTTGAAGCGCCTTCCCGGCTTTCTCCTCCATCTCTGCACTCGTCTGCTTATCGGTACCGCTCTGAGCCAACGCTGAAGCAGCAAGGCTTTTGGCAATGGCTGAGGAATCGGGGTTGCTGAGCGTTTCCGCGGCCAGACTGGCCATGTTATCGGAGGTTCTTTTGATGTTTTTGCTCATGCTGCATGTCCTTTGCGGTGTGGGATTTTCTACCTGAAAATGCCTCAAAACCAAGATAGGCAGTTACCGTGAGAGCCGCAACGCGCTGTTTGTAGGCAACATTGGAGAAACCGGTACGAAAAGCGCAATCGTCCCGTAGGGCGTCGAATCGATTGCACTGATGGTTATTATCGAAACGATCGCCTGTGTGATTAGCAAAACCAATTCCTATAATCGCCTCCACTTTTCCTGCCCGTGCATCGCTTGATTTCAAGCGACATTCCCCTATGGAACCCAACACCATGCCAAGCGTCAGCCAGGCCTCCAGCGGCCGCCCTGAACATAATCAACAGAGTGTCAAACAGCAGTGGCTGGCGATTCTCTCGGTTGCCGTGGGTGCCTTCGCCCTGGTGACCAGTGAGTTTCTGCCCGTGGGCGTACTCAACGACGTCGCCAGCGACCTCGGCATCAGTGCCGGTCATGCCGGCCTGATGGTCACCCTGCCCGGCATCATGGCCGCCCTAGCTGCGCCTTTGCTGTCGGTGAGCATTGGCGCCATGGACCGGCGTTACCTGCTGATTGGCCTGACGCTGATCATGATCATCGCCAACACGGTCGTGGCCTACGCCAGCGACTTCAACCTGCTGCTGTTCGGCCGCGTGCTGCTGGGTATCAGCATCGGTGGTTTCTGGGCAACGGCCATCGCTCTCAGCGGCCGCCTGGCCCCCAAGGGCGTGGGCGTAGCGAAGGCGACCTCAATCATCATGATGGGGGTGACCCTGGCCACGGTACTGGGCGTGCCCGTGGGTACGTGGCTGAGTGGCCTGATGGGCTGGCGCATGACCTTTCTGGTCACCGCAATCGTGGGCGTACCGGTGCTGCTGGCGCAGGTATTCCTGCTACCGCGACTCACCCCGGAAAAGGCTATTCAGATCCGTGATCTGCCAGCCTTGTTTATCAACCCGCAAGCACGGGTCGGCTTGATCGCTGTCTTGCTGATCGGCCTGGCGCACTTTGCTGCATACACCTATGTTGCGCCCTTCTTCAAAAACAGTTCCGGCTTCGACGGCCCGACAATTGGCTCACTGCTACTGCTTTACGGCGTGGCCGGGGTAATGGGCAATGTCTTTGCCGGTTTCGCCGCCAACCGCAGCGTGCGTCACACCCTGTTGCTGGTCGCACTGATGATCGGCACCAGCACCGCCCTGTTCCCCTACTTCGCCACCGGCATGACCGGCGCCGCAATGCTGATCGCACTCTGGGGCTTCGCCTTCGGCGCCTTCCCGGCTTGCGCCAGTATTTGGATGTTTGTCGTCGCCCCCAAGGACGTCGAACGCGGCATGCCACTGTTCGTTGCCTTGTTCCAGGTGATCATCGCTTTGGGGTCGTTCTTCGGCGGCCAAATTGTCGATCAAATGGGTAGCGCGGTGTTGTTGAGCCTGGCGACAGCGTTGGTGGGCTGTGGCTTTGTAACGGTGCTGGTGCTCGGGCGTAATGTGAGCAATAGCTTGGTGGCCCAGCCTGGCTAACCGGACGACAAAAACGAAATAGCCCTATTCAAAGGCAAAGAAAAGCCCGGCACTTCTGCCGGGCTTTTCATACCGCTCTAAGCTCGTCGTTTGATTGCGACCTTCGACCACAGGGTAAAGGCGACGGGTGGTGTCCAGCCTGAGTTTGATGCGTGCTCTTGCAGGCACAAGTACCTGTTGCCCTCAAAAGTCACGCCATCCCCCTTGCGATACCGATGGTCCAATTGCCATTCGGGATACTCGGGGTCGGTTACGTCTCCGGCGGTTCTAACGCTCAGGCTCATGCTGGGAAGCGACTCTTTTCCCAAAGAGTCGGTTGCCGTAACAAAGTAACTGTACTGCGTGTTCGGGGTTAGACCCGAGTCTTCCCGCGTCAAGTTCGCCGTCTGACCTATGGGGGTCCCGTTGCGGTACAGCGTGTATGTTTGAATTGGACGAGGGCCCGCTGCGGCCCCCCAACTCAAGGTCACGCGGGTTTCAGTCACGTCCTTATAGGACAAATTGGCGGGAGCCGTTGGCCGGTCGCCGATACCTGTATCACCGTGAATCAACGGAGCATAGCGATTGTAGAACTCCCAATCGTAGGGAACATTGTCCCTGCTGACGCCATTGTCCCAGTTGATCGACCAGGTCATCAGTCCTTTGATGGAATGGCCGGCAGCATCGAGACGTTTAAACGCATTAACCACCGCAGCAGGCTCAATGACATAGCCTGTCGCCGCAGCGTCAATGTTGGTCGGCAAGCCAATGACGAACTTGTCCGCGGGGATGGCGATGTAGTCCCGAGTGCCGGTTACCAGGCTCTCGGTCAGGTAGTAAAGAAAGTCCTCCTTCATCGCATCATTGTTCTGCGCAATCCAGACCCCCTGACCGTTATTGAATTCTTGAACCCAGATCCCATCGCCACCTTGGTTGTAGTATTGAGGCGCAATGAAATCGTAGTAGCCCTCGAGCGCCTGAATGTAATCAACGTACTTGCCGCCCGCCCGGAGATAGGGAAACTCAGGCGCCATACTGATAATAAAATGCTTGCCCTCACCCTTGTAGTGATCCTTGACCAGTTTCAAGGCTGTCGGCAGCACCGTCTTGTTGTCAGCGAAATCAATGGCACTTTGCTCAAGGTCGATATCCAACCCATCGAAGCCGTATGTTTCAACCAAGCGGATGATCTCATTGGCCAGAGGTTGTTCATCCCCTTTGTGCAACTCGATATGAGCGTCGGCACCGCCCAACGAGATCAAGACAGCCCTGCCCTGACTGTTCAGCACGCCCACCTGGCGGCGAAACTCGTCGTCGGAGAGGTTATAGGGTTTGAACGTAGGAATGCCCTGGCCTTTCATAAAAGCCACGGCAACAACGTTGTAGTCCTTGGGTATATCCACCAGTTCTAGATTAGCGAAATGCCCACCTTGATAACCGTCACTGTGGCCCGCTGGCCAATTATGCCAAAAGCCCATCAGGATTTTTTTATTGGCGATGTCAGGCATCAAAGAAGCTGAATCATTTATGGTTGACTTCAGTAATGAAAAATCAATCTTAGACATTGTTCTATTCCTTCAGAACGATACTAGGAGCCGTACATGGCCCGAGATTATTGACACCTCATCTCTTTGATGAATTGGCGCCTCACTCTAGAGTGAGCCCCTAAGGCTAGCGCAAGCTTTTAGATTGTCCATCATAAAAAATAAATTCGACGACAAAAGAAGAAAACACAAGGCGGCGAACGCCGACCGACACACACCTCACCCTTCTCTACCGCCAAGCACACGGGCGAAACAGTAGTGTATGACGATTAGCAACCGATAACCTTTCGGATACCCACCTAAAAATATCAGGCTAAGCGCTTTAGCAAGAAGCATGGACAGCGTGAAAATATAGACTAAGGTGAGATACGCCTAGTGAAACACGCACTTACATTCTGATTGAGCACTAACAGTCAGGACACTTGCGCAGCGCAGGGCACATATTTTTTGCAAGGAGGCGCACAAGTATGAGTACCCCAACAGGCAACTCGAGTTTTATTACAATAACGGAAGACAACAAGACATTTTCAACCTTACAGAAAGGCTTCAATCTCCGTTGGCCGCCAAGTCCCGGAACGGGAGCGAAACGAATCTACGTGTGCAAAACACCAGAAGAAGTACTGGACGCTGCGAATGAAGCCCTCTCACAAGGCTTTCGGATCACCGTAAGGAGCGGAGCACATTGCTATGAAGGCTTCGTGTCGAACCAATTAAACAACGAAAATCTAGCCATTATTGACGTGGGCGAACTTAAAGGTTTTTCTCATGATACGGATGGCAATATTCAACCGCTTTATAAACATGACAGTCATACCCCCACCCATTACCAATACGCTGCTTTCACAGGTAGCCAGAACTGGGATGGTTATGTGGCAATGTACAAACAGAGCGGCAAGACGATACCTGGCGGTTCGTGTTACTCCGTGGGGCTCGGAGGCCACATCAGCGGCGGTGGCTACGGTTTACTGTCGCGCCTTCAGGGGTTGACGGTCGACTGGGTAACCGGCGTGGACATCCTGATTCCGGACCCCGCCAATAGCGGCAGATCGTTAGTCCCCGTCCATGTCACCCCCCATTCAAATCTCAAGCTGCATCGAGAACTTTTCAAGGCTTGCTGCGGAGCCGGTGGCGGAAATTTCGGCATCATTATTCGTTACTACTTCAACGACCTGCCCGAGGCGCCACAAAAAGCTTATTGGACAACGCTCTCCTGGGACTGGTCTGACTTTGACAACATTAGTTTTAGAACATTTTTGCGTGGCTATCACGACTGGTTCGCCAAAAACGATTCAGATGCAACCTCGCCTATTTTATCAAAAGCCAACGGTGGTCTATTCAGCCTGCTGAAACTGAATCACATCGACGCCAACCCCAAAATCATTCTTGCCATCCAATACACGGGATGCGATGGCCTGGTGGGCGATCACGAGCGAGATGCTCCCTTTAACGATTTTCTCTCGGCTATAAACAGTGCCGCACCGGGCCACGGCAAGTTCTACGACGGTTTCGTATTACCCAACATCGCGCCAAGACCGCATAGCATGGCTGGCAGAGCTATCAGCAAAGCTTCGCCTGGATTGCTCATGGATTGGTTCTATATCACCCAGATGATTAATGGGTCAGGAAACAATCAAAGAGGAAAATACAAGTCTGCCTACCAAGTGGATAATTTCACCGACGAAGAATGCGATGCTTTTTATAATAATCTGAGCACCCCTTCGCAACATGGGACATTCAGCCAATCCCTTGTTCAAATTGATTCCTATGGTGGGAGAATCAATAGCCTGGGCCAAGGAAACACGGCTGTTCCACAGCGCAAATCAATATTAAAGTCTCAATATCAAACCTACTGGACTGACCCCGCTCAAGACAATATTCAACTCGAATGGATCAATAAAATCTACGAAGACGTCCACGCCAGTCAACCCAATCAGCGACCGGGCGTCGAGGGGCGATATGAAGGCTGCTACATAAACTATCCGGATGTCGACATGCTAGTGGTAAACGGCAGGCCTGATGACAGTTGGCTGGAACTTTACTATGGAGACTCGGGATTGGTAGATGAGTTGATTTCCCTGAAAAACCAGGTAGACCCTAACAACCTTTTCAGGCACCAAATGTCCATACCGCTAACAAGAGACAGTCAAAGGCGGTGAAGGCTGCCGACAGGCATAAACACCAGATTAAGCAGCCGCTTCTGCAGGCCCACTCCAACAGGGCTGCGCTCCCAGAGAACGACTGAAATGCGGCTTACGCAAGAAAACAGGGAGGCAGGAGTGGTAGAAACAAGTACGAACATCTGAAAACAAAAAAGCCCCGTCGCTTATTCAGCGACGGGGCTTTTTCTATGTAATGGCGGAGAGATAGGGATTCGAACCCTAGGTACCGGTGAAGGTACAACGGATTTCGAATCCGTCCCATTCGGCCACTCTGGCATCTCTCCAACGGCGCGCATCATAACAGTGTGTTTCGCGGAAGCAAACCCCAAAAGCGATTTTTTTCCGTTCTATCAGATGCTTGCGTCGATTAAAGCGGTACGCCGAGGCGCTCGGCGACTTCTTCGTAGGCTTCGATAACGTCACCGAGGCCCTGGCGGAAGCGGTCTTTGTCCATCTTCTTCTTGGTGTCTTTGTCCCACAGACGGCAGCCGTCCGGGCTGAATTCGTCGCCCAGGACGATGGAGCCGTCGTGGAACACGCCGAATTCCAGTTTGAAGTCGACCAGCAGCAGGCCTGCGTCGTCGAACAGCTTGCTCAGCACGTCGTTGACCTTGAGGGATAACTCCTTCATGCGTGCCAGCTGCTCAGCGGTGCCCCAGCCGAACGCCACGACGTGGGATTCGTTGATGAACGGGTCGCCCTTGGCGTCGTCCTTCAGGAACAGCTCGAAGGTGTAAGGGTTGAGCTTGAGGCCCTCTTCCACGCCCAGGCGCTTGACCAGGCTGCCGGCGGCGTAGTTACGCACGACGCATTCGACCGGGATCATGTCCAGCTTCTTCACCAGGCACTCGTTGTCGCCCAGCAGTTTGTCGAATTGGGTCGGAATGCCGGCCGCTTCGAGTTTCTGCATGATGAAGGCGTTGAACTTGTTGTTCACCATGCCTTTGCGATCAAGTTGTTCGATGCGCTTGCCGTCGAACGCCGAGGTGTCGTTACGAAACAGCAGGATCAGGCGGTTGGCGTCGTCGGTCTTGTACACCGACTTGGCTTTGCCGCGGTAGAGTTCTTCACGTTTTTCCATGATGGGCTCCGCTTGCTAAATGGTGGGCTAGGCGATGTGTCGCCAGTCGAGCCCTGAATCTTGATCGGCCAGTTGCAGCCAGTCCGGGTCGCACCCGAGGGTGTCGACAAAACATTGCCGGGCCAGCTGCGGCAGGTTGTTCTTGCTGCTCAGGTGGGCCAGGACCAGGTGTTGCAAGTCTTGCCAGCCCAACTCATACACCAGGTACGCCGCCTGGTGGTTGTTCAAATGTCCCAGCTCGCCGCCCACCCGTTGCTTGAGAAAGTACGGGTAATGACCACGTGCCAGCAGGTCTCGGCAGTGGTTGGACTCGATCATCAATGCATCGAGATCACGGTAACCGTCCAGTACCTTTGAGCAGTAGGAACCCAGGTCGGTGAGCACGCCGAAACGCCGCTCACCGTCACTGAATACGTACTGCGTCGGCTCCTGGGCGTCGTGCGCTACGGCAACCACATTGATGCTCAACGCACCAATCTGCAGCGTCTCGCCACCGGCCAGGAAACCTGCGGGTTCTATGGGTTTGCGCATCCCGCGCAAGGTGCCGCGACTCAGGTACACCGGAAGATTGTAGCGCCGAGACAGCAAACCCACGCCATGCACGTGGTCGGCATGTTCGTGGGTCACCAGAATCGCGCTCAGCTGCGCAGGGTTTACCCCCAGGCGTAGCAGGCGCCGCTCGGTTTCCCGCAGGGAGAAACCACAATCCACCAGCACGTACGTGTCGTCATGAGCGACCAGCGTGCCGTTCCCTTGGCTACCGCTGCCGAGAACGGCAAAGCGCATCGGATCAGCCCAGGTTGTCCTGAATCACGCCCAACACTTTGCGTGCTGTTTCAGCAGGCGCAACGGTGTTGATGTTCTTCTCGACAGTGACTTGCACGCTCTCGCCAACCTTGCTCAGACGAACCTGGTAACGCTCGGCGCGGGTTTCGATCTCTTCCTTGGTCGGCTTGCTGCCGAACAACTTGCCGAAGAAGCCTGGCTCGTCGTCTTTCTTCTCGGCCTTTTCAGCCACGTTGATGTAGTACAGGCCCAGGCTGCGGTTGATGTCTTCAACGCGCCAAGGACCTTGCTCCAACGCACGGCCAACACTGGCCCAGGCGCGGTCGAGGTCTTCACCCAGGGTCAGCACCACGTTGCCGCTGCCGTCTTCGGTGAGGCTGACGCGGTTAGGCGTGTCGAAGTTACCGGCGGCGAGCAGGGAGACTGAACCACCCTTCTCGGAGATACGGCTCATGCTGGCCAGCATCTCGTCGACCAGCGCGGCGTCAACGCCCATGTTGACCGAACGCGGGGTGAAATCGACGTTGGCAGTGCTGCCGGCAGGACGCTCGGCGCTGACCACGTAGACTTCACTGGTATTGCGTTGCACGCCTGGCTCGATACGCACACGCACACGGGCTTCGCTGTCGGCGGCTACACCACCGGCCTGCAGGCGCTTGGCCATGTTGGCGGACAGTTCGCTGCCGTGCTGCCACGCCGTGGTGAACTCACCGGTCTGCGGACGCTGCTGATCAATGCGGAAACCGTTGTCCTGGAAAAACTGCACCGCCACCGGCCAGACTTCGGCAGGTGGGCGCTGAGCGATGATCCAGCGGTTGTCGCCGCTCTTCTGCAGGCTGTAATCACTGGCGTCAGCCACGGCCGAGATCGGCTGTGGACGCGGCACCACGTACTCACCCTTGGTGGTGTCGTCGGCGACGTTGCGCGGGATCGGCAGCAACGGGTCAAGGCGCTTGGCGACATTGACGTCGGGCGGCAGTTGCATCGGTTTGGTTGCTTGTGCTTCCAGGTAATCGCTACCGCGGTCACGGAAGTAACCATCCGGGCCCCAAATCCAACCGCAGCCGCTGGTGCTGGAGATAATCAAGGCAAGTGCGGAAAGTCCGGCCAATCGCTTCATGCGTAGTGCTTCCTCAATTAAACCAGGACGCCGGACTGGCGCAGGGCCTGTCGCAGCGGTTCGTGACAGGCTTCGCTGAGCCGGGTGAGCGGCAGACGGATACCGTCCGGCATCAAGCCCATCTCAAACAGCGCCCATTTCACGGGAATAGGGTTGGATTCGATAAAGAGTGTCTTGTTGAGCGGCATCAACTGCTCGTGGATCGCACGCGCTTTCACGGCATCGCCGGCGATGGCAGCGGCGCACATGTCGCTCATAGCACGCGGGGCAACGTTGGCGGTCACCGAGATGTTGCCTTTGCCACCCAGCAGGATCAGTTCGACCGCCGTGGCGTCGTCACCGGAATACACCAGGAAGTCGCTGCTCACGCCGGCCAGGATGTCCTTGGCGCGTTGCAGGTCACCGGTGGCTTCCTTGATACCGATGATGTTCGGTACGGTGGACAGCCGAATCACGGTCTCGGCCTTCATGTCGCAGGCAGTGCGGCCGGGCACGTTGTAAAGGATTTGCGGGATATCAACGGCTTCGGCAATGGTGCGGAAGTGCTGGTACAGGCCTTCCTGGGTCGGCTTGTTGTAGTACGGGGTCACCAGCAGGCAAGCATCAGCGCCGGCTTTCTTGGCGTTTTTTGTCAGCTCGATCGCTTCACGCGTCGAGTTGGCGCCCGTACCGGCGATCACGGCGATACGACCCGCGACGCGCTTGACCACGAATTCGATCACCTGAATGTGTTCTTCCACATCAAGGGTGGCCGATTCACCTGTGGTGCCGACCGCCACAATGGCGTTGGTGCCCTCTTGCAGGTGGAAGTCCACCAGTTTGCCCAGGCTATCCCAGTCGAGATGACCTTGTGCATCCATGGGTGTGACCAGTGCCACCATACTGCCCGCAATCATGCAACCGCTCCTGCCGGAAAAAGAGAGCCGTAATGGTACTGGCGCCAAGATGCTTGTACAAGCGAAGTACCGCCTGAGGATGCGTTCTGGATCAACTAAACGACGGGCAATGCCATCATTGGGCCGAAGCGTTGCTTGAAGCACGCTGAAATCAGACCGATCACGCAATGAAAACGCCACCTCCTATCCCTTGGCGACGCTTTTCGCTACCCTTCATGCTTTGATCGATACAGCCCTCACCGTATCGACCGCTCATCGTTTTAGGAAGGCTGCATGTCCACCCCCACAGTTCGCGAACAATTCCTTGTTATCAGTGCCCTCGGCGCCAACCCCATGGAGCTGACCAACGTCCTGTGCCGCGCCAGCCATGAAAACCGCTGCGCCGTTGTGACCTCCCGCCTGACCCGCCATGGCGAGTGCAGTGCGTTGGTGCTGCAGATTTCCGGCACCTGGGATGCCCTGGCGCGTCTGGAAACCGGCCTGCCGGGCTTGGCGAAGAAGCACGACTTCACGGTCAACGTGGTGCGCAGTGCGGCGTTGGAAAACCGCCCACAAGCCCTGCCTTATGTAGCGTACGTCAGCTCGGCCTACCGCTCGGACATCGTCAACGAGCTGTGCCAGTTCTTCATCGACCATAACGTCGAGCTGGAAAACCTGACCTGTGATACCTACCAGGCGCCACAAACCGGCGGCACCATGCTCAACGCAACGTTCACCGTGACCCTGCCGGCCGGCGTGCAGATCAGTTGGCTGCGCGACCAGTTCCTGGATTTCGCCGATGCCCTGAACCTCGATGCGCTGATCGAGCCGTGGCGCCCACAAAACCCAATGTAAGGAAGAACTCATGCCGGTAGCCATCGACAAACCCGTGGCCGATTTCGAAGCCCAGGCCACCAGCGGCCAGACCTTCAGCCTCGCTGCACTCAAGGGCAAGCAGGTGGTGATCTACTTCTATCCGAAGGACAGCACCCCGGGCTGCACCACTGAAGGCCAGGGTTTCCGTGACCAGTACGCGGCGTTCAAGGCCGCCAACACCGAAGTGTTTGGCGTGTCGCGTGACAGCGTGAAATCCCACGAGAACTTCAAGAGCAAGCAGGCGTTTCCCTTTGAGCTGATCAGTGACAAGGACGAAGCGGTTTGCCAGTTGTTTGATGTGATCAAGCTGAAGAAGCTGTATGGCAAGGAATACCTGGGGGTTGATCGCAGCACTTTCCTGATCGACAAGGAGGGCGTGCTGCGTCAGGAATGGCGCGGCGTGAAAGTGCCGGGCCATGTGGACGCCGTTTTGGCGGCGGCACAGGCCCTGGAAAAGGCCTGACGCGTGAGGGGCGAACACTGGATGTTCGCCCCAACCGTTACAACAAAGGCGCAACCACCGGCTCTTTTCGTGGCCAGGCATCCAGTACGGCTTTGAACAACGTCGCCAGTGGAATCGCGAAGAATACGCCCCAGAATCCCCACAACCCACCAAACAACAACACTGCACAGATGATCGCCACCGGGTGCAGGTTGACGGCCTCGGAAAACAGCAGCGGTACCAGTACGTTGCCATCCAGGGTCTGGATAATGCCGTACACCGCCATCAGGTAGATGAACTGGTCACTCCAGCCCCACTGAAACAATGCGATCAACATCACCGGCACCGTCACCACCACCGCGCCGACATACGGCACCACCACCGACACGCCCACCAGCAACGCCAGCAGCGCCGCATAGTTCAGCCCGAGCGCGACAAATGCGATGTAGGTGACGCCTCCACAGATAACAATCTCAATCACTTTGCCGCGAATGTAGTTGGCGATCTGCCGGTTCATCTCTTCGGCCACGCGGGTAATGAGCGCGCGTTCACGCGGCAGGTAACCGCTGACCCAGCGGCCGATCATTGCGCGGTCCTTGAGGAAGAAAAACACCAGGATCGGTACCAGCACCAGGTAGATCATGATGTTGACCAGCAGCGGCAGGCTGGACAGGGAAAACGTCAGCGCCCACTGCCCGAATTTTCCGATCTCGCCACGCGCCACTTCGATGGCTTGCAGCACTTGCTCATCCGACACCAGGTGCGGGTAGCGTTCCGGCAACAACAGCAAGAGTGACTGCCACTTGGCGAGCATCCCCGGCAACTCGTTGAACAGGGTGATCAACTGATGCCACAGCAATGGCAAGACCACCACGATAAACACCACCAGCAACCCCATGAACAAGGCGAACACCAGGCCCACCGCAACGCCGCCCGGCAAGCGCAATCGCTCCAGGGTAGTGACCAGGCCCTGCATCAGGTAAGCCAGCACCATCCCTGCCAGCACTGGCGCGAGCATGCCGCCCAAGGTGAGCACGGCCGTGAAGGCCAGGAACAGCAGGACCGCCAGCACGACAGCTTCTTCGTCGGAGAAGTAGCGCTGAATCCAGTCTCGTAACACTTTGAACATCAATCAACCTCGGGTGAAGGGGCAAACGGCTCAGGCCTTGCGCAACCAGTAACGGTACACACCGGCGGCGTCTTCTTCGTGCAATAGAGTATGCCCGGCCAACCTCGCGAAGGTCCGGAAATCGCGCTGGGAGCCAGCGTCTGTGGCGATGACCTTAAGCACTGCACCGCTGGCCAACCGATTGAGTTCCAACTTGGCCTTGAGCAAAGGCAACGGGCAATTGAGGCCACTGGCATCGAGTTCGGCATCAAAGGCTACAGCGTCGGTCATGGTTTACTCCGGACAGGCGATTGGGGTGCTTAGAATATCTGGTCCGAAGCTCAGTGTCCGGCTACAGTAAGCTCTTTGTCGAAAGGCTCTGTGCATGACTTTTTTGCGCCCTACCCTGCTGACGCTGGCCTGCCTGCTGGCCTCTCCGGGCTTCGCTGACGACCTGCCGTCACTTGGCGACGCCAGTTCTGCCATTGTCTCTCCGCAACAGGAATTCCAACTGGGCCGTGCCTGGCTTGCCTACCTGCGGGGCCAGGTCTCGCAGCTCAATGATCCACAACTCAAGGATTACGTTGAAACCAGCGTGTACAAGCTGGTGGAAACCAGCCAGGTCAATGACCGACGCCTGGAATTCATCCTGATCAACAGCCCGCAACTCAACGCCTTTGCTGCGCCAGGCGGGATTGTCGGGGTCAACGGCGGCCTGTTCCTCAATGCCCAGACCGAAGGTGAATATGCCTCGGTGCTCGCCCACGAATTGGCTCACTTGTCCCAACGCCACTTTGCCCGTGGCGTGGAAGCTCAGTCGCGCATGCAGCTACCGATGATGGCGGCTTTGCTCGGCGGGATTATCGCTGCCGCAGCGGGTGCGGGCGATGCGGGGATTGCCGCGATTGCCGGCAGCCAGGCGGCGGCCATCCAGGAGCAGCGCCGGTTCTCCCGCCAGAACGAGCAGGAAGCTGACCGTATCGGCATTCTCAACCTGGAAAAAGCCGGTTACGACCCGCGCTCCATGCCCACCATGTTTGAACGCCTGATGCGCCAATACCGTTTCGACGCCAAGCCGCCGGAATTCCTGCTGACGCACCCGGTGACCGAGTCGCGGATCGCCGACACCCGCAACCGCGCCGAGCAAGCCAAACCCGGCGGCACGGAAGACAGTTTGCGCTATCAGCTGATTCGCGCACGGGTGCAGTTGCAATACGAAGACACCCCGGGCCTCGCCGCCAAGCGCTTCCAGGCGCAGCTGGACGAGAACCCGAAAAACGATGTGGCGCGTTATGGCCTGGCAATAGCCCAGATCAAAGGCACTCAGTACAAAGAGGCACGGGAAAGCTTGCAGCCATTGTTGGCCAAGGCGCCCAACGACATCACCTACAACCTGGCGCAGATCGAGTTGGATATGGCCAATAACCGCTTGCCCGATGCCCAGCAACGCACTGATCGGATGCTCACCCAGTACCCCGGCAACTATCCGCTGAATCAGGTGCGGGTGGACTTGCTGATCAAGCAGAACCGTATCGCCGATGCGGAAAAGGCCTTGGACGGGCTACTCAAATCACGTCCGGATGATCCGGATGTGTGGTACCAGGTTGCCGAGACACGTGGCCTGTCCGGCAACATCATCGGCCTGCATCAGGCCCGCGCCGAGTACTTTGCATTGGTGGGTGACTTCAAGCAGGCCATTCAACAACTGGACTTCGCCAAGCGCCGCGCCGGCAGCAACTTCCCACTGTCCTCACGAATAGATGCCCGCCAGCGTGAGTTGATCGAGCAAGAACGCTTGGTAAAAGGGATGATGAGCTAAACCCATCGCCCACAAAAAAGCCCCGCCTTCGTTAACCGAAGACGGGGCTTTTTGTTGGGATGCAGGCTGGCGAGTTACTCGGTCAGCTTGAAGGTGATGAAGCTTGCACGCCCCTGACGCAGTACGCGCATCGACACCGAGCGATTCTTCGGCAACGCCTTGGCAATGTCGGCGAACTCCTTGGTGGAGTTGATCGCCTGGTTATTCAAGTGGGTAATCACGTCGCCCGGCTGCAGGCCGATCAAGGCGGCTGGGCCGTCCTGAACTTCCTTGATCACAACACCGCTCTTGAGGTCGAAGCTCTTCTTCTGCTCCTCGCTCAGCTCAACCACGGCAATGCCAAGGCGATTGCTGCTGCGCTCGGCGCCCGGTTTGGCGTTGCCCAGAGCATCCAGGGTTGCGCCCTCTTCCGGGATCGCGCCAACGGTCAGTTCAACGGTCTGGCGCTTGCCATCACGAATCACTTCCAGCTTGGCTTTGCTGCCCGCTTTCAGGGCACCGACCAGATGCGGCAAGTCGGCCGACATGATGATCGGCTGACCATTCATGCTCAGGATCACGTCGCCCACTTGCAGACCGCCTTTGGCAGCCGGGCCGTCGTCCTGGATTTGCGCGACCAGCGCACCGGCCGGTTTGTCGAGGCCGAACGATTCAGCCAAGTCTTTGTTCACTTCCTGGATTACTACGCCCAACCAGCCACGGCTGACCTTGCCACCGGCTTTGAGCTGGTTGGAAACGTCCATGGCCACATCGATCGGAATGGCAAAGGACACGCCCATGAAGCCACCGGAGCGGGTGTAGATCTGCGAGTTGATTCCGACCACTTCGCCCGCCAGGTTGAACAGCGGACCACCGGAGTTACCCGGGTTGATCGGCACGTCGGTCTGGATGAACGGCACGTAGTTTTCGTTAGGCAGGCTACGACCGATAGCACTGACAATGCCCTGGGTAACGGTATGGTCGAAACCAAACGGAGAGCCGATAGCGACCACCCACTGCCCGGCTTTCAGATCCTGGGATTTGCCCAGTTTCAGCACCGGCAGGTCTTTACCATCGATTTTCAGCAAGGCTACGTCAGAACGCGGGTCAGTACCGACCAGCTTGGCTTTCAGCTCACTGCGATCAGCCAGGCGAACGAGGATCTCGTCAGCGTCGGCAATGACATGGTTGTTGGTGAGGATATAGCCATCAGGCGAAATGATAAAACCCGAGCCCAGGGACTGAGCTTCACGCTGGCCACCGCCACCGCCACCACGCGGGGAACGCTGTTGCGGCATGCCACGCTCGAAGAACTCGCGCAGCATTGGCGGCAAGCCTTCAAGGTCCGGCATCTGCTGGTTCGAGACTTTGCGCTCCGGCAGTTTCTGCGTGGTGCTGATGTTCACCACGGCAGGCGAAGCCTGCTCCACCAGTTGGGTGAAATCAGGCAGCTCGGCCGCTTGCGCGGACACGGCCTGACCCAGCACCAGCACCGTGGCGACTATGGATAGGTAAGACTTCAAACGTGGTATCGACATACAGCTCCCGTTACGACGAGCAGGGTTGAGCGACAGGGTTCAAGAAACGCCGAAAACTGCGACCGGCTTCCTTGTTCCGCGAACAAAATAAGGTCAGGACCTACAGGCCCTGACCTATAAAAAACATGTGGATTTTTTGCAAGTGAAAATACTGATCCAGAGATTTCATGCTCACAGCTCCTAACCAAGCATCGGCTCACATTGAAAGATCAGGATGAACATAAGATTAACGATTCACGGCTTGGCGGCGGTCTTTTCGCCGCGCACCGACAGCGCGATACGCTCAGCGGTGCCGATAGGGATTTCTCCGACAACCGTCACCATGACTTCGCCATCTACGGTGTTCAGGCGGCGAGACACGGCAACAGTCGGACCGAGTTGGGTGCGTGTTTCGCTCACGCTCGCACCATCGGTCGATTCAAGAAACACTGAAAAGCGCGCCAGCCCGTCGCCATACATCAGGCTGTCGACGGTGGTTTTGGTCTGGGTATCTTTTCGCGAGATGCTGTTGGTGAGCTGGAAGCCAGGGGGCAACCAGTCCAAGTGCCATGCCTGGGTGGCGGGCACTTCGGGCGCTTTACCGTTCGAAACCGCTACAGCCGTGCACTCGCCACTGGGCTGCAAGTCGCGATCCGTTAGTGCTGGCGACGTGTTCAGCCGCGTGAACTGAAAGCGCTCCAACAACTGGCCCTGATCATTGAGCAACAAAGATTTAAGCGGCAGCCCGGTTTCACGATCCAGGTGCAACTCGAAGCCATAACGGTATTGATCGCGCGGAGTGATCGACACAATCACCGCATTACGACCAGCCACACGAGATTTGCCAATGACGGCCAGTTCGTAGAATTGGGTGAGTTTTAGCGGGTCGAGTGCGCGCGAAGGCGCGTCAGGCGAATTGCCAAGGCCGGCAACCAATGTGCCACTGAAACATTGAGTTCTTCCATTTACCCGCACCAGTTCCTGGGCAGAACCATCGAGCTGCAACAGCCGCTCACGGACTTGACCGTCCTGGACACGATGCCAGATGTCATGGGTAGAAAAACTGCCGTTACGCTCGTAGACGAACGTACCTGCAAAGCTTTGCTGCTGCTCTGCACGCCCAAGTCGAGTCAGCCAGTCTTGGGCTTCGTCGGCATGGGCGGATAGTGCAAAACAACCACTGAGCAAAAGCGTAAGGAGCGGTATGGCGCGCATAGGGCCCCTTAACGGTTTAGCGGTTTTCCAGGCTTGCTGCACGAGCGTATGGCAGAGCGCTTTCAGTGCCTTTCAGTGCCGATTCCTGTGCGTGTTGGCGCAGGTAGCCTGGAAGACGCTGGTCCTGCCAGCCGGATTGCCCTTGAAGTACACCATTGGCCATAGGACCTGTGGTATCAGAGCTTTCCTTGTAGCCGGCCAGTACCGCTGGGCCTTTGACTTGCGGACCGGCCATGACCGGTTGCTGAGTCTGCTGGGCCAGTTCGGCACCGGCGATTTCGTCCTGGTTGTACAGGCGAACACCGGCCAACACGGCAACAGTCACCGAGGCAGCAACTGCCAGGCGACCCAGGCTACGCCAAGGGCCACGAGCAGCTTTTGCCGGAACGGCTTCATCAGCCAGCGCGGCAGAAACGGCCGCAGCAATATCCAGACGAGGGATTAGAAGATCCTTGTGCATCACCGCCCGAGCGACTTGGTAACGAGACCAGGTATCACGGGTTTCGGCATCATCAAATGCATTGAGCACTCGACGAAGTTCCAGTTCATCCGCTTCGTTATCCATCACTGCGGACAGCGATTCCTGCAGGGCATCACGACTCATGGCGGTTCCTCTCTTGGCTGTCGCCGCTGTCTTTAGTTTTCCTGCAACAACGGTTGCAAGGCTTTATCGATGGCTTCCCGGGCCCGGAAAATCCGTGACCTTACAGTCCCCACCGGACACTGCATGACGCTCGCAATGTCTTCGTAACTCAGACCATCGAATTCGCGTAAAGTTAACGCCGTACGCAAATCTTCTGGCAGTTGCTGAATTGTGCGATGAACGGTGCCTTCGATCTCGTCGCGCAGCAATGCACGCTCCGGCGACTCGAGATCTTTGAGGCCGTGATCACCATCGTAAAATTCTGCATCTTCTGAACTTACATCGCTATCAGGTGGGCGGCGTCCGCGAGACACCAGATAGTTCTTCGCCGTGTTAATGGCGATACGGTATAGCCACGTGTAAAACGCACTATCACCGCGGAAATTGCCAAGTGCACGGTACGCCTTGATAAAGGCTTCCTGTGCAACGTCCTGCGCTTCATGGGTGTCGTGCACAAACCGCACGATCAACCCGAGAATTTTGTGCTGGTATTTCAGCACTAGCAGATCAAATGCGCGCTTGTCGCCGCGTTGAACGCGCTCGACCAGCTGCTGATCCTCTTCCTGGGTTAGCATGAACACTCCTCGTTGTACTTGAAGGAGGCTTGCATAACTAAACGATCAGGCTTGCAAACATAGACTAGGACTTTTCGCAAAAGTTCTCCCCCTCCAAGCAAGTTTCCGGCATGCACTGATTTGGCACACACGAAAAACGCAGCGCGGGCTAGGCCGGCTGCGCGAATAATCTTGTCGCCGGTCTTCTGACGCGTCCAATGCTCCCGACGGGCCAATAAACTCAACGTTTTCCCAGCTTTCGGGCAACCTGCTATTGAGTCGGGGCTTATGCAAAAAGTTCCCACCTCAATAACCAGTCAGTCAGCCCCTCGCCGTGCACCGTAATTTCACATTGCCACGAATGCCCGGCTATTGTGCCGCTCCCCCCCTCTATATACTAGTGGCCCGTGTGACCCTTTGATTCGCCGATCCAGGCGTCCTGTTTGCGCCAACCCCTGTGGATCGCTTTTTGCGGAATCCTTCAAATGAGCCAACAGTTTCAACACGATGTTCTGGTGATTGGCAGCGGCGCGGCCGGCTTGAGCCTGGCACTGACCCTGCCCGGCCACCTGCGCATTGCCGTCCTGAGCAAGGGTGATCTGGCCAACGGCTCGACATTTTGGGCCCAAGGCGGTGTCGCGGCGGTACTGGACGACACCGATACAGTGCAATCCCACGTCGAGGACACCCTCAACGCCGGCGGCGGCCTGTGCAACGAAGACGCCGTGCGCTTCACCGTCGAGCACAGCCGCGAAGCCATCCAATGGCTGATCGATCAGGGCGTGCCGTTCACCCGCGACGAACACGCTGGCAGTGACGACGGCGGCTTCGAGTTTCACCTGACCCGTGAAGGCGGCCACAGCCATCGCCGCATCATCCACGCCGCCGACGCCACCGGCGCGGCGATCTTCAAGACCCTGCTCGACCAGGCCCGCCAACGCCCCAACATCGAATTGCTGGAGCAGCGTGTCGCCGTCGACCTGATCACGGAAAAACGCCTGGGCCTGGACGGCGAACGCTGCCTCGGCGCCTACGTACTCAATCGTGCCAGCGGTGAAGTCGACACCTACGGCGCACGCTTCACCATTCTCGCCTCGGGCGGCGCGGCCAAGGTCTACCTCTATACCAGCAACCCCGATGGCGCCTGCGGTGATGGCATCGCCATGGCCTGGCGTTCGGGCTGCCGGGTGGCCAATCTGGAATTCAATCAGTTCCACCCCACTTGCCTGTATCACCCGCAAGCCAAGAGCTTCCTGATCACCGAAGCCCTGCGCGGTGAAGGCGCACACCTGAAACTGCCGAATGGTGAGCGTTTCATGCAGCGCTTCGACCCACGCGCAGAATTAGCACCACGGGATATCGTCGCCCGCGCCATCGACCACGAAATGAAGCGCCTGGGCATCGACTGCGTCTACCTCGATATCAGCCACAAGCCCGAAGCCTTCATCAAGACTCACTTCCCCACCGTCTACGAGCGCTGCCTGGCGTTCAACATCGATATCACCAAAGGCCCGATCCCCGTGGTGCCGGCCGCGCACTACACCTGCGGCGGCGTGATGGTCGACCAGCATGGCCGCACCGACGTACCCGGCCTGTATGCGATTGGCGAAACCAGCTTTACCGGCCTGCATGGCGCCAACCGCATGGCGAGCAACTCACTGCTCGAATGTTTTGTCTACGCCCGCTCTGCGGCAGCCGACATCCTCGAGCAACTGCCACGCATCCCCGTGCCCGCCGCCTTGCCGCGCTGGGACGCCAGCCAGGTGACCGACTCGGACGAAGACGTGATCATCGCCCACAACTGGGACGAACTGCGCCGTTTCATGTGGGACTACGTCGGCATTGTGCGTACCAACAAGCGCCTGCAACGCGCTCAACACCGCGTGCGGTTGCTGCTGGATGAGATTGACGAGTTCTACAGCAACTATAAGGTCAGCCGCGACTTGATTGAGTTGCGCAACCTGGCCCAAGTCGCCGAACTGATGATCCGCTCAGCCATGGAGCGCAAGGAAAGTCGCGGCCTGCATTACACCCTCGACTACCCGCAGATGCTGCCTGAGGCCCGCGACACTATTCTGGTGCCAACCACCTACGGCGGCTGAACTTCAAGCGTACCCGCAGGCGCCGATGCACATCGGCGGCCTGCGAATCCATCGGCACACAGATCGAGCGCACCCGCCATTCGCCCTGCACCCGATAGCGCAGTACCACGATCAGCGGCAATGCCAGGCTATCTGGACGTAGCTGAACACTGTGCCAGCCTCGCTCATGGCTGAACAACTGCCAGCCATCTTCGTCGCGGCGCAGGCCACGAATCGACGAACGGTGGGTCAGCAGGATATGACGCGGCAAGACCCACGCAGCGTGAGCCAGGCACAACAAAATGCCAACGCTGGAGAAAGGTAAGTCAACAACAAGCAAGGCACCCAGCGCGAACACCTGGGCAAGCAGATACGCCGCCAGCAACAGCCGAGAGGCCTGCCAGCGGCATTCGAAGCGATTACTTGGGCTGGACACGGTCCAGAATCTTACGAACCATGCGCTGCAGCTCCGGATCTTCAGATTCGGCGCGTTCCATGAACCAGCCGAACATGTCCTGGTCTTCGCAAGTCAGCAGCCGCTCGTAGAGTTCGCGATCCACCTGATTGAGCGTCTTGTACACCTCTCTGGTGAAAGGCACCAACAACACATCCAACTCCAGCATGCCGCGACGGCTGTGCCAGTAGAGGCGATTGATTTCTACTTCTTCGACCATGGAGCGCTCCTCAAATAGGGCGCAAGTATACAGCCCCGACGGCAGCGGACCAGTCGGCTTTGGTCGCCTCATACGGAAACTATCCATTTACCGAACGCCCCTCTATGATGCACGCATGACTTTTTGACCTGCGATGACCCATGGCCGACTCTGCTTTTTTCTGCGCCCTGCACCACGAAGGCGTTCTCGCCGTCCGCGGCTCCGACGCTGCCAAGTTCCTGCAAGGGCAACTGACCTGCAACCTCAACTACCTGAGCGACACCCAGGCCAGCCTGGGCGCGCGCTGCACGCAAAAAGGCCGCATGCAGTCGAGTTTTCGCATCCTCCTGCAAGGTGATGGCGTGCTCATGGCCATGGCCACCGAACTGCTCGAACCGCAACTGGCCGATCTGAAAAAATACGCAGTGTTCTCCAAATCCAAGCTCACCGACGAAAGCGCCGCCTGGGTACGTTTCGGCCTGTCGAATGCGGACCAGGCCCTGGCCAGCCTCGGCCTTGAGCTGCCAGCCGAAACCGACAGCGTCGCCCGCACAGACACACTGATCGCCATTCGCGTCTCACCCGCCCGCGCTGAACTCTGGGTGCCGGCCGAGCAAGCGGAAACCGTACGCAATCAATTGGCCAGCCAACTGCAACACGCTGACTTGAATGAATGGCTGCTGGGCCAGATCCGCGCAGGCATCGGCCAGGTCATGCCGCAAACCCGCGAACTGTTCATCCCGCAGATGCTCAACCTGCAGGCCGTCGGCGGCGTCAGCTTCAAGAAAGGCTGCTACACCGGTCAGGAAATCGTCGCGCGCATGCAGTATTTGGGCAAGCTCAAGCGTCGCCTCTACCGCTTGAGCCTCAATGCGGCCGAACTGCCCGAGCCAGGCACTGCGCTGTTCTCGCCCAACCACAACAGCGCGATCGGGGAAGTCGTGATCGCGGCAAAAGCTGATCAATCGATTGAACTTCTGGCCGTGCTGCAAGCCGAAGCAGCCGAGAGCGGCGATGTGCACTTAGGCACCCTGGAAGGACCCGGTTTGCACCTGCTCGACGTGCCTTACCAACTGGATCGCGATAAAGAGATCCAGTGTTAATCGCCGTACCTTTTTTGCAACACCCTAGAGAGCATGAATGAACAAGCTGGCGGAAAAAGTCCAACAGGCTTTGGTGATGGCCATCGACAACGATGACCTGGTTCTGCCGACATTACCGGAAGTGGCCCTGAAAATTCGTCAGGCCGCCGAAGACCCGGAGATCAGCATCAGCCACTTGAGCAAAGTGATCGGTCGCGATACCGCCCTGTCGGCGCGCCTGATCAAAGTGGTCAACAGCCCGCTGCTGCGCGCGACCCAGGAAGTCACCGACCTGCACACCGCCATCACCCGGCTGGGCACCAACTACAGCAGCAACCTGGCCATCGGCCTGGTGATGGAACAAATCTTCCACGCCCGCTCCGAAGTCGTTGAGCTGAAAATGCGCGAAGTGTGGCGCCGTAGCCTGGAAGTGGCCGGTGTGAGTTATGTCTTGTGCCGCAGCCACAGCCATCTCAAACCGGACCAGGCGGCCCTCGGCGGGCTGGTGCATCAGATTGGCGTGCTGCCCATTCTCACGTACGCCGAAGATCATTACGAACTGCTCGCCGACCCTGTCAGCCTCAACCACGTCATCGAGAGCATCCACCCGTTGCTTGGGGACAAACTGCTCGGTGGCTGGGACTTCCCGGAGATGCTGGCGAAGCTGCCCGGGCAATACCTGGACCTGGAGCGCGACTCCGCGAGCCTGGACTACATCGATCTGGTTCAGGTCGCCGTGCTGTATTGCCACCGAGGCACCGATCATCCGCTGGCGAATGTGCCCGTTTCCAGCCTGCCGGCGATCAAAAAGTTGCGGCTCGACCCCTACAGCGAGGCCCTGCGTGCCGAGTTGGATGAAGCGCGCTCGATGTTTTACTGATCAACCCGCGATAAAACTCACCCGCACCTTCAATCCCGCCAACTCACCATCGTGCAGGCTGATCTGCGCCAGATGCGCGCGGCAGATCTCCCCGACAATCGCCAGCCCCAAACCCGAGCCCATGCCCTGCTGGCTGCGGCGATAAAACCGCTCAAATACCCGGTCCCGCTCATCCAGCGGGATGCCTGGGCCATCATCTTCGACTTCCAGAATGGCTGGCGCCGAAACCCGCAGGATCACATTGCCGCCTGAGGGTGTGTGGGCCAGCGCGTTGTCGACCAGGTTGCTCAGTAACTCATTCAACAAGGTCGGCTCGCCGCGCAACCACACGGGTTCATCTGCCTCCAACGCCAGGGCGACGCCGCGTGCATGGGCCAACGGTGCCATGGCCATACCCAGCTCCCGCGCCAGTTGGCTGAGGTCGAGCAATTGCGCGCCACCTTCGGCAATCGCCCGCGCGCCATTTTCGATGCGCGCCAGCGATAACAATTGGTTGGCCAGGTGAGTCAAACGGTCGGTGCCTTGGGCGGCGGTTTCCAGCGTACTGCGCCATGTCGCCGGAGCGTCGCTGCGCAGGCCCAGCTCCAGCCGGGCCTTGAGCGCCGCCAGCGGGGTTCGCAGTTCGTGCGCGGCGTCGGCGATAAACTGCGCCTGTCGCTCAAACTGGCCGCGCAAACGCTCGGTGAAGTGGTTGAGGGAACGCACCAGTGGGCCGAACTCGTGTTGCACCTCCACCAGCGGCAACGGCCGCAAGTCGTCAGGCTGACGCTCTTCCACTGCCGTACGCAGACGCTCCAACGGCCGCAGCGCCGCACTCACGGCATACCACACCAGCAGCAACGCGCCGACGGCCAACATCCCCAAACGCAATAACGTGTCGGCCAACAGGCTGCGGGCCATGCTCTCGCGCGCCTCATCGGTTTCCGCAACACGAATTTCCGCCATGCCATTCATGTTCGGCTCGGAGACCGCTTTGAGCAGGCTGACCACGCGTACATGCTGGCCCTGGTACATGGCGTTATAGAACCGCGCCAACGCCGGGTAGTCGTCGGTGCGCGGCGTGCCGGGCGGCGGGCCCGGGAGGTTTTCGTAGCCCGAAATCAGCTTCTGATTGATGTCATTGACCTGATAATAAATGCGCCCGGCGCTGTCGTAGGCGAAGGTGTCCAGCGCCACATAAGGCACATTCGCGCTCAGGGTGCCGTCCACCTGGGTCAACCCGGCGGCGATGGTACGCGCCGAGGCCAGCAAGGTGCGGTCATAGGCGGTGTCGGCGGCTTCGCGCCCATTCCAGTAGGCACTCATGCCGCTGGCCAGCATCAACACCACCAGCAACAGCGCCAGGTTCCACAGCAGGCGCCAGCGCAGGCTGCTGGGCTTATGCATCGCGCGCTTCCAGCAAATAGCCGAGGCCGCGGAACGTCACAATGGCGATGGGTTGGCCATCGAGCTTCTTGCGCAGGCGGTGCACATAGATTTCGATGGCGTCGGGGCTGGCTTCTTCATCCAGGCCGAAGACCTGAGAGGCCAGTTGCTCTTTGCTCATCACGCGGCCGGGCCGGGCGATCAGCGCTTCAAGCACCGCCTGCTCGCGGGAAGTAAATGTCATCAGTTCGCCGCCAACCGTGAAGCGTCGGGTATCCAGGTCGTAGACCAGCACGCCGCACGCCTGTTGGCGCTCCCCGCCCAACACACTGCGGCGCAACAGTGCCTTGACCCGTGCTTCCAGCTCGGTCAGTTCAAAGGGCTTGGCGAGATAATCATCGGCCCCCAGGTTCAGGCCATGCACGCGGTCTTTCACATCACTGCGCGCCGTGAGCATCAGCACGGGCAGATTTTTCCCACGCGCCCGCAAACGCGCCAACACCTCAAAACCATCCATGCGCGGCAGCCCTACATCGAGAATCACCACCGCGTATTCCTCGCTGCTCAAGGCCAGGTCCGCGGCCACCCCATCGTGCAACACGTCGACGGTCAAACCCGTGCTCTTGAGCGCCTGGGCAACACTTTCGGCGAGTTGCAAATGGTCTTCAACCAAGAGGACACGCATGGTTTTTCACCTCATTCGGGCATGGTCGACGCCACGCTTTGGCGGGCAGTTTACAGGCGCCGCCTGCCCTGTGAAGCCCGAAAACATTGAAAGACAGCTGAAAGGTTAGTGAAAGCTTCGCCCTTTAGCATCCAGCCACGGTGGGTAATGCCCGCCGAGCTACCTGATCCGTAGCGCCAGAAAAACGCCTCGAAGCGTTTTCGCCAAAATAAGAACAATAACGGAGTTCACAACGATGCTGTCGACACAGCCCCAGGCTTGCCCGCCTGTTCGTTTTTCTCGCCTTGCCCACACCGCCCTTGCCAGTGCCACTGCCCTTGCCGGCTTCTCGCCGCTGAGCCAGGCTGCCTTCTTCGAAGACAGCAGCGGCACCCTGGAAACCCGCAACATGTACTTCAACCGCGACTTTCGCGACGGCACCAGTGCGCAGCAATCCAAGCGCGATGAATGGGCCCAGGGCTTTATGCTTAACCTGCAATCGGGCTACACCGACGGCACCGTCGGCTTCGGCGTGGATGCATTGGGCATGCTCGGCGTCAAGCTCGACTCCAGCCCCGACCGCACCGGCTCTGGCTTGCTGCCCACCGACAATGGTCGGGCTGTCGACGAATACTCCAAACTTGGCCTGACCGGTAAAGTGAAGATCTCCGCCACCGAGCTCAAAATCGGTGCGCTGATCCCCGAACTGCCGATCCTCAAGCCCAATGACGGGCGCATTCTGCCGCAGACCTTCAACGGCGGATTGCTCACGTCCAAAGAATTCAAGAACCTGGTGTTTACCGGTGGCCGCCTGGACAAAGCCAAGGACCGCGACTCCACCGACTACGAAGACATCGCCCTTAACAACAAGAACAGCCGCTTCGTCAGCGGCGCCACCGGCAAGCACTTCAACTTCGGTGGCGTGGACTACAAATTCGCCGACAAGATCACCGGCAGCTACCACTTCGCCCAACTCGACGACGTCTACCGCCAGCACTTCCTCGGCCTGGTGGCCTCACGCCCGATGGGCCCTGGCACCTTCGGCGCCGACCTGCGCCTGGCCATCAGCGATGACACCGGCAGCGCCCGTGGCGGCAAGATCGACAACAAATCCGTCAACGGCCTGTTCAGCTATGCCCTCAACGGCCACAAGCTCAGCGCCGGCTACCAGCACATGTCTGGCGATAGCGCCTTTCCCTACGTGGATGGGAGCGATCCGTACCTTGTCAACTTCGTGCAGATCAACGACTTTGCCGGCGCCGAAGAACGCTCCTGGCAAGCGCGCTACGACTACGATTTCGCCAAGCTCGGGATTCCCGGCCTGAGTTTCATGAGCCGTTACCTGTCGGGTGACAACATCAAGCTCAGGAACGGTGAGACCGGCAAAGAGTGGGAACGCAACAGCGAGATCCGCTACATCGTGCAAAGCGGCACATTCAAGGATGTCGCCCTGCGCCTGCGTAACGCCACGTACCGTTCCAACTATTCGGCCCGTGATGCGGATGAAGTGCGCGTGCTGGTGAGTTATAGCCTCGCACTTTGGTAAGTAGCCTCTAATAACAACAAAGACGGAGATAAAAATGACCTATTCACTGCGTAAATTGGCCCTCGCCGCCGGCTGCATGCTGTTCGCCGGCCAACTGCTGGCCACCGACGAACCCAAACGCCCGGAGTGCATCGCCCCGGCCTCGCCCGGCGGTGGTTTTGACCTGACCTGCAAACTGGCGCAAAGCGCGCTGGTCAACGAGAAGTTGCTGAGCAAGCCGATGCGCGTCACCTACATGCCCGGCGGCGTGGGCGCGGTGGCCTATAACGCGGTGGTAGCACAGCGCCCGGCGGATGCGGGCACGCTGGTGGCCTGGTCCAGCGGTTCACTGTTGAACCTGGCCCAAGGCAAATTCGGTCGTTTCGATGAAAGCGCCGTGCGTTGGTTGGCGGCGGTGGGCACCAGTTACGGTGCCATTGCCGTCAAAAGCGATTCGCCCTACAAGACCCTCGACGATCTCGTAAAAGCCTTGAAGAAAGATCCAGGCAGCGTAGTGATCGGTTCCGGTGGCACCGTCGGCAGCCAGGACTGGATGCAAACTGCGCTGATCGCCAAGGCCGCCGGGATCAACCCGCGTGAGCTGCGCTATGTGGCCCTCGAAGGCGGCGGCGAAATCGCCACCGCCCTGCTCGGTGGCCATATCCAGGTGGGCAGTACCGACATTTCCGACTCCATGCCGCACATCCTCAGCGGCGACATGCGCCTGCTCGCCGTGTTCGCCGAAGAGCGCCTGGACGAGCCGGAAATGAAGAATATTCCTACCGCCAAAGAGCAAGGCTACGACATCGTCTGGCCGGTAGTTCGCGGCTTCTACCTCGGGCCAAAAGTCAGCGACGCCGACTACGCCTGGTGGAAAGACGCGTTCGACAAACTGCTGGCCTCCGAAGACTTCGCCAAGCTGCGTGACCAGCGCGAGCTGTTCCCGTTTGCCCTGACCGGCCCGGAGCTGGACAGCTACGTGAAGAAACAGGTGGCTGACTACAAAGTGCTGGCCAAAGAGTTCGGCCTGATCCAGTAAACGCCCCTCCGTGGGAGCGGGCTTGCCCGCGAAAGACTTCAACGATGACGCGTGCTACCTGGATACACGCGGCGTCCTTGCGTTCTTCGTGAGCAAGCGCGCGCCTACAAGAGTCTCCAAGGAGTTTCCTATGCTCTTACAACGCATTTTCGCCTCGGTGATGCTGCTGGCCTGCGCCGGTCTCGCGCTGATGGCCTGGCCGTATCAGGCGGCATTTTCCTACGAGCCGGTCGGGCCTCGTGCCTACCCACTGCTGATGCTCGGGCTGATGAGCCTGGGCCTGATCTACATGCTGTTCCGCCCACAACCGACCAAGCACACCGAGGAAGAACCCGCCCTGGACCGCGACACGCTGGTCAAGATCGGTATCTGCGTCACGTTGTTGATCGTGTTTGCCGCGACCTTCGAGTCCCTGGGTTTCATCCTCAGCAGCATGCTGATCGGCATCCCGATGGCACGCCTGTATGGCGGCCGCTGGTTCCCGAGCGTGGTGATCGTCACCTTGATGGCTATCGGCCTTTACCTGCTGTTCGATAAAGCCATGGATGTACCGCTGCCCCTCGGCCTGCTTGAAGTTCTGGAGAACTGATATGGATACGTTCAGCTATTTGGGCCAGGGCTTCGGCGTTGCACTGACCCCTTATAACCTGGTGACCGCCCTGTGCGGCACCTTGATCGGCACCGTGGTCGGCCTGCTGCCGGGCCTGGGCCCGATCAACGGCGTGGCCTTGTTGATCCCCATCGCGTTCGCCCTGGGCCTGCCGCCGGAATCGGCGTTGATCCTGCTGGCAGCGGTGTATCTGGGCTGCGAGTACGGCGGCCGTATCAGTTCGATCCTGTTGAACATCCCTGGCGAAGCCTCCACCGTGATGACCACCCTCGACGGCTACCCGATGGCCCGCAAAGGCCTGGCCGGTGTAGCGCTGTCGTTGTCGGCATGGAGTTCATTCATCGGCGCGTTCATCGCCACCTGCGGCATGGTGCTGTTTGCGCCTTTGTTGGCCAAATGGGCGATTGCCTTCGGCCCGGCGGAATATTTCGTACTGATGGTCTTCGCGATTGTCTGCCTCGGCGGCATGGCCGGTGACAAACCGCTGAAGACATTTGTTGCAGCGCTGATCGGCCTGTTCCTCTCGGCCGTCGGTATCGACGCCAACAGCGGCGTGTACCGCTTTACCGGCGATAACATCCACCTCACCGACGGCATTCAATTTGTGGTGTTGGTGCTGGGCCTGTTCTCCATCAGCGAGATTCTTTTGCTGCTGGAAAAAACCCACCGTGGCCAGGAAGCGGTGAAGGCCACCGGGCGGATGATGTTCAACCTGAAGGAAGCTTCCTCGGTGTTCGTGGTTAACATCCGATGCGGCCTGCTGGGCTTCATCATGGGCGTATTGCCAGGTGCCGGTGCAACACTGGCGTCAGCAGTTGCCTACATGACCGAGAAACGCCTGGCCGGTGCCAGCGGCAAATTCGGCCAGGGTGACATGCGCGGCCTCGCTGCGCCGGAAACCGCGATCGGCGCTTCCGCGTGCGGCGCGCTGGTGCCGATGCTGACCCTGGGCGTGCCAGGTTCGGGCACCACGGCGGTGATGATCGGCGCCCTGTCGCTGTACAACATCACCCCCGGCCCACTGCTGTTCCAACAACAGCCGGACATCGTCTGGGGCCTGATCGCGTCGTTGTTTGTCGCCAACATCATGCTGGTGATCCTCAACATCCCGATGATCCGCATCTTCACGCGCATCCTCGCCGTGCCGAACTGGGCGCTGGTGCCAGTGATCGCCATCATCACTGCAATCGGTGTGTACGCGGTTCACGCCACCACCTTCGACCTGTTCCTGATGGTCGGCATCGGCATCTTCGGCTACCTCCTGCGCAAGCTGGACTTCCCGCTGTCGCCGGTGCTGCTGGGCTTTATCCTCGGTGGCCTGATGGAGCAAAACCTGCGCCGTGCACTGTCGATCTCCAACGGTGCGCTGGACATCCTCTGGTCAAGCCCGATCACGTTCGGGGTGTGGGTGCTGACCGTGCTGATACTGGCCTTCCCGCTGGTGCGTATCTACCGTAAACGTGCCCTGCAGCGTCGTGCCCTGGCCGATGTCTGAGGTCACCTTTAAACAATGGTGGGCAACACCGCTGGTCGGCCTGGCCGGCGGTTACCTGGCCAGCCTCGTCGGCTGGCCTTTGCCGTATATGGTCGGCTCGTTGCTGGCGATCATTCTGGTGCGCTGCCTGACGCCGTGGCAGTTGGCGGAGATTCCCGGCGGGCGCAAATGCGGCCAATGGGTGGTGGGCATCGGCATCGGCCTGCACTTCACCCCGGTGGTGATCGAGCAGGTGATGAGCCACTTCGGCCTGATTTTCTTCGGCGCGCTGATCACCAGCGTGTCGAGCATCGTCGGCGTGTGGTTGATGCGCCGCAGCGGTTAAGACCGCGCCACTGCGTTTTTCTCCAGCATGCCGGGCGGCTCCGGGGAGATGGTCAACCTCGGCGCACGCAACGGCGCGGTGCTCAGCCGTGTCGCGGCCGGGCAGAGTTTGCGCGTGCTGGTGGTGGTGCTGTGTGTGCCGGCGATTTTCAAGTATTTGCTGGAAGGCGGTGCGCCGCAGTTTCATCCGGCGCCCGTGAGCTGGACGTGGCTGGCGCTACTGTTTCCGCTTGGCGCACTGGTGGCCTGGGGCTGGCAGCGTTTGCGCCAGCCCAACCCGTGGTTGTTCGGGCCGCTGCTGGTCAGCGCGACTGCCAGTGTTGTCTGGGACTTGCATATCGGCTTGCCCGACGGCGGCAGCCAGATCGGTCAATGGCTGATCGGCAGCGGTTTGGGCTGCCACTTCAACCGTCAGTTCTTTCGTCGGGCACCGTCGTTCATGGCCCGTACGCTGGTAGGTACGGCGTTGACCATGGCGCTGGCGACATTGGCGGCAGTGGGCTTGAGCGCCCTGACGCAGTTGGACTTGCGCTCACTGACGCTGGGCATGATGCCGGGCGGCATTGCCGAAATGAGCCTCACCGCCGAGACCTTGCAACTGTCGGTGCCTTTGGTAACGGCGATGCAGGTCATGCGCTTGTTGTTTGTGCTGTTTCTGGCGGAGCCGCTGTTCCGGCACTGGAACCGCCAGCCGGAAAAAGCTTAAAGCCTTCACTGAATTCCAAGGTGGGAGCTGGCTTGCCTGCGATGCAGGCACCTCGATGTTTCAGTCAGACCGAGGGGATGCCATCGCAGGCAAGCCAGCTCCCACATTGGACGGTGTTGAACCTTAGAGTGGCGGCAACCGCCACTCAATCGGCGTCTCACCATTCTGCTCAAGAAACTTGTTGGTCCGGCTGAAATGCCCGCACCCCAGAAACCCGCGATACGCCGAAAGCGGCGACGGATGCACCGACGTCAGCACCAGGTGTTTGGTCGCATCCACCAGCTTTTGTTTGCCCTGCGCGTGGGCGCCCCACAACAGGAACACCAGGTGCGGCTGATGCTCACTGACCACTTCGATAACTCGGTCGGTAAAGAACTGCCAGCCTTTACCCGCATGCGCGTTGGCAGTGGCGCGCTCCACGGTCATGGTGGTGTTGAGCATCAGCACGCCCTGATCGGCCCAGCTTTGCAGGCAACCGTGGTTGGGAATGTCGATGTTCAGGTCGCGCTTGAGCTCTTTGTAAATATTCACCAGGGACGGCGGCGTCGGCACACCCGGTTGCACAGAAAAACACAGACCATGGGCCTGGCCAGGGCCGTGGTACGGGTCTTGGCCGAGGATCACCACCTTGACCTTGTCCAGCGGCGTGGAGTTAAGCGCATTGAAAATCAGCGGGCCCGGCGGGTAAATTTCTTTGCCGGCGGCATGCTCCTGGCGCAGGAATTCGCGCAGTTCGGCCATGTAGGGCTTGTCGAACTCATCCCGCAGGGCGTGTTTCCAGCTGGGTTCGAGTTTGATACGGTCGCCTTCGGTCATGGTGTGTTCATCGTGTAAAAAAGAATGGGCGAACCCTAGGAAAGCCGACCCCGCTTGTCAATTGATCTGATACACAACCGGCACTTTCCGTTGAAGCGATCATACTGAACCTTCACTTTCTCGATTGAGGTCACGATGAACCTGCACTTCGAAGAGCTGACCGGCAGCGACGGTGCCCGCCTCGGCATCGCCAGCCTGGACGCTGAAAAGTCCCTCAATGCGCTCTCCTTGCCCATGATCCTGGCCTTGAGCGATCGCCTGGATGCCTGGGCCAAAGACCCGAATATCGTCTGCGTGCTGCTACGCGGCAATGGGCCAAAAGCCTTTTGCGCCGGCGGTGAAGTCCGCAGCCTGGCCGAGGCCTGCCGTGAACTCCCCGGCGAAGTGCCTGCCCTGGCCGCGCAGTTCTTCGCTGCCGAATACCGCCTCGACTATCGCCTGCATACCTACCCAAAACCACTGATTTGCTGGGGCCACGGCTATGTGTTGGGCGGTGGCATGGGCCTGCTGCAAAGCGCGTCGGTGCGTATCGTCACACCGAGCAGCCGCCTGGCCATGCCCGAGATCAGCATCGGCCTGTACCCGGATGTCGGGGCCAGTTGGTTCCTGTCGCGGCTGCCGGGCAAACTCGGTTTATTCCTTGGCCTCACCGGTGCGCACATCAATGGTCGTGATGCGCTGGACCTGGGCCTGGCTGACCGTTTCCTGCGCGATGACCAGCAAGAAGAATTGATCGAAGGCCTGCTGCAACTGAACTGGCAGGAACAAACCGCCATGCAGCTCAACAGCCTGCTCAAGGCGCTGGCCCAGGAAGCCGTCAGCCAGCAACCCGAGGCGCAATGGCTACCACGCCGTGCGCAAATCGATGAATGGCTCGATGTGGGTGATGTGCGGTGTGCCTGGCGAGCCTTGAGCCCGTTGCGCGAGCATGCCGACCCCCTCTTCAGCCGCGCCGGCAAGACACTCAGTGAAGGTTGCCCGCTGACTGCGCACCTGGTGTGGGAACAGATCCAGCGGGCTCGGCACCTGTCTTTGGCCCAAGTGTTCCAGATGGAATACACCCTGAGTCTCAATTGCTGCCGTTACCCGGAGTTCAGCGAAGGCGTGCGGGCGCGTTTGATCGACAAGGACCAGCAGCCCCATTGGCATTGGCCCGATATCAACACAGTCCCGGACGCCGTAGTCCAGGCGCACTTTACCAAGGCGTGGGAAGGCAGAAACCCACTGGCCGACTTATCAGACTACTGACAGGTGATCAGTGCAGCCGCCTGACCGTGAATGAACAATTGTCCGGCTGGCTGTCCTGGCAGATGTAGACGTCCTGATTCAACGGATCAGTGGTGAGTTGCCAATGCAAAGTGGCCGTGAGTGACATGGTGTCGAGCTTCCCCGGCGTGTCATACCGCAAAGCCATCATCTGGCCGTTGCCCATGCGGTATAGGCACTTGTCCAAGTGGCCGTATTCCCGCTCCTGCCCTTTGCCCGGCGTGAAGAGTGCGCCAATGAAACGATCGGCAAAATCATCCACGTCGACCTTGGGGCTTTGCCACAGCGACTGCCCGCTGGAGGCTTGGAAATAACCGTCCGCATATTTGACCGATGAGGGATACGGACAGCCCTGCTCCGCCTTGAGCGGTGTAATCCCGGCTGCCGTAAAAAAGACTGCACACACTAATTGTTTGATCATGAGGCGCTGGTTCCATTAGCCCACTGGTTCCTGGACACGCACAACGGCGCTCCCACAGTGAACTGCATCTGAAACACTGACGATAGCTGTTAAAACTGACAGTACCGATAAACCGCAGCGCAAAAAAAGCGGCGCTTGATGCGCCGCCTCACGTCCAGACCTGCTACCGGTGGCCGCCGCGCCCCCCTCCATGATCAGATCCACGACCTCGGCCACCATTGCCCCAGTGACCGCCTCCCCAGCCCTGGTTCGGGTACGGCCGGTAAGCAGGCCTTGGGTAATAACGCGGCGCTGGCTGGTAGTAACGTGGCGCCGGCTGGTAGTAACGTGGCGGCGCGTAGTAACTGCGTCCATACGAGTAGGTGGGGCCACCGTAGTAATAGGCCGGCGCCGGTGCGGTATAGACCTCCGAGCGATAGTAAGTGGCGCCGCCATCGTAATAAGGCACACACGCAGAAAGGGTCAGGCCGAATAAAGCGCTAAGCAGCAGTCGTCGATACATGGCGGCCTCCTGGACCGCGGGAGAGCACCTCCAGCGACGCTGGAGGGCGGCATTCATCTTTCACTGAATGACGAAACATCTGACATCAAAAACCGAATCTGGTGCGTTTCTGTAACAACTTGGTACATCTGCGCTGCAGCCAGGTGTCGTCCGGCTCGCCAACCCCCTGGGACTGACCTTTTCCAGCAAACGGGTTTCTGTCAGCACTGCGGCATCCACGCTGAATGGCCTGGCCAGCTAGTTACAGCGGTAATCGCCTCATTACTGTGCGCCGGCGCACCGACCTGACGCACAACCCTTCGCGCGCAAGCCCCACGGCGCCCATGCCGGGCTGAAAAGCCGGGCGCTTGCCTCACTTGGCACGACTCTCGCTTTACCTCCCTCGTGCAGGATTTATTACAGGTTCGCGGCACCACAATTTGCAATGGCTGACTAGGGTTCCGGCTCGCTGATCGCGAGTGGCTGGTCCGAGAGTTGGCGACCTCCAGTTGAGGTTACACGGCGGGATAAAAGCCCGGGAGACAAGCCACCGTTCACGGTGCCGCGTTGCTCCTGCTCGCCCTTGATCAACTGGAGAAGCCCCATGCCCTCAATCCGTTTACCCGCCCTGCTCGCCGCCGCCTTTGCCGCCTTGATGAGCGTTCAAACCCAAGCCGCCCCCAAAGACCACTTCAGTGTGTGCTGGACCATCTACGCCGGTTGGATGCCGTGGGAATACGCCGGCAGCCAAGGCATCCTCGACAAGTGGGCCAAGAAGTACGGCATCAAGATCGACATGGTGCAGCTCAATGACTATGTCGAATCCATCAACCAGTACACCGCCGGCCAGTTCGACGGCTGCACCATGACCAACATGGACGCCCTGACCATTCCTGCCGCCGGAGGCGTGGACAGCACCGCGCTGGTGGTCAGCGACTTCTCCAACGGCAACGATGGCGTGGTGATCAAGGGCACCGGCAAGACCGTGGCTGACCTCAAGGGCATGAACGTCAACCTGGTGGAACTCTCGGTGTCCCACTACCTGCTGGCCCGCGCCCTGGAGTCGGCCGATCTCACCGAAAAAGACTTGAAAGTAGTCAACACCTCCGACGCCGATATCGCCGCGGCCTTCAACACCGACCAGGTGCAAGCCGTCACCACCTGGAACCCGATGCTCTCTGAGATCAAGGCCAAACCGGGCGTCACCGAAGTGTTCGACTCCAGCAAAGTGCCCGGCGAAATCATGGACATGATGGTGGTCAACACCCAGACCCTCAAAGACAACCCCAAGCTGGGCAAAGCGTTGACCGGCGCCTGGTTCGAAGTGGTTGCGCTGATGAACGCCAAAAACGCTGCCAGCACCGACGCGCTGGAGCACATGGCCAAAGCCTCCGGCACCGACCTCAAGGGTTTCCAGTCGCAACTGGACACCACCAAGCTGTTCGCCACGCCCAAGGAAGCCCTGGCCTTCGCCACCAGCGCGCAGTTGCCCGCCACCATGCGCAAGGTCGCCGAGTTCTCGTTTGAACACGGCCTGCTCGGCGAAGGTGCCAAGGACACCAGCGCCGTGGGCATGAGCTTCGCCAACGGCGTGACCAGCGGCGACAAAACCAACCTCAAGCTGCAGTTCGACCCCCGCTACGTGCAGATGGCCGCCGACGGCACGCTGTAAGAGGACCCGGCCATGCGCCTGATCAACCGTCACCCGGAACGCTCCAGCCGCCTGTTGTTGGTGATGCTGCCGTTCGCCCTGCTGCTGTTCGCCTACTTTTTGGGCTCGGCCGAGCGCCTGGCGGACAACCCCAACGACAAGCTGCTGCCCAGCGCCGTACAAATGGGCGACGCCATAAAGCGCCTGGCGTTCAGCGCCGACACCCGCACCGGTGAATACGTGCTGTGGCAAGACAGCGCGTCGAGCCTGCGCCGCCTGGCCATCGGCCTGGGTATCAGTGCCCTCGCCGGCCTGTGCCTGGGCATCGCCGCCGGAACGCTGCCGCTGTTTGGCGCGCCGTTGTCGCCGTTGCTCACGGTGCTGTCGATGGTGCCGCCGCTGGCGATCCTGCCGATTCTGTTCATCGTGTTCGGGTTGGGGGAATTGTCCAAGGTGATGCTGATCGTCATCGGCATCACACCGGCCCTGGCGCGCGATCTGGAACAGCGCGCCCGGGAAATTCCCGTCGAGTTGCTGGTCAAGGCGCAGACCCTCGGCGCCTCCACCTGGACTTTGATGCTGCGCGTGGTGCTCCCGCAATTGCTACCGCGCCTGCTGATCTCACTGCGGTTGATGCTCGGCTCGGCGTGGTTGTTCCTGATCGCTGCCGAAGCCATCGCTTCCACCGACGGTTTGGGCTACCGGATTTTCCTGGTGCGCCGCTACCTGGCGATGGACGTGATTTTGCCTTACGTAGTGTGGATCACCCTGCTCGCCTGGCTGATGGACTGGGGCCTCAAAACCCTGACCCGGCGTGCGTTCCCCTGGTACGAAGGAGCGCGGGCATGAGCTTTATCAGCGTCAACAATGTGTGGCAGCGCTATGGCGACCAGGTCGTACTTGAAGGGCTCAACCTGCAGGTCGATGAGGGTGAGTTCTGCACGCTGGTCGGCACCTCGGGCTGCGGTAAATCCACCTTCCTGCGCCTGCTGCTGGGCCAGGAAACTGCGAGCAAGGGCCAGATTCTGCTGGATGGCCAGGCGCTCGCCGCCGAGCCGGATGCGAGCCGTGGCGTGGTGTTCCAGCGCTACTCTGTGTTCCCGCATTTGACCGTGCTGGATAACGTCGCCCTCGGCCTTGAGCTGCCCCGCTCGCCGTTGCTGGGGCGGCTGTTCGGCAGCGCCAAAGACCACGCACGGGAACAGGCTGCGGCACTGCTGCTCAAGGTCGGCCTGGGCCACGCGCTGGACAAATACCCGGCGCAGCTCTCCGGCGGCATGCAACAACGCCTGGCCATCGCCCAGGCCCTGATCATGAAACCTCGTGTATTGCTGCTGGACGAACCCTTCGGCGCCCTCGACCCGGGCATTCGTAAAGACATGCACCAGTTGCTGCTGGCGCTGTGGCGCGAAACCCGGCTGACGGTGTTCATGGTCACCCACGACCTGAGTGAAGGCTTCAGCCTCGGCACGCGCTTGCTGGTGTTCGACAAGGTTCGCCTCGACCCCCACGCCCCCGGCGCCTATGGCGCCCGCATCACCTACGACATCCCTTTGAACAGCGAGCGCCGCAAAGCGCTCGCCGCCGAACTTGGAGCCACTTCCAAATGACCGATTCCACTCAACTGTTCCCCCCGTTCGCGGAAGAGATGCTGCCCGGCGGCGGCCACCGCTCCTTCGTGCTCAAGCGCGGCCAACTGCTGCGCCTCACCGACATTCGTGGCGGTGCCAACGTCAGCCTGACCCTGCTCAACGCCAACGAAAAAACTGAGCGCCTGAACCTGCCCGACAGCCTCAAGTGCCAACACACCGCCAAGCTCACCAGCGGCCACTGCCTGTACTCGGACATGGGCCGCGTGCTGGCCGCCATTATCGCCGACACCTGCGGCTGGAGTGACAGCATCGGCGGTGTGTTGTGTGCGTCCGAAGTGGCCGAGAAATACGGCCAGGGCCGCTATCAGGAGCTGCGCAACGGCTTCTTTCGCAACGGCACCGATAACCTGCTGGTGGAATTGGGCAAGTGGGGGCTGGGGCTGTCCGACCTGCTGATGACCCTCAACCTGTTCAGCCGCGTCAGCGTAGAGAGCGACGGTGGCTTGCACTTCGTGCCGGGCAATTCCAAGGCTGGCGACTACATCGAGCTCTACGCGCCGATGGACACGCTGGTGGTGCTGACCGCCTTGCAACACCCGATGGACCCCAACCCGAACTACGCCCCACAGCCGCTGAAACTCAGCTGGATGAACGCCGACCCCAGTGTCGCCGAACACTGCCGCACCTCGCGCCCGGAAAACGAGCGCGGCTTTATCAACACCGACCGCCTGTTCGCCTGAGGAGCTGCCATGTCTATCGCACTGAAACACCCGGACGCGGCCGTGTACCGCGCCACTATTCCCGCCGGCGAGCCCTGGCTGATGGAGGTCAAGGCCGGCCAGACCTTGCGCATCCTCGACCTTGAAGGCAACCAGGCTGTCGACACGTTGTTCTACAGCCTTAAAAACCCGCGCGAGCGCTACGACGTGCAGCGCACGTTACGTCGGCAAAACAGCGTGTACCTGGGCACCGGCAGCGTGCTGTATTCCAACCTTGGCCAGCCGATGCTGACCCTCGTCGACGACACCTGCGGGCGCCACGACACCCTCGGTGGCGCCTGTGCCCAAGAGAGCAATACCGTGCGCTATGCCCTGGAAAAACGCTACATGCACAGCTGCCGCGATAACTACCTGCGCGCCTGCGCCCACGACGGTCGGCTGGGTAAAAGCGACATCGGGCCGAACATCAATTTCTTCATGAATGTGCCGGTCACGGCCGACGGCGGGTTGACCTTTGAAGACGGTATTTCCGCCCCCGGCAAGTACGTCGACCTGCGCGCGGAAATGGATGTGATCGTGCTTATTTCCAACTGCCCGCAACTGAACAATCCGTGCAACGCCTACAACCCGACCCCTGCGGAGTTACTGGTATGGAACTGAAACTCAAGCGCCTGCGTAAATGGTTGTTCACGCTGTGCCAATCCCGCGCCGGGCAGTGCCTGCAAAAACGCTGAAGGTTCCCTGTGGGAGCTGGCTTGCCTGCGATGGCGGTGAATCATCCAATAAATAAGGGGACAGACACACCGCCATCGCGGGCAAGCCCGCTCCCACAGTTGACCGCTTTCACCACCCGAGATTTGCGCCATGGACGACCCTGGCGCGTACCCCAATTGGCGGGACGGCCCGCAGGGTTTTGCCATGTTCGAAAAACTCTTGATCGCCAACCGTGGCGCCATCGCCTGCCGCATCCTGCGCACCTTGCGTGAGCTGCACGTCAAAGGCGTCGCCGTGTACGCCGAAGCCGATGCGGCCAGCCTGCATATCCAGCAGGCCGACGAAGCCTATAGCCTCGGTGAAGGCGCGGCGGCCAGTACCTACCTGGCGGTGGAAAAAATCCTCGCCACCGCCAAGGCCTGTGGGGCCAGGGCGATTCATCCCGGCTACGGCTTCCTCTCGGAAAACGCCGCCTTCGCCGAAGCCTGCGAAAACGCGGGTATCGCGTTTGTCGGGCCGACGTCTGAACAACTGCGCGTATTCGGTCTCAAGCACACCGCGCGGGCCTTGGCCAAGCAACACCAGATCCCGTTGCTGGAAGGCACCGAGCTGCTGGACAGCCTTGATGCAGCACTGTCAGCGGCCGACACGGTGGGCTATCCAGTCATGCTCAAAAGCACCGCCGGCGGTGGTGGCATTGGCATGCGCGTATGCCGCAGCGCAGCCGAGTTGAGCGACGCCTTCGAGGCAGTCAAACGCCTGGGGCAGAACAATTTCAGCGACGCCGGTGTGTTCATCGAGAAGTACATCGAGCACGCTCGCCATCTGGAAGTGCAGGTGTTCGGCGACGGCACTGGAGAGGTGATCGCCCTCGGCGTGCGCGACTGCTCCGTGCAACGGCGCAACCAGAAAGTCCTCGAAGAAACCCCCGCACCGAACCTGCCCGAAGGCATGGCTGAGGCCTTGTGCTCGGCCGCTATCACCCTGGCCAAAGCCGTGAACTACCGCAGCGCTGGCACCGTGGAATTTATCTTTGACAGCGCCGATGGCCACTTCTATTTCCTAGAAGTGAACACGCGCCTGCAGGTGGAACACGGCGTCACCGAGCAAGTGTGGGGCGTAGACCTGGTGCGCTGGATGGTGCAACTGGCGGCGGGTGAATTACCGCCATTGAGTGGGCTTGCGCTGCACCCCCGTGGCCATGCCATTCAAGCGCGACTGTATGCGGAAGACCCGGGCAAGGATTTCCAGCCGAGCCCTGGCCTGTTGACCCGCGTGGACTTCCCGGCTACCGAGGGGTTGCGGATCGATACCTGGGTAGAAGCCGGTTGCGAGATTCCAGCGTACTTCGATCCGATGATCGCCAAGCTCATTACATGGGCGCCGACCCGCGAACAGGCGCGCCTGGATTTGCATCAGGCCTTGAGCGACAGCCAGCTCTACGGCGTGGAAACCAACCGCGACTACCTGCGCCAGATTTTGCTGGCCACGCCCTTCGCCAGCGGTCGGCCATGGACGCGCTGCCTGGAAGGCCTGGTCTACAGCGCCGACACCTTTGAGGTGCTCAGCGCCGGCACGCAAACCAGTGTGCAGGACTACCCGGGGCGCCTCGGGTACTGGGCCGTCGGCGTGCCGCCGTCCGGGCCGATGGACAGCCGTGCGCTGCGCTTGGGTAATCGCCTGTTGGGCAATAGCGACGGCGCCGCCGCGTTGGAAATCACCATGAGCGGGCCGACGGTGCGCTTCAATTGTGCTGCCGTTGTGGCAGTGACGGGCGCCGATATTCCACTGTTGCTGAACGAGCAAGCGGTGCCGATGAATACCGCGCTGTTGATTGAGCCCGGTGCGGTCTTAAGCCTTGGCAGCCTCGCAGGACCAGGCGCGCGCAGTTACCTGTGCGTGCGTGGCGGGCTGCAAGTGCCGGACTACCTGGGCAGCAAAAGCACCTTCACCCTTGGCCAGTTCGGCGGGCATGGCGGGCGGGCTTTGCGCGCGGGTGATGTGCTGCACGTGTTGCCATTGCAGGACACAAGCGCGGGGCAACGCCTGGTCGCCGAACCCTTGGCGCAAACACGCACGCTGCGAGTGATTTATGGCCCGCACGGTGCGCCGGAATACTTCAAGCCCGAGTACATCGACACCTTCTTCGCCACCCAATGGGAAGTGCATTTCAACTCCAGCCGCACCGGCGTGCGGCTGATCGGGCCGAAGCCTGTTTGGGCGCGCACGGACGGCGGCGAAGCGGGGCTGCACCCGTCGAACATCCATGACAATCCCTACGCGATAGGGGCAGTGGATTTTACTGGCGACATGCCGGTGATCCTCGGGCCGGATGGGCCAAGCCTGGGCGGGTTTGTGTGCCCGGTGACGGTGATCGAGGCGGACCTCTGGCAGCTGGGGCAGCTCAAGGCTGGTGACAAGCTGCGCTTCGAGCCGGTGAACATTCAGACCGCCCGTGATCTCGCCTTGAAATGGGATCAATGTGGGAGCGGGCTTGCCTGCGATAGCAGCCACTCGGTACTTCAAGCAGACCCCAGTGATGCCATCGCGGGCAAGCCCGGCGCCCACACTGGCCACCCTCCACTTAACCTCGAGTCGCCTGTGGTGCTGGACATCGGCCAAGCCGACACCCGCCTCGTCGCGCGCCTCGCCGGCGACACCCACCTGCTGCTGGAAATTGGCGCCGCCGAACTCGACCTGGTACTGCGCTTTCGCGCCCACGCCCTGATGCAGGCGCTTGCAGCCCGCTCCCTGCACGGCGTGATCGACCTGACGCCGGGCATCCGCTCCCTGCAAATCCACTACCAGCCCGAACAACTGCCACTGGCCGACCTGCTGCCGCTGATCACCACGCACTGGGCCGCCGTGTGCGCCACGCCGAACCTGCAAGTGCCCTCGCGCATCGTGCATTTGCCACTGTCGTGGGACGACCCGGCGTGCCAGCTGGCGATCGAAAAATACATGACCACCGTGCGCAAGGACGCGCCGTGGTGCCCGAGCAACCTGGAGTTCATCCGGCGCATCAACGACCTGGCCAACCTCGATGAAGTACGCCACACCGTGTTCGACGCCAGCTACCTGGTGATGGGGCTGGGCGACGTCTACCTCGGCGCGCCGGTGGCGACCCCGCTGGACCCGCGCCACCGCCTGGTGACCACCAAATACAACCCGGCCCGCACCTGGACCGCCGAAAACTCGGTGGGCATCGGCGGCGCTTACCTGTGCGTGTATGGCATGGAGGGCCCGGGCGGCTATCAGTTTGTCGGGCGCACGTTGCAGATGTGGAACCGCTACCGGGAAGTTGCAGCGTTTGACGGCAAGCCGTGGTTGTTGCGGTTCTTTGACCAGATACGGTTCTACCCGGTGAGCAGCGATGAGTTAGTGCAAATTCGTCGCGATTTCCCTCTGGGGCGCTTTGAGCTGGGCATCGAGCACAGCCAGTTGAACCTGGCGGATTACCAGGATTTTCTCGCGCGGGAGGCCTCAAGTATCGACGCATTTCGCGCGCACCAGCAGCACGCTTTTAATGCCGAGCGCGAACGCTGGATCGCCAGCGGCCAGGCGCATTACGACAGTGAAGAACTGGCCGCGCCAATCGGCGCAGACGCGCCTCTACAGGCCAACGAAGTCAGCGTCGACAGCCCTCTCGCCGGCAACCTCTGGCAAGTCCAGGTGGCGACGGGTGATCAAGTGTCGGCCGGCGATGTGCTGGTGGTTCTTGAGTCCATGAAGATGGAAATCCCGGTAGTGGCACCCTTCGCCGGTACCGTGCGCGAGATTCCGGTGCAACCCGGCAGCGGCATCAGCGCCGGGCAACGGGTGGTGGTGCTGGAACGTGACTGACTTTTCTTTTTCGACAGGCGGACAAGCCATGAATCTGCAACTGGACAACCTGCGCAGTGCCTACCTCAGCGGCGACACCACACCCCGCGATCTGGTGCTGCAATTGCGCGAAAAAGCTGCGCAGTTGAACCCCGACTATCACCTGTTTATCCACCTGCTCAGCGTGGCGGAACTGGAGCCGTACCTGGCGGCACTGGACGCTCGCGAACCGTCCGAATTGCCGCTGTTCGGCGTGCCGTTTGCGATCAAGGACAACATCGACCTGGCGGGCATTCCCACCACAGCGGCGTGCCCGGCCTTTGCCTATGTGCCGACGCGCAGCGCGACGATTGTCGAGCAACTGATCGCCCTGGGCGCGGTGCCGCTGGGCAAGACCAACCTGGATCAATTCGCCACCGGGCTCAATGGCAGCCGCTCGCCCTATGGCGCCTGCCCCAACAGTGTGTTGCCGGAGTATCCATCGGGCGGCTCCAGCGCGGGGTCGTCGCTGGCCGTCGCCCTGGGCGTGGCGAGTTTTGCCCTGGGCACCGACACCGCCGGTTCCGGGCGGGTGCCTGCGGCGCTGAATAACCTGGTGGGGCTCAAGGCGAGTAAAGGGCTGATTTCCACGGCGGGCGTGGTACCGGCGTGCCGTACGCTGGATTGCGTCACCACCTTTACCCGCACCGCGCGCGAAGCCAGCCAGTTGCTGGCGTTGACCGCCAGGCTGGACCCGCTGGACGCTTACAGCCGCCAGAACCCGGCCTGGAATGATGCCTCGGCGTTCGGAACGCCGAAGCCGTTTCGCTTTGGCGTACCCCGCGAGCAGGACCTGGAATTCTTCGGCTGCGAGCAAGGCCCACAGCTGTTCCAGCAGGCCATTGCGCGCTTGATTGCCCTCGGCGGCGAGCCCGTCACGCTGGACCTGTCGCCCTTCCTCGAAGCCGCACGCCTGCTCTACGAAGGGCCGTGGGTGGCCGAGCGCTACAGCGTCGCGGGTGAATTGATGGCGCGTGATCCAGAAGCGGTGTTGCCGGTGATTCGTGCCGTGTTGGCCAAGGCGCCAGCGGTGAGCGGCGTCGACACCTTCCGCGCTCAGTACCGTCTGCAAAGCTTGAAAGCGCAATGTGACCTCTTGCTGAAAGCACTCGATTGCGTGCTGACGCCGACCATCGGTCGCCCGGTCACGCTGGAAGAACTGCGTGCCGAACCAGTGCTGCGCAATGCCGAACTGGGCTACTACACCAACTTCATGAACTTGCTCGACTACGCGGCCGTCGCCGTACCCAGCGGCTTGATGGAAAACGGTTTGCCCTGGGGCGTGACGCTGTTTGGTCGGGCGTTTACCGATCAATACCTGCTGGGTGTAGCGGATGCGTTGCAACGCCAGCAGGATGCGTCACTGGGCGCACCGTCAAACAGCGCCAGCCACGACGTCACGCGGCTGGTGGTGTGCGGCGCGCACCTGCAAGGGCTGGCGCTTAACCCGCAATTATTACGCCGGGGCGCCCGCTTGCTGGAGCGCACCCACAGCTCAGCGGACTATCAATTGTTCGCCCTGGCCGGCGGGCCACCTTATCGCCCCGGCATGCTGCGGGTGAGCGAGGGCGGCGTGGCCATCGAGGTGGAAGTGTGGGAGCTGCCGAGCGGCGAACTCGGGTCTTTCCTGACCGGCATCCCTGCGCCCTTGGGCATCGGCAAGGTGCAACTGGCGGACGGGCGCTGGGAAAGTGGGTTCATCTGCGAGCCCTACGGTTTGACGGGTGCCCTGGATATCAGCCACTTCGGCGGCTGGCGTGGCTACCTGCACAGCTTGCAATAGCGCGGCGGCGCTGTATCGTGCGGGGAACTGCATAGCCCTGCCCGATACAGCCTGAACCGACCGATGACCACGCCAAACCTCTGCCCCGCCTGTGGTGCCCGCAACGACTGCGCCCTGGCCGACCCGCGCACCGCCGACCAGGCCTGCTGGTGCTACAGCGTCGCCATTGACCCGGCGGTACTCGAAGCCCTGCCCGATGAACTGCGCAACACCGCTTGCCTGTGCCCGCGTTGCGCGCAGGTGGAGGCGCAACTGCGTGAGGCGGGTTCAGCGTAATGCGCGTTGATCGTTTCCTCAGCAATTTGCCGCGTTTCAATCGCCAGCAAGTGCGCTTGCTGCTGGTTGAGCGACGGGTGACGGTCGATGGTGTGGCCGTCAGCGATCGGCACCATGACGTGCGCGAATTCAGCCGCGTGTGCGTTGACGATGAGGTTGTGCAGGCCGGCAAACCGGCACGTTATTTCATGCTGCACAAACCTCAAGGCTGCGTCAGCGCCACCTCGGACCCGCAACACGCCACGGTCCTCGACTTGCTGGATGAACCCGACAAGGGCGAACTGCATATTGCCGGCCGCCTGGATTTCAACACCACCGGGCTGATGCTGATCACCAACGACGGCCAGTGGTCACGGCGCCTGACCCAGCCGCAGACCAAATTGCCCAAGGTTTACCTCGTACAAACCGAGCAGGCCATCGGCCCGGAGTACGCGGTGACATTTGCTGCGGGTCTGTATTTCGCGTTTGAAGACCTCACCACCCAACCCGCCGAGCTGGAACTGCTAGGGCCAAGGACAGCGCGGCTGAGCATCATCGAAGGCCGCTATCATCAGGTGAAGCGTATGTTCGGGCATTTTGATAACAAGGTGATCGGCTTGCACCGTGAGCGAATGGGGCCTTTGGAGCTGGATGCATCCCTTGCAGCGGGTGAATATCGGGCGCTGAGTGACGACGAAATCGCCCAAGTCTGACGACCGTTCGGCCGGTGATGGCAAAAAACCAGCCTATTGCCTTGCGAGGTGGCGGCTGTGCTGCTTGAATCAAGACGTCAGCCAAATTATGACTGGCGAGTCGCCTATAACCTCCAAGAAACACCTTGCCCCGCCCGCGCTTGATCTACGGGCTTCCCAGGCAAACAGCCCGCCATAACAACACCTCTCGGCCAGCCGCCATCGGACCGACATGGGCCCTCCTCTTCCAGGCGTATGCCTACCTGTCACAAAGCTCGTGCAGAGTGATCTGCGCGCACTACCCGCTTGCCAGGAGTCTTACGACATGAGGCCAGAAATCGCTGTGCTGGATATACAGGGTCAGTATCGGGTTTACACGGAGTTCTATCGCGCGGACGCAGCTGCCAAGACCATTATCCTGGTCAACGGCTCCATGGCCACCACGGCGTCCTTCGCCCAAACCGTGAAAAGCCTGTACCCGCAATTCAACGTGGTTTTGTACGACCAGCCCTACGCCGGCCGCTCCAAAATCCATAATCGCCATGAGAAGATGCTGACGAAGGAAATCGAAGGCCAGCTGCTGCTGGAACTCATCGACCACTTCGCCGCTGAACACGTGCTGTCGTTTTCCTGGGGCGGCGCGGCCACCCTGGTTGCCCTCGCCCACCGGCCGCGGCGCGTGGAAAAGGCGGTGATCAGCTCGTTCTCACCAGTGATCAACGCGCCCATGCGCGACTACCTTGAACGTGGCGTCGACTACCTCGGCAACCTCGACCGCGACCGCGTCGGCCACCTGGTCAACAGCACCATCGGCAAACACCTGCCGTCGCTGTTCAAACGCTTCAACTACAAACACGTCAGTAGCCTGGCCGAGCACGAATATGGGCAGATGCACTTCCACATCAGCCACGTACTCAACAGCGATCGGCTGTGCTACCTCAAGGCGGCCCGGCAGATCGACATTCCAGTGCTGTTTTTGAATGGCGAATGGGACGAATACACCAGCGCCCACGACGCCAAGTTGTTTGGCCAGCATGTGGCCAACAGCAGCTTCAGCACCATCCAGGCGACCGGGCATTTTCTGGACATGGAACACAAAGCGGCATGCCGGGATAGCCGAGAGGCCGTGGTGGGCTTTTTGAAACCGGAGCGGCAGGTTAGCCGATTGCGCTATCACCCAGGGCAGACGCAGCATGCCTTTGCGATCTGAACCGCTTTTGTGGGAGCCGGGCTTGCCCGCGATGCAAGCGCCTCGGTGTATCGGTTGCACTCAGGTGACGCCATCGCAGGCAAGCCCGCTCCCACGCAAGCTTGCGCGAGCATGAGGTCCGTTCGTCGACTGGCTGGATGAACGCAACCCACACATTTTTCGAAGAAAAACTTCAAATCCCGGCGAACATCTGGTACAAAGTCAGCCGCTCTGAGCGGGTATAGTTTAGTGGCAAAACGAAAGCTTCCCAAGCTTTAGTTGAGGGTTCGATTCCCTCTACCCGCTCCACTCAAATAGTGCACTCACGTCAGGATAGTTCTGACGAGGGATGCGTAAAAAACCGGTCCCTGGTGACCGGTTTTTTTATGGGCGCGATTTGAGGCATCGGTCATTCGTCCGGTCAAACCTGTACAAATCAATATTTTTGTACAAGTATCAAGTCTGAGCGTTGGCACTTCGCCACGTACGATCCCGGAGCCGGGCAATGACACGTCTACTGGTTTCATTGTTACTGGTGTTGAGTCTAACCAGTTGCGGCAGCGTAGGGGTCGACCACTACGCCGACCAGCAGCCGCAGTTGGATCTGCAACGCTTCTTCAGCAAACCCGTCAAGGCGTGGGGGATTTTCCAGAAGCGCTCGGGGGAAGTGGCCAAGCGCTTTGAAGTGAATATCACCAGCCGGCGCGAGGGCAACGCTCTAATTCTTGACGAGCGGTTCCTGTACAGCGATGGCACGCGCCAGCAGCGAGTGTGGACGTTGACACCCGATGGCCCTGGCCGCTGGCGCGGGCGCGCCGGTGATGTAGTCGGCGAGGCGATCGGCGAAGTGGCGGGTAACGCACTGCGTTGGCGCTACCGGCTCAACCTGCCGGTGGACGGTTCGGTGTACGAAGTCAGCTTGGATGACTGGATGTACTTGATGGACGAGGACACTTTGATCAACCGTTCCAGCATGACCAAATTCGGCGTCGAATGGGGCCAGATCACGTTGTTCTTCCGTCGCCAATGAACGACCGAGAGTGAGGGTGAATCATGAATATGAAAATGCTGACCGAACTGGCGGTAAAAGGCGAAGTGCGTGAGCTGGAACTGCTGTCGCTTGAGGGTGGTTTCTACATCGCGCGCGTCAGGTTGGATCATGTCGAGATGACGTTGCTGGACGATGATGCCAAGCCGATGCGTATCGGTTCCACCACGCATTTGCGCGACCTGTTGCAACGGGTTCCGCCGTTTCCCTGCGTGCTGGTGCAGCAGTGCGTGCACGATGAAATGTGCGGGGCACGGGAAGGGCCGATCGGCGCGTTGCGCATTCCGTTTACGTTGACCTCGTCCCTTTAAGGTGACTTGCGTTTTTTGGCTCCCCTCCCCCTTGGTATGGGCGGCCTGGGAAGGCAAGCCTGTTGCGGTGCGCGTAAGAACCTACGCGGCGCGGTCCACGCGGTCCTGCGCCGCTTCCACCAGCATCAGCCCCAATTCAATCATTTGCTGAATGGCCAGGGCCAGGTAGCGATGGTGGGCGGGCAGGCTGTCGGCGAACTCGTTAGTCATGGCACCAGCACCGGCAATGGTTTCGTAGGCGTTGGCGAGCAACGCTTCGGTGTTGGCTTCGGGGCGGACGCTGAACAGGGTTGCGGTGGGGTTACAGGAATCGGTACACATCGGTTGATCCTCGGTAAGGACCACCCCTCAAAGAGTAAGGGTGGCAGCTGTACGCAGGTTAGTAGACCGGGGAAATTCATCCGAAAACCGGCGCGCCCGAAGACGCCCTGCGTACAGTTACCAATAAGCACAGGCATGAAAGTGCCTGACGATAAGGACAGCCGTACGCCGGATAAATTTTCATCGGGCTACTAAACCCGACCGCTGATGGGCAGCGGCAGACGAACCTTAAAGAGCTCGCCCAAGACGCACAACTGAGACGATTCTGAGCGTTGTGTAGGCAATGCCGCAAGATACGAAACGACTCCCGACTCACCCAACGAGTTGCAACCTCCGGCAACAGAACACCCTGCAGATACGTTTGAACTCAACGTCTCGCGCACATCATTATTCTTAGCCATACCGGCCGACTGGCTAAACAAGGTGGCTAACATGAAGCGAAAACTGACACCGTTTGACATGGCTGGCGTGCTAGACAGTGAAGAAGCCATTAACGAATATTTAGCTCAAGTCCAGGCTGACGGTGATATTGCTGAGCATCTCAGAGCAATCGCATTTATCGCACAAGCTCGCGAAACGCTGACTCAGGCCAAACGAACACAAAACCCCGCAAATAGCCGGTTTCCATCGACCTGAAATTATTCTTTTCAGAGACTTATCGATGCCCCAGAGCGGCCAATACGTGATCCGGATCATTGTATAAGGCACGCAATAATGCCTTTGCCGGCCCCTCTGGTTCACGTCGCCCCTGCTCCCAGTTTTGAAGCGTTCCCACCGGCACATCAATTGCCTTCGCAAAGCGTGCTTGTGAAAGTCCTGTGGCTTGTCGAATCTCTTTTACCTTCAACGCATCAACAAAAAATTCGCGGGATGGGGCGCGCTCACCCCGTGCGATTTCGTCCATCTGGGTCATGCTTTCGACCAGACGATTGAACAGTTTTTTCTCCATCACTCCCACCTTCGGTTAATTTCGCTCAGCACGCTCTTTTCCACCGCAGAGAGATCATCTTTGATGCCCTTTCGATAGATCAGGATCAATCGAATTTGATAGGCCATGCAGAGGTGGTAATAGATCACTCTGACACCACCCCTCTTGCCCCTCCCCTGCAGAGCCCAGCGGATCTTTCTCAGACCATTGGTCCCTTGGATGACATCACCAGCAGTCGGGTTTTCGGCAAGAAATTCCTGGAACTCACCGTAGCTTTCCTCACTCAGTAGCGCTGGCAGGTCCTCGGTAAATACGGGTGATTCGACAAATATCACACCTACGCCCATACGTCATTGGCGTATAGCAAGCTTATTCGGATCGTTTCCTATCACGCAACAGCCACTCGTCACTGATTGATAGGCATTCGAAAAGTGCGCCGGGATTTTTCAAGCGCGAACTTTACAACCATGCAGCCCATGCAATTACGTAGGACGGAACTGAGTTTTCCATCCGAAACGAGCCAGTCAACGGTCCACGGCTATCCCCCGCTGCACCACCCACGCCAACGGCAACGTCACCCACAACATCCCCGCCAGGGCCATCACCGCCAGCGGCACACCCAACGCATCGCCTAACCCGCCAAACACCACCGGCGCCAGCGCCCCGCCGCCTATCGTGCCGGTGTAGAACACCGCAAAGGCCTGCTCGCGCTTGCCGGCGCCGGCCAGGTCCGGTACGGCGCCGTAAAGCACCGAAGACGTGCCGTTCAGCACCAGGCCCAACACCGGCAACATCACCATCAAGCCACTCAGCGGCAGGTACACGGCGGCGACGATCAGCAGTGCCGTGCTGGTTTCCGTCAGCCATACGGTTTTCATCATGCCGATGCGGGCACCGAGGTAGCCGCAGAACAATTTGCCGAACGCACCGCCGATGAACAGCAGGGTCAAGGCCAGGCCAATACCCGCCGTACTCGCACCTTTGGCTTGCAGCAGGAACGGCAGGAACGTGAGGAAGCCCATGCGCACGGCACTGTCGAGGGTGCCGGTGAGGATCAGCGCACGCAGGCCAATGACCGAGCCGGTTCCGTTGAGCGGCCTGGCGTTTTTTGTGGCGGCGGATTCGCCAACCTGAGTAGGCACCCACCACCACAGCAACCCCGCCGCAGCCAACCCGAGCAACCCCAGCAACCCCAGCAGGGTGGCGCTGGCGCGCCAGCTGATGACAGTGAGCAGCAAGCCAACCAACCCCGGGATCAGGGTTTTGCCGATGTCGCCGGAAAAGTTGTACTGCGATAACGCTTGCTTGACCCCACCACCGTCCTCATAAGCATCGGTAATCATTGAAGAGGCCAGCGGGTGTTGGGTGCTCGCTCCCAGCCCACCCAATAGCAACGCCAGCAACAACATGCCAAGCCCGGTGGCTTGCCCCACCAATAAGTAAGCGATACCTGCCAACGCGGTGCCGCCCACCAGCAACGGTACACGGCCCCAACGTTTGGCGGCACGGCTGGCCATGAGTTGGAACACGGCCATCATCCCGGAGTAGGCGCCGCGCAACAGGCCGATTTTGGCGTAGGACAAGGTGAATTGCGCCTGCCAGATCGGCAGCAGCACATAGATGACGTCGGTGAGGCCATCGTGTACGGCGTGGGCGCTGCAACCGGTAATCAGCGCGCGGCGGCGCATGGATGTTTCGCGGGCAGGCACGGCGACGGCGTCGTTCATGGGGTTTGACTCAACTCAGGTTGATGAGGCTTCCAGCCGGTCAGGGCGATCAGCAGGGTCAGCAGTTGAAAACCGATAATCAGTGCCACGCAGCCGGCCCAGCCCCACTGTTCCCAGATCAATGCCGGTGCGATGGCACCGCAACTGCCGCCCAGGTAGTAACACGTGAGGTAAACCCCCACGGCGCCAGCCTTGTTGTCACCGGCGGTGGTGGTGATGAACGCATTGGCAGCGGCCTGGGCGAGGAACACGCCCGTGGAACTGAGCGCCAGGCCCACTACGATGCAGCCCAGCGAAGGCACCAGGGTCAGCGCCGAGCCACTGACGCCAAGCACGGCGGCAATACCCAGCAGCTCGGCGTGGGGCCGGGCTTTGCTGAGGCGGCCCGCGATGGGGATCACGATCAAGGCCAGCAAAAACACCATGTAAAGCGTGCCCAACGCCGCAGGCCCGAGGTTGAACGGCGGCAAGCCAAGGTACAAACCCGCGTAAGTAAAGGCCGCGACTTGGGAGAACAACACGCAAAAACCTACGCCGTAGGCGGCCAACAAAGGTTTGCGGAGAACGCCGGAGGATGAGGTTTTAAATCGCTCGGTTCGCGGCCGGTCAGCGGGTAACAGGAACTGGATAAACCCGCCCACCATCAGGCTCAGTACCGCCAACAATTCGAAGGCTTCCCGCCAGCCTACGTACTCAGTCATCACACCGGTGACGAAGCGCCCGGCGAACCCGCCCAACACGGTACCCGCCACATAAAGGCTGGTGACTTCGGTGACCGTGCCGCCACGCCAACGGTCACCGATGTAGGCCACACTGGTCGCGAACACAACCGGAATCAACAGACCTTGCACGCACCGCCATACCAGTACTTCGGCAAAGCTGTCGGCATACGCGGTCATCAGTGCGGGCACCGCCAACAACAGCGCGGCCACGCTGATTACGGTACGTTGCTCGAAGCGCCCGGTCAGCCGGCTGACAAAGGGTGCAGTGACTGCAACGGCCAGGGTGGTGACCGTGATGCTCCAACCCGCGGCCTTGGCGCTGATATGAAACTGCGCGGCAAAGGTCTGCAGGATGCTCTGGGTGGCATAGAGGTTAAGAAACGCCGCGCAGCCACACAGGAACAGGGCAAGACGGGCACAATGCAGGCGCGGTTTCATGAAACCTCTCGTTTTATTTTGTGAGGTCTTTATAGAATGGCCGGCGGGTCTTAAACCAATACCGATTTCGAACCGATCAATACCCAGGGATCAGGATGCTCGACCTACGCAAGCTGCGTTACTTTCTGACGGTCGCCGAAGAATTGCACTTCGGCCGCGCAGCACTTCGCCTGCACTTGGCGCAGCCGCCGCTGACCCGGCAGATTTCAGCGCTGGAGGCGGAGTTGGGGTTCAAGCTGTTTGATCGCACCAGCCGCACGGTGACCCTCACCGCTCAGGGCCGTTCGTTCCTGCCCTATGCACGCGGGGTGTTGGAGCAGGTGGCGTTGGCACAGGTCATCGCCGGCAAACTGGCGGCGGGCACTGCGGGGCAATTGTCGCTGGGTTATGTCAGCTCAATCGCCTTGTCGGATCTGTTCAGCCAGGCGATCCAGGCCTTTGCGCAACGCTTTCCCGAGGTGCAGTTGACCTTGGTGGAATGCGCGTCCGGCAGCCTCGGCGCGCAAGTGGCTGACGGGCGGCTGGATATCGGGCTAAGTCGCCTATTGCCGCAGAATCAAGAGGTACAAGCACGATCGCTCGGCGAGGAACGCTTGGTGGCGGCCGTATCCAGCGACAGCCCTTTGGCCGGCCAGCCTGATGTCAGTTTGGCGCAGCTCAGTGCGTACCCGTTGATTCTGTTTCCGTCGGATTATGGGTCGGGATTGAACCAGTCCATCGAGCAACTTTATCGACACCACGGTGTGCCCCTGCGTGCCGGGCCGACCGGACGGCAGATCACCTCGATCATTGCGCTGGTGGCCGCCGGGCAAGGCGTGGCATTGGTGCCGGAATGCACGCAGAGCTTGATGAATAAGGGCGTTACGTATAAGCCGATGGCTGAGGTAGATGCCTGTGCTCAGTTGCTGGTGCTGACCCCTGCGGCAAGAAAAAGCGTATTGGCTGATGCGTTTCTCGCGGTTCTTGCGCAGTCTTCACACACCCGGTAACCCTTCGAAAAACCTCGCAATACCTCTCTCCAACGCCATTCCTGCGCGCTCATACACTGCCTACAACGCTTACCGAAACAACGGTCATCGACCGTTGGTAGGTAGAGTGTTGATAATTTATCTTCAGTGGTTATAGTCACCACCAACACACACCACAAGGAGGTGATGTGGATAGTCGATATTTGATAGGTCACATTGTTGCGTACGGCTGGTACCTGGTGCGCACCCGAGGCAGTCATCATCACTTCAAACACCCGACAAAACCGGGGCTGGTGACAATTCCTCATCCAAAGAAGGACCTGTTGGACAAAACCGCCAAGAGCATTTTGAAACAGGCTCTGTTGAGCTAACCGTCCCTGGAGGGCAATAGACATGCTTTACCCCATCGCAATTTCAACCGGCGACGAGGATCACGCCTGGGGTGTGGAAGTCCCGGATATTCCTGGCTGCTACTCAGCCGGGGAAGACCTCGACGACGCCATGGCCATGGCCCGGGAAGCGATCGAAGGGCACTTCGAAATCCTCGCGGAAGATGGCGCGCCGATCCCCACCGCGCAAAAAGTTACCCTGCACGCGGCAAACCCACAGTACGCCGGCTGCACGTGGGCCGTGGTGGACATTGATGTCACCAAGTACCTGGGCAAGGCTCAGAAACTCAACATTACCCTGCCGGGTTACCTGTTGAATCGTATTGATGAATACGTGCTGAATCACCCGGAAGAAAAAAGCCGTTCGGGGTTTCTGGCATCCGCGGCGCTCAAGGTATTGCAACAGGACGGGTAGTTGCCCTTCAGCATCATCTGACTGCGGCGGCGACCGAGAAGCGCAAAGATGTCTGCTCGTCAGCCCTCGGATCTGGATTACCGCAATGTTTGAACCTCTACAACACACACCGAAAACCGTACTGCGCCAAGTGGTGGGCTGGGTACTGGTTTTGCCGCTGTTGGTCACATTTGTAAGGCTGCCATTTCCCCTTGGATTGATCCTGGGGTTGGGCGCCATTGCAGCGTCGGCCTATGGCGTGCGGTATGCCAGGCGACACGCCAGCCGACGCGTTAGCGTGTTCGCTGGGATCGTCACACTGCTCAATGTGATGTCGTGGGTTGCAATGGGTGAGGTCTCTATACTCATGGGGCTTTATAGGATCTCCTGGCTCTACGGGTACCCGTATTACTCACATTGGGTGTATTGGAACGTTTGAGTGCGTGAGAATTTGATCGCAAGAATCGTAGTTTCCACTCCAGCCGCTGAAACTACAGTAGTGCTGTAGCTCAAAACGCCCCCCTTCGAGGAGCCCGCTCATGCCCTACGAATACAAGCTCATGCCCTCCCCCGTCGGCCAGCTCACTCTGGTGGCGCGCGATGGCAAACTCAATGCCATCCTCTGGGAAAAAGAGCGCGCCAACCGCGTGCGCCTGGGTGAGTTGCGCGAGGCTAACGACAGCTCTGTGCTCTTGGCAGCCGAGCAACAATTGAAGGAGTATTTCGCCGGCACCCGCCACCAATTCGAACTGGAACTGGACTTCACCGGCACTGAGTTCCAGAAGCAAGTCTGGCAGGCGCTGCTGACCATCCCCTTTGGCGAAACCCGCAGCTACAGCCAGATCGCCCAGCAGATTGGTAACCCGAAAGCCGTGCGTGCAGTGGGCGCTGCCAACGGGCGCAATCCCATCTCGATCATTGCGCCCTGCCATCGGGTGATAGGCGCCTCAGGCGGGCTGACCGGGTTTGCCGGTGGGCTGGAGGCCAAACAGTATTTGCTCGCGCTGGAAGGTGCAGGCCAGGCAGAACTGGCGTTCTAGTGACGGGCGACAAAAACGTACAACGTTGCTCACCCTTTAATTGTAAAAAGAAATTTCAAAGCGCGGCTGCGGTCCATAATTTCATCACCCACCCTTTGAGGAAAACGGTCATGAAATTCTCCGCAGTCTCGCAGTCTCTGTCCCGCTGGGCAGGCAGTGCCCGGACGTTCTACGCCGCCGTCGCACTGATTTTCCTGTGGAGCCTGAGCGGGCCTTATTTCCATTACAACGACACCTGGCAGCTGATCATCAACACCTCGACCACCATCATTACCTTCCTGATGGTGTTTCTGATCCAGAACACGCAAAACCGCGACAATGACATCCTGCATATCAAGATTGATGAGCTGCTGCGCGTGTCCAAGGATGCACAAAACGCCGTGCTGAGCCTGGATGGCCTGGACCGCAAAGAACTGGAAAAACTGCGCAACGAATACCGCAGCATCGGGGCGACGGGCAGTGTCAGCCTGAACAGCAGTTGCGGTGAAGCAGTAGACGATGCAGTACCGAGTAAAACCGATCTGAACCAGGCATAAAAAAACGGCGGTTGGAGATGCTCCAACCGCCGTTTTTCATTTCAAGTGACGGCTTCAACCGTCGCCCTGATGACCTTTACCGTAGGTCGATGCCAAGGCACGGGCCTTCTGCAGACGCTCTTCCAATCTAGGCAGCGTCTCATCTACCAGGGCCTTTATCTCCGGTACATCCGATGCCGCGCCTTCCCGTTTGAACAAGGCGATGGCGTCTTCGTTTTCCTTGACCTGCTGCGCCGTGTAGGCAGCGTCAAAGGAGTCGCCGTCCTTGAGTTCAGGCATCAGGGTTTCAGCTTTGTCGACGATCTTCTCGCGCGGTGCCACCGGCAAGTCGAGCTTCTTGGCAATCGCAGCCAGATGCTGGTTGGCCAGGGTGCGCTCATTGATCACCTCGATGGTGTAGTCCTTGATTTCCTGGGACGAGGTTTTGGCGTGGGCCATGCGACTGGTTTCGATATCGGCCATACCTTTGGCCGAAGCCTGCTCGATGAATTCAGCAGGCGACTGGGCGAAAGCATTGCTGGCGCCGAGGCCCAGCAGCATCGCGAAACTGGCGGTGCGTAACCGGATAGCCATGCGGCTCATGATGGGTTCCTCCAGGGCAAAAATAGGTGCGAGAACACACACCTCGCCCTGAATTCGAATTTTCAGGGCGGCAAAGGTTTAGAAAAAACTTGCCAGTGCGACGAACGGTCGTCGTTGCCTCACGCCGGTTTGCTGCCAAACAGGCCCGGTAATGCGTGCGCTAGCGCGTTAATGGCGAAGCCGATAAACATCACGCCGCAGAGCTTGGTGATCAGGATTTCATGGCGCTGATACACCGTACGTACGCGCTGAGCCCCGACCACAGCGATCAGAATCGCGTAAGCCAGCAGACCACCGACAAAGCTCAGGAAGATCAAGGACGGCAGCATTGCCCAGGTCAGCAGCTCGGCGCGGCTGGACAGCAATGCAGTGAAAGTCGCCACCGCCACCGGGTAGGCCTTCGGGTTGGTCAAGCCAAACAAAATGCCGTGCCAAAACGGATGCCGCGCAGCGCCCTGAGGGGCATCACTGCTACGCCGTTGAGTGCGAATGGCGCGCCAGCCGAGCCAGAACAGATACAACCCACTGAGCACACCCAACACATCAAATGCACCGCTACCGACTTCCCGCGCGCCAACAATGGCGATCAGCGCCGTACTGCACCACACCACATCCCCGAGCAAATGCCCGCACAGGAAACCCGCCCCGGCGCGACGGCCGCGCGCAGCACCGATACCGAACACGGCCAGTACCCCCGGGCCAGGCGTAATGCCGTAGATAAAACCCGAAGCGAGGACGGCGAGCAGCAAGGATGGGGTCATGGGCGCGACTCTGACAGACGGTTTAGAGGTGCAGGGATTCTGCACGTTCTGGTGCTACGGGTAAAACTTCATGCCTGCGTAAGGCTTGACACGACAGGCTTGCAGACGCGACGCCAAGTCACCGACATGGGCCTCAAGCTTGTGCCCATCGGGGTCGAGAAAATAGAACGAGGCACCTTCACTGCGGTTGTCGCGCCACTCCTGCACACCGCCGGCTCGCAGGCGCGCCACCAGTGCGCTGAAATCACCGGCATCCGCCGTGAACGCGTAGTGAGTGTATTCAGCCGCGGGTGCCGACAGGCGCGATGGATCAAGCGACAAACACAGCCACAGACCGGGCAACGAGAGGTAGGCGCCGTTGTCCCAGGTGGCGTCGAGCTGAAGCTGCAACAGCTCATGGTAGAAGCTGACGCTGCGGTTCAAATCGGTCACGGCAAGGGTCAGGTGGTTGAGGCCTGAGAGCATGGTGTTGTTCCTGTTATTGGAGGCCTTCGGACAATACACCCTGCACCTGCCCAATCAACCACTGCAAACCCGAATCCCCACCCCGGCGCGCATGCCACGCCAGTTCAAAGGCAAACGAGGGAATATGAAACGGCGGCGGCACGGCCAACAGCTGCTGCTGATCAATGTTGAGCAAACCTCTGGATGAGACGGTCAGAATCAGGTCCGTGCCCTGGATCAACTGCGGCGCCACACCCCAGTGCGGCAGGCTGATCGCCACATGCCGCCGCTCACGAATGGCCGTCAACGCGCGCTCGATTTCCGGGGTACCACTGCCACGCATTTCCAGCAGCACATGCGGGCGCGACAGGTAGGTGGGCAGGTCGAGCGTGCCACTTTGCGCCAGGCTGTGGCGGTCCACCAGGCAGGTGTAATGCTCCTCGAACAAAGGCGTGGTGCGCAGTTCGGCGGGCATATCGGGGAAGACGCCGGCAGCCAGGTCGATATCGCCATTGAGCACGCCGTCCACCATCCCTTCACGGCTGGCCTGGATAATTTGCAGGTCGATGCCGGGGGCTTCACGGCGCAACGTGCGCACCAGATCAGGCAGAAAAATGGCCGCGCTGTAGTCCGACATCGCCACGCGAAACCTGCGTTTGGCTGACGCCGGATCAAAGCGATTCGGCGCCAACAGTGCCTGCACCTGGGCCAAGGCTTCGGCCAACGGCGTCGCCAATTCCAGGGCACGCGCCGTCGGCACCAGCGTGCCGCCCTGGCGTACCAGCAACGGGTCACTCAACACGTCTCGCAGCCGGGCCAACGCGTGGCTGACCGCCGGCTGGCTCAGGTGCAAACGCTCGGCAGCGCGGGTGACGTGTTGCTCGCTGAGCAAGGCATCCAGAATCACCAACAGATTAAGGTCGATGCGGCGAAGATCATTCATCAGCTGCATGCTCGGCATAATAACTTTGAATTTAAATTTGCGCGACGAATAGCCTAGAGTCCAGAAAAACCTCTGGGAGATTCGAAATGACGACGTTGCATTGGGTAGGTTTGTTGGCGCTGGCGGTGATTGCGGGAGCGGTGGTGCCGTTTCAAAGTGCGATCAATGCCAACCTCGGGCGCGGCCTCGGTCACCCGTTGTGGGCCACGTTGGCGTCACTGCTGGTGAGCATAATCGTGTTGCTGCCGGTGATGCTGGCCCTGCGTTTACCGCTGCCGAGCCTGAGCTTTATCAGCAAGGCACCGCTGTGGATGTGGGCCGGTGGCGCATTTGGCGTGTGCTTTATTTCCCTGGCGTTGATGTTGCTGCCCAAGTTGGGCGCGTCAGGATTTATTGCACTGGCCATGGCCGGTCAGATTCTCGCCTCGCTGCTGCTCGATCACTTTGGCCTGTTCGGCCTGGTCGAGCGCCAACTCACAACGCCCCGTGTGCTGGGGGCGTTGTTGTTGATGGGCGGGGTGGCGTTGATTCAATTCAGCAGCACGCCCGCCCGGGCATTGGCAACGGCGGGCTGATCAACCCCGATCCAACGTGCGCAGCTTTTGCGGCAAGCCCCACAGCAGCAGCGCCGCCGCCAACAGTGCGCACACGCCGATCATATACAGCGCCGGGGTGGTGCTGCCGGTGAGGTCCTTGATCCGCCCCACCATCACCGGGCTGACGATGCCGCCGAACTGGCCCAGGGTGTTGATCACCGCAATGCCTCCGGCCGCACCGGCACCGGCGCCGGCCAGTAGCTTGGGGGGCAGGGTCCAGAACGTCGGGATCGAGGCGATAATGCCGGCGCCCAACATGCCCAGGGCGATGATCAGGAAGGTGGTGTGGTCGGCAAAGATCCCGGCACTGAAAAAGCCAATCGCACCGAGCACCACCAAGCCGCAGACAAACTTGCGGCGCTCGCCGGTGGCGTCCGACAGCCGCCCGATCACCACCATGCTGATTGCCCCGCACACATACGGAATCGCCGTGAGCAGGCCAATCGTCACCGGGCTCTGGGTGCCCGCGCTGCGGATCAGTTGCGGTGCCCAGAAGTTGAGGCCATAGGACGCCACCTGGATCAGGAAGTAGATAAACCCGAGCATCAGGAACCCAGGAATGCGGATCGCCGACAGCAGTGAACCACCGTGCGCGTTCGGCTCATGCTGGGCGATACGGCTGGACAGCAAGGTCTTTTCCGCAGGCGTCAGCCAATGGGCGTCTTCAATCCGGTCCTTGAGCAACGTCAGCACCAGAAAACCCAGGCCGATGCAGGGCAAGCCGCCGAGCAGGAACAACCAGTGCCAGCCGCGCATCTGTAGCACGCCGTCGAGATGTTCCAAGACCAGCCCCGAGAACGGCGCGCCGACCAATCCTGCGAACGCCGAAGCCAGGAACAGCAACGAGGTGATGCGCCCGCGAAAGTGCTGCGGGAACCACAACGTCAGGTAATACAACACGCCCGGCGCAAACCCCGCTTCCATCGCACCGATGATGAAGCGCAGGCCGTAGAACTGCCATTCGGCAGTGACAAACACCATGGCCGCCGTGGCCAGGCCCCACGACATCATGATCCGCGCGATCCAGCGGCGAGCGCCGACCTTGTACAGCATCATGTTGCTCGGCACTTCGAAAATCACATAGCCCACCACAAACAACCCGGCGCCCAGGCCGTAAGCGGTGTCACTCAGGCTCAGGTCGGTTTGCAACTGGAACTTGGCGAAGCTGATGTTGATGCGGTCAAAAAACGCGAACAGGTAACACACCATGATCAGCGGCATCAGGCGCCAGGCGACCTTGCTGACCAGGGCTTTTTCGGCATCGATTTCCGCGGCCGGGCGCACGCCTGCCTCTAACGTATTAGTGCTCATGCTTTCTCTCCAGCGGGCTGCTCAAAGGCGCCCGATTGTTTTTGTTGTCTGGTGCGGCGTTACAGCGTGGCGATGTAAGCGGGTGGTGAATGCAGGTCGCAATTGCGCCCCGCCTTGACCACCTGGCCGGGCAGCTCATGGCCGAGCAGGGCCGGCAAGCGGCGGGACATATGCAACAAGTGCGGCAGGTCGATGCCGGTGTGAATCCCCACCTCCTCGCACAGGTTGACCAGGTCTTCGGTGCAGATATTGCCTGACGCACCCGGCGCAAACGGGCAGCCGCCGAGGCCGCCCAGGGCTGCATCAAAACGGCGGGCGCCGGCTTCGTAAGCCGCCAGCACATTGCACAAACCCAAGCCGCGGGTGTTGTGAAAATGCAGGGTCAAGTCGCTGGCGGGGACGCGCTGCAACACGCGCTTGACCAGGCGTTCTACCTGTCGCGGATTGGCCATGCCCGTGGTGTCGGCCAGGGTGATGCCCTGGATGCCCAACTCGCGGTAGGCATCGACGATTTGCAGCACACGGTCTTCATCAATCCTGCCTTCGAACGGGCAACCGAAGGTGGTGGCGATGCTGCCATTGAGATGCACCGGGTAGTCGGCAGCAAAGCTGACAATGTCTTCAAATGCCGCCAACGAGGCCTCGCAGCGCATGCGCATATTCGCCAGGTTGTGGGTCTGGCTGGCGGACATCACCAGGTTCAGCTCATCGGCCCGCGACTCAATGGCGCGCTGCGCGCCTTTGAGGTTGGGGATCAGCGCGACATAGATAACGCCGGGGCGCCGGTGGATGCCCTGGAACACTTGCTCGCCATCGCGCAAGGAGGGAATGGCCTTGGGCGAGACAAACGAACCGGCTTCGATCCGCGAAAAGCCGGCCAGGGACAGCTGGTCGATCAACGCAATCTTGTCGGCCGTCTCGACCCAGGTGGGCTCGATTTGCAAGCCATCGCGCGGGGACACTTCCTGCACGATCAGCGGGTCGCAATAGTCTGTGATCATTGCACCACTCCCGAGGTTTTCAGGCGTTGGATATCAGCGTCTGTCAGGCCGAGGCCAGCGAGGATGTCGTCAGTGTGCTGGCCAAGCGTCGGGCCCTGCCAGTTCACGGCGCCAGGGGTTTCGGAAAGCTTGGGCACGATGCCGGGCATCTTCACTGAAACGCCACCGGGCAGTTCGGCATTGAGCAGCATGTCGCGCGCCTGGTAGTGCGGGTCGCTGACGATATCAGCCACTGAATAGATACGCCCGGCCGGCACTTCAGCGGCTTGCAAGGCACTGAGCACCTGGTCGATGGGCTGGCTGCTGGTCCAGTGGGTGATTGCCGCGTCGAGCAAGCCACTTTTGGCTGCGCGACCATCGTTGTGGGCGAATTCGGGCGCCTCGGCCAGGTCGGCGCGGCCAATGGTATGCATCAGGCGCTTGTAGATCGGGTCGCTGTTACCGGCGATTACCACATACGCGCCGTCGGCGGTCAGGTAGGTATTGGACGGCGCAATGCCGGGCAAGGCGCCGCCGCTGCGCTCACGCACATGGCCGAGCATGTCGTATTCGGGCACCAGGCTTTCCATCAGGTTGAACACACTTTCGGCCAGCGACACATCGACAATCTGCCCGTCGCCCTGCCCGGTCTTGACCCGCAGCAGCGACATCAACGCGCCAATCACACCGTGCAGTGACGCGAGGGAATCGCCCAGGCTCACACCCACCCGCGCCGGAGGCGAATCCGGGTTGCCGGTGGTGTAGCGGATGCCGCCCATCGCCTCGCCGATGGCACCAAAGCCCGGGCGGTCGCGATAAGGGCCCGTCTGGCCGTAGCCGGAGATACGCACCAGGGTCAGCTTGGGGTTGAGGGCGTGCAACACGTCCCAGCCCAGGCCGAGCTTTTCCAGGCCGCCGGGGCGCAGGTTTTCGATCAGCACGTCGGCGTCACCGAGCAGTTGCTTGATCAAGCCCAGGCCTTCAGGGGACTTGAGGTCCAGCGCCAGGGACTTCTTGTTGCGCGATTGCAGGTACCACCACAGCGACGTGCCTTCGTGCAGCTTTCGCCATTTGCGAAGCGGGTCGCCCTGGCCCATGGCTTCGATCTTGATCACTTCGGCGCCAAACTCGGCCATCAGCCGGGCGGCGAACGGCGCGGCAATCAGGGTGCCGATCTCGATCACCTTGATACCGCTCAACGGAGCCGTCATGGGGTGTGCCTCTTATTCTTGGAATGTGCGACCAAGGCTAGAGGACAAGGGGACGATAAATCCAACCGTCAGTTGGCAAGGAGCGTTCGCGAAACACGAACACTCAGATAATCGAACAGTAACCGACTGACCGGCGACAACTGCGCCTCATCGCGCACCACCACGATCAAGCGGCGATCCGACCAGGTATCCGTCAGCGGCACGGCGTGCAACCCCAACGCACGACCAAACAGTTCATAGGCCTTTTGCGGGAGGATGCCGATGCCCATATTCGCCTGGACCATCCGGCACATCGCATCAAACCCCGGCACATGGATGCGCAGGCGCAGCATCTTGCCCGCCTCGCGTGCGGCGGCGTGGGTGCGCATATTGATGGAGCTGGCGGCATGCAGGCCGACGTAATCGCTGTCGAGGGTTTCAGCGAATGCCAAGGTCTGGCGTGTGGCCAACGGATGATCCGCCGGCATCAGCACCACCAGTTTGTCGTGGCGATAAATCACGCTGGGCAGGCCTTTGGTGTCGGTGTCACTGGAGCAAATCCCCAGGTCCGCGACCCCATCCAGCACGCCTTGCACCACGCCATTGCTGGGGCGCTCTTCCAGGTCGGTTTTCACTTCGGGGTGCCGTGCGGAAAAATCGCGCAGGTCCTCCGGAAGGAACTGAATGATCGCCGACAGATTCGCCAGCATCCGCACATAACCGCGCACGCCGTGGCTATGTTCACCCAGTTCCAGGCCCATTTTTTCGACGTTGAACAGCATCTGCCGCGCATGGTGCAACAGGGTTTCGCCCGCAGCGGTCAGGTCCATCCCCTTGGCGCGGCGCACGAACAGGCTCACGCCCAGCACCTGTTCCAACTCCATCAGGCGCTTGCTCGCGGCCGAGACCGCAATGGCTTCACGGGCGGCCGCGCGGGTCAGCGTGCCTTCTTCGAACACCGCAACGAACAGTTGCAAGGTGATCAGGTCCAGGCGACGCACCAGGCTCTTGTGCAACATCAGCGACGCTCGGAGGCCAAGCGATTGATCTGCGCCTGTTCCACCACTGCATGCGGCGCGCCGTGGCGCACCGCCGCCAACATGGCCTGGCCAACGGTCTCGGTGCTTACCACCCAGCCTGGCTTGGCGCGACGCACAAACGAGAGCAACGGCCCGAGCACGGTATAGAAGGCTTGGTACAACGGCGTCTTCGAGCGCACGCCATGCAAGGGCTGGATAACCCCCGGCCGAAACAGGTACACCGCCTTGAACGGCAGACGCAGCAAGGCGTTTTCTGTCTTGCCTTTGATACGCGCCCACATCGACTTGCCTGCCTCGGAGCTGTCGGTGCCGGCACCGGACACGTAGATAAACGTCATTTGCGGGTTGAGCCGCGCCAGGGTACTGGCGGCGACCAGCGTCAGGTCATAAGTGAGGTGGGTGTACCGGGTTTCATTCATGCCTGCCGACGAAACGCCGAGGCAAAAAAAGCACGCGTCAAACCCTTGCAGCAAGTTTTCCAGGGGCTGGAAATCCAGCATATCGCTGTGCAACACCTGGTGCAGCTTGCCGTGCTCCTGGGTCAACGGGGTGCGGCCGACGGCGACGACTTCCTGGACGTCAGCCGCCAGCAGGCACTCGCGCAGCACGCCTTGGCCGACCATGCCGGTGGCGCCGAATAGGAGAACTCTCATTGGGGGACCTCAGCGGCAAGCCGCAAGCTTCATGCTCAAGTTGAATGCAGTTCAGCTCGTAGCTTAACGCTTGCAGCATGCGACTGCTCCTTTTAGAACGCGCTGCGAAAGATCTCCTCAATCTGACGCTGATCGGCCCGCCGTGGGTTGGTCAGGCCACAGGCATCCTTCAACGCATTGGTCGCCAGCAGCGGAATGTCCTGCAGCTTGGCGCCCAGCTCGCGCAGCCCGGCCGGAATCTCGACATCCTGGGCCAACGTGCGAATGGCGGCGATAGCCGCCTGGGCGCCCTCTTCCGGAGTAATGCCCTTGATATCGGCGCCCAATGCACGCGCCACGTCGCTCAAGCGTTCGGCGCTGACACTGGCGTTGAAGCTTTGTACATGCGGCAGCAGCACCGCGTTGCACACGCCGTGGGGCAAGTCGTACAGGCCGCCGAGTTGGTGGGCCATGGCGTGCACAAAACCCAGGGAGGCATTGTTGAACGCCATCCCGGCAAGAAATTGCGCATAGGCCATGTTTTCCCGTGCAGCCTTGTCGGTGCCATCGTGCACCGCCAGGCGCAGGTTGGCGCTGATCAGTTCGATGGCCTTGATCGCGCAGGCGTCGGTGATCGGCGTGGCAGCGGTGGACACGTAGGCTTCGATGGCATGGGTCAAGGCGTCCATGCCGGTGGCGGCGGTGAGGCCCTTGGGCATGCCGACCATCAGCGCCGGGTCGTTGACCGACAGCAGTGGCGTGACGTTGCGGTCGACGATGGCCATTTTCACGTGGCGGGTTTCGTCGGTGATGATGCAGAAGCGGGTCATCTCGCTGGCGGTGCCGGCGGTGGTGTTGATGGCCACCAGTGGCAGTTGCGGCTTACTGGACTGATCGACACCTTCGTAGTCGCCGATATGCCCGCCATTGGTGGCGCACAGCGCGATCCCCTTGGCGCAGTCATGGGGCGAACCGCCGCCCAGCGACACGACGAAATCACAGGCATTTGCTTCAAGCAACACCAGGCCTTTCTCGACGTTTTCCACATTGGGGTTAGCTTTGGCGCCGTCGTAAATCACCGAGTCGATGTCCTGCATCGCCAGCTTCTCGGCGATCATGCTGGCCACGCCGGCCTTGGCGAGACCCGCGTCGGTGACGATCAGCGCCTTGCGAAAGCCGTAGTTGCGGATGGCGGTCATGGCTTCGTCGAGGCAGTCGGTGCCCATGATGTTGACGGCGGGAATGAAAAAGGTGCTGCTCATGGCGAATCCTCAGAGGCGTTATGCCAACAGGATCAACCTGACTTGCCTGCGGCATCTTGACCAAGATCAACTCCGGCTCGTGATAAAGTCACCACCCAGCCGATTTCGAGTAGACCCGCCGCAATGATGGATTTCCAGGATATTGACGCCCACCTTGAAGACTGGAGCGCGCTGCGCAGCAGCGTGGACTTCAATGGGATTCTGATCGGCAACGGCGCCAGCCGGGCGATTTGGGAAGACTTTGCCTACGACTCGCTGTTCGAAAACGCGCGCACCGTCGAAGAAAAACCCCTGAGCCAATCCGAGCTGAGTGTGTTTGACGCCCTGCAAACCCGCAGTTTCGAACAAGCACTGGGCGCACTGAAAACCACCAGCCGGGTCAACAAAGCCCTGGCGGTCAGCTCAGCCGCGCCGCGCAATCGCTACTATACGATCAAGGAAGCGTTGATCAACACCATCCACGCCGTGCACATTCCGTGGCGCCTGGTGCAGCCCTCGACCCTGGCGACGATCAACGCGGAACTGGCCAACTACGCCACCGTGTTCACCAGTAACTACGACCTGCTCAACTACTGGGCGATCCTGCACACCCCGGGCATTGATGACCTGTTCCGCAGCGCCGACGCCAGCTTCGACCTGCGCAACACCCACACCGACGCCACGCGCATCCTCTACCTGCACGGCGGCCTGCACCTGGTGCGCAACCTCGACGGTACGGCGCGCAAATTGCCCTCCACCGACAGCACCTTGCTCAGCAGTTTTGCGATCAACAATACGATCAAGACTCTGGACGATGTGCCGCTGTTTGTCAGCGAAGGCAAGGTGGAAGAGAAGCTCAAGACCATCCGCAGCTCGGACTATCTGTCGTTCTGTTATGAGCAGTTGCTCAGCCATGAGGGCGCACTGTGCATCTTCGGCCATGATTTGGGGCCGCAGGATAAACACCTGGTGGATGCGCTTCGCCAGGCCAGGCTGACCACGCTGGCGATTTCGGTATCGGGGCGCAGCGACGGGTTTATTCGTCAGCAGAAGCGCCGGTATTCAGCGTTGTTTGAGGGCAGCGGTGTGGCGCTGAAGTTTTTTGCGGCACGGACACATCCGTTGGGTAATTCGGCGCTCTCGGTGCCGGTCGAGCGCTGATCACCTGCAACAAAGAAGGTCAACTGTGGGAGCTGGCTTGCCTGCGATAGCGGTGGGTCAGCAAACCGTGTGTCAACTGGCAGACCGCTATCGCAGGCAAGCCAGCTCCCACATTGATTGCATTTCAACTAGTGATCGCAGTCATTCCTCAGCACTGTGCACCACCACCAACAACTGCGCCTGCACCTCCCCCACCGAGCGAAGCCGGTGGGGCTTTTGCGCGTTGAAGTGCAGCGCGTCACCCCGCTCCAGAATCACCCGCTCGTTCATGAAATCCACTTCCACCTGGCCTTCATGCACGAATAAAAATTCCTCTCCCAGATGCTCCTTGAAGGTCTTGTCGGTGAACTCAGCCGGCGGGTAGATGATGAACGGCAGCAGGCTGCGCTCACTGACCTGATGCGCGAGCACCGCATAACCCGGCGCAGTGTCCGGCCGCTCATGGGCACGCACCAGGCTGTAGCTGTCGAGGCTGACGCTGTCTTCGCTGAACAGTTCTTCGACCTTCACGTTCAAGGCCTTGGCCAGTTTCAGCGCGGCGGCAATCGACGGCGTATTGAGCCCGCGCTCGACTTTCGACAGGTAGCTTTTGGTCATCCCGGACTTTTCGGCCAAGGACTCCAACGTTACGCCAAGTTTTTTTCTCAATAATTTCAAACGGATAGACATTTGATGCGGTTAATCCATGCAGAAAAGCGAGAGCTGCGCTTGCCAATGACACAAAGTGTCATATAGCATCTTTAGTGTCATTTGCGTTCACCCAACAGCCTTGCTCGCGCTGGAGACCCGCAAATCCGACGTCCATTGAACCACCCAAAGGACACCGATATGGCCAAGACATTAGCACTCTCAAAAGACCAACTGGTCAAGCAAGCGCTGATCCAGATGCAAAATTCCCTGGCGGATAATACGTGGACCGACCGGCAAAAGCTGGCGCTCACGTGCCGCATTCTGTTCGAACACGGCCACGACTCCGGCCTGGCCGGGCAGATCACCGCACGTGGCCCCACGCCCGGCACTTATTACACCCAGCAACTGGGCCTGGGTTTTGACGAAATCACCGCCAGCAACCTATTGCTGGTCAATGAGGACCTGGAAGTTTTGGAAGGCCACGGCATTCCCAACCCGGCCAACCGCTTTCACACCTGGGTGTACCGTGGGCGGCCGGATGTGAACTGCATCATCCATACGCACCCCACTCATATTGCCGCGCTGTCGATGTTGGAAGTACCGCTGCAGGTGTCGCACATGGACCTCTGCCCGCTGTACGAAGACTGCGCTTTTTTGGAAGCCTGGCCGGGGGTGCCGGTGGGTAATGAAGAAGGGGAAATCATCACCACGGCGCTCGGCGACAAACGCGCGATTTTGCTCTCGCATCACGGCCAACTGTCCACCGGGGCGAGCATCGAAGAAGCCTGTGTGATCGCGCAGTTGATCGAGCGCGCGGCCAAGTTGCAGTTGCTGGCGATGGCGGCGGGCACGATCAAGCCGATCCTGCCGGCGCTGGGGCACGAGGCCCATGACTGGATCTCCAAGCCCAAGCGCCACGGCGCCGCGTTCAATTACTACGCCCGGCAGAGCCTGCGCCAACACGCCGACTGCTTGAACTGATTGCCCTTTTTCGACTGGAGACTTCCCATGTCCACACCCACTATTCACGGCATCATCGGTTACACCATCACGCCGTTCAGCGCCGACGGCCAACGCATTGACCTCGACGCCCTGGGCCGCTCCATCGACCGTTTGATCGACAGCGGCGTGCACGCCATCGCGCCCTTGGGCAGTACCGGCGAGGGCGCCTACCTGAGCGACGCCGAGTGGGATGAAGTCAGTGCCTACAGCCTCGCGAAAATCGCCAGGCGCGTACCGACTATCGTCAGTGTGTCCGACCTGACCACCGCCAAGGCCGTGCGTCGGGCCCGTTATGCCGAGGCCAATGGCGCCGACGTGGTGATGGTACTGCCGGCCTCGTACTGGAAACTCAGCGAAGCAGAAATCCTCGCCCACTATGCCGCGATTGGCGACAGCGTCGGCGTGCCGATCATGCTCTACAACAACCCGGCTACCAGCGGCACAGACATGTCGGTGGAGTTGATTCTGCGCATCATCAAGCAGGTCGAAAACGTGACCATGGTCAAGGAGAGCACCGGGGATATTCAGCGCATGCACCAGTTGCATCGCCACAGCGACGTACCGTTTTACAACGGCTGCAACCCGCTGGCGCTGGAAGCTTTCGCGGCAGGTGCCAAGGGTTGGTGCACGGCGGCGCCGAACCTGATCGCGCAGCTCAACCTGGCGTTGTACGAGGCGGTGTTGGCCAATGATCTGACCAAGGCGCGGGCCCTGTTCTATCGCCAGTTACCGCTGCTGGAATTCATCCTCAAGGGAGGTTTGCCGGCGACGATCAAGGCTGGGTTGCGTTTGACCGGGTTGGAAGCGGGTGATCCAAGGTTGCCGGTGTTCCCATTGGGTGAAGCGGGAGTCGAGCAGCTAAGGACATTACTGCGATAGAGCCGTGGCCTCCTGTGGGAGCTGGCTTGCCTGCGATAGCATCTCCTCGGTTTAGCTGACAAATCGAGGTGCCTGCATCGCAGGCAAGCCAGCTCCCACATTTTGACCGAGTTCATTCATTACACAGCGACAAATGACAATAGTTCTCGATATCATTCATGGCTTTTCTACGTCGTGCTTCGTCAAGAAGGATAGCCATGTCTCGTCCCAAGCCCGACCCGTTGTCGGCCGATGCCTTTCGCGGGTTTTATGCAGATATTCTGTATTTCCTGCGCAAGCGCACGGACAACGCCAGCGACGCGGCGGACATGACCCAGGATGTCTTTACCCAGTGGCTGGACTACCGCGACCGCGCGAAGGTCGAGCAGCCACGGGCGTTTCTGTTCCAGATGGCGCGCAACCTGCTGCGCGATCACTGGCGTAAACAGAAGGTACGGCAGACCGCCCACGCTGAGCCGGCCGACAGGGACGCCGAGCCGGTCACCGACGAGCAAAATGACCCGATGGCCGCCGCGCAGCGCCTGCAACGCCTGGAACAGTTGAAAGAAGTCCTCGCCGAACTCTCGCCCCGCAGGCGAGAAGCCCTTATGCTGCACCGCTTCGAAGGCCTGAGCCAGGCGCAGATCGCCGAGCGCATGGGCATTTCGACCAGCATGGTGGAAAAGCACATCGCTTTTGCCCTGCTGCATTGCAAGCGACGTCTTCACATTGACCCCGGCACGGAGCAGCCAGAATGAACCGCTTGAGCGACATCGACGCCCTGGACATCGAAGCGAGCGACTCCATTGACGCCCAAGCCGCCAGCTGGTTCGCGCGCAACCGCAATGACGCGGGGCGTGCCGACCGCAAAGCCTTTGCCGCCTGGCAGGCTGAGCCCGCCCATGCACGCGCCTATGCCGAATTCGAGCAACTGTGGGCCGACCTCGCCCAGTTGCAGCAACTGAACCAACCCGTGCCACTGCCCACGCGTAAACCCTCGTTCTGGCGCCCCGCCCTGGCCGTGGCGGCCGCGCTGGTCTGCACAGTGCTGACCACGCACATCGGCGCGCCTCGCGAGCTCTACCACAGCCAAATCGCCGGGCATGCCAAAGGCATGCGCACGCTCAACCTGCCCGATGGCAGCACGCTGTATGTGAATGCCAACACCCATCTGCGGGTAGATTTCAGCGCCCATCAACGCATCCTTCATCTGGACAAGGGCCAGCTGTACATCGAGGTCGCTGCCGACAAGGAGCGGCCGCTGTACGTGCAGGCCGGCGAGGCGAACGTGCGGGTGGTCGGCACCGGGTTTGATGTGCGGCGCAGCCAGCAACAACTGGTGGTCAGCGTCGCCCATGGCCAGGTCGCCTTCGCGGCGGACGCCAAAAGCCCCGTCACCTTGCTCGGCGCGCAGCAACGCGCAACTTACAGCTACGCCAAAGGCACTGTTCAACAGCAAACCCTCACGGGCGAAGACGTCGCCGATTGGCGCAGCGGGCACCTGTCCTTTCGCAATCGCGACCTGGCCAGCCTCATTGATGAGCTAAGCCTCTACCGGCCCCAGGCACCGTTACAGGTCAGCAAAGCCGTGGCGCAACTGAAGCTCTCGGGCAATCTGGATGTGAATGACCCGGACGCCCTGCTCAATGCCCTGCCTGCCCTGCTCCCGGTAAAAACCGTGGCGTCGGCCGATGGCATCGTGAGAATCGAACCGATCAAGTAAGGCTCGCCCTCCATTTGAGAATATTTTGCATTCGCAGGTGTGGAATTTTTTGCCTGCGCCGTCTTCCTCCCGACTGTGTTTGATACGCACACCTTTTTGGCTATTTAGCCACCCCGGGGGATTCCATGTTTCGCGCGCCTTGCCACGCTTCGCACCTGTTTCTTCGACCGTCCCTGATTGCTACCTGCATGGCGTTCAGCCTCAGTGCCCAGGCCGAGACGTTCAAGCTGCAACTGCCCGCCCAGTCTCTGGCCACCTCGTTGAGCCAAGTGGCGCAGCAGGCGAAAATCCAGCTGCTGTTCGATGAAACATTGCTCAAGAACGTGCAGGCGCCGGCGCTCAATGGTGAGTTCACCCCGGAAGTGGCGATTCGCACCTTGCTGAAAAACGGCGAATTCACCCTGATCAGGGTCGGAACCACTTACGTCGTGCGCCCCGACGTAGGCAAGACCACCCACAGCGGCGCGATCCAGCTCGACGCCCTCAGCGTGATAGGCACGGGTAACGAAGTCGACGCCAGCACCGTCAACCGCTCCACCCTGACCCAGGCCGACATCGACCGCTACCAGTCCAACAACATTCCCAGCCTGTTGCAGACCTTGCCCGGCGTGAGCCAGGGCGGCTCGCTGAAACCCGGCGGCCAGACCATCAACATCCGCGGTTTCGGCGATGCCGAAGACGTGCCGCTGACCGTCGACGGCGCCACCAAGAGCGGCTTCGAGCGCTACCAGCAAGGCACCGTGTTTATCGAGCCGGAGTTGATCAAAAGCATCGAGGTCGAGAAAGGCCCCAACTCGCCGTTCACCGGCAACGGCGGTTTTGGCGGCACGGTCAACATGACCACCAAGGACGCCCCGGACCTACTCCAGAACGGTCGCAACAGCGGCGCAATGCTCAAATACGGTTACTCCAGCAACGACCACGAACAGGTCTACAGCAGTGCCGTGTATGGCCGCACCGACGACGGCCGTTTTGACGCGCTGGCCTACCTGACCCAGCGCGACGGCGGTGATATGAAGGTGGCCGCCAAGTTGCCCAACGACAACAACGAGTACCCGGTCAACCCGCAGCGCTTGCCCAACAGTGCCCAGGATGTGGACGGCAAGCTGTTCAAGGTCAACGCGCACTTCACCGATGAGCAGAGCGTTGGCCTGTCCTACTCGCGTTCCCACAGCAATCGCTGGACGCCCTTCTCCGCCGCCAGCTACCCGACGCCGCCGACCCAGGCCAACATCGACCGCTATGGCTACGAAGGTGCGTTGAAGCGTTTTTTAGCCCACCGCGATACTGTCGACACCACCTGGTCGGGCAAGTATGAATACACGCCGCTGGATAATCCGCTGGTGGACCTGACCGTCAAATATTCCCAGTCCAACACCGACCAGACCGACGAGCGCGACGCCAGCGCGTTTTTCCAACTGGCCACCGGCGGGCGCAAGATGGACACCGCCTACACCGACAAGCACCTCGACATCCGCAACGTCAGCCTGTTCGACACCGGGCCGTTGCAGCATGCGGTGACCGTCGGCGGGCAGATTCGCAGGCACATCCGCGAAACCGAGATGTGGATGCCTGGTGCCACGTACAACACCGCGCGCTATAACTATGGGCATTTCCAGCCGGGTTTCATGCCCCACGGCAAGGTCGATACCCACAGCTTCTTTGTCCAGGATGCGGTGACCGTCGGCGATGTGACCATCACCCCGTCCCTGCGCTACGACCACGTGCGCAACCGCGGCGAAGGCAACGATGCGCCGTACTACAACAACCCCGATCCGTCCTTCGGCCACGATTACAGCGACCGCACCTACACAGGCTGGTCACCGCGCCTGGCGCTGTTCTGGAACGTCACCCCGCACCTTGGGCTGTTCGCAAACTGGAGCAAAACCTGGCGCGCACCGGTCATCGACGAACAGTACGAAGTGCAAGGCCTGGGCAGCCGCACGGCCACCAGCGTCGACCTCGACCCCGAGCGCATCACGTCGATCACCGTGGGCAGTGTCGTCAGCTACGATAACGTGCTTGCCCAGGACGACAACCTGCAAGTGCGCACCACCGTGTTCCACAACAAAGTCGAAGACGAAATCTTCAAGGCCACCGGCGTCGGCTGCCAGAACCAGGCGATCAATGGCGGCACCATTTCCAGCGCCTGCCCATCGGGGGCGATGCCCAACTACCGCAACATCGGCGGCCTGACCATCAAGGGCTTTGAGCTCGAATCGTTCTACAACTCCACCTACCTGTTCGGCTCGGTGTCGTTCGCCTACGCCAAAGGTGAACACGAAGGCGCCTATACCAACCCATGGGGCCCGGACGTGCCGGCACATGACATTCCACCGACCAAATGGGTGCTGGTACTGGGCACCCACATTCCAGCCTGGGATGCCCAAGTGGGCTGGATGGGCCAGTTCATCGGCGCAACCGATCGCTTGCCGAGTGACAAATATTCCGGCGGCCCCGGCAGCAGTTTGGGCGACCTGTTCTACGACCAATACGGCAACAAGGCCTACAACACCCAAGGCCTGTTCGCCAAATGGAAACCGCAACAGGCTTACCTCAAAGGTACCGAGGTCAACTTCACCGTGGACAACCTGTTCAACAACAACTTCCGCCCGGCCTTGAGCGGCGACCGCGCCTACATCAAAGGCCGAGATGCGAAGATCAGCGTCACGCGGTTCTTCTGAGGTTAGGGGTGCAGCCGGCGATGCAGATTTCTCGGTCGGTCAGCACAACCGAGGCGATCCCTTCGCAGACTCGCTGAAGCTCGACAGCTCCCACATTGGTTCTCCATTCGCTGGCGATCTACTGTGGGAACTGTCGAGCCCCAGCGAGGCGGCGAAGGCGGCGGCACTGCCAACAGAGCGATTGAAACTGTACGGATAAATCCGCACCCAGCTGTAGGCCCGCTACCGGCAGGGGTTGTGGCTAGATGGGCTTCCCTTGAAGCCCTGCAGATTTCGGTCCCCATCATGAGCTCGCGCGAAAACACCGGCATGGCCCTCGGCCTGCTGGGCGTCATCATCTTCAGCCTGACCCTGCCCTTCACCCGCATCGTGGTGCAGGAAATCCACCCGTTGCTCAACGGCCTGGGTCGCGCGTTGTTCGCAGCGGTTCCGGCAGCGGCGCTGTTGCTGTGGCGCCGTGAGCGCTGGCCGACCTGGCGCCAGGTACGCGGGTTGTGCCTGGTCATCGCCGGCGTGATTCTCGGTTTCCCGGTGCTGTCGGCCTGGGCCATGCAAACCTTGCCGGCGTCCCATGGCGCGCTGGTCAACGGCCTGCAACCCCTGTGCGTGGCGCTGTACGCGGCGTGGCTGTCCCACGAGCGGCCGTCGAAAGCCTTCTGGGCCTGTGCGGCGTTGGGCAGTGCGTTGGTGTTGAGTTACGCGTTGATCACCGGCGCCGGCAGTATCCAGGCGGGTGATTTGTTGATGCTCGGCGCCATTGCCGTGGGCGGCCTGGGTTATGCCGAAGGTGGCCGGCTGGCCAAAGAGATGGGCGGCTGGCAGGTGATCTGCTGGGCGCTGGTGCTGTCGACGCCGGTGTTGATCGGCCCGGTGTGGTACCTGGCGGCGCAGCATCAAGGGGCGATTTCCATGCGCACCTGGTGGGCGTTTGGCTATGTGTCGCTGTTCTCGCAGTTCCTGGGATTTTTTGCCTGGTACGCCGGGCTGGCCATGGGCGGCATTGCACGGGTCAGTCAAATTCAGCTGTTGCAGATTTTCTTCACCATCGCGTTTTCGGCGTTGTTCTTTGGTGAACACATCGAGCCGATTACCTGGCTGTTTGCCTGTGGTGTGATCGCGACGGTGATGCTGGGGCGCAAGACGGCGGTGCAGGCTGCGCCCCTTCCCAAGCCGAACGCTATCTAATGTGAAAGCAGGCCTGTGTGGGAGCTGGCTTGTGTGGGAGCTGGCTTGCCTGCGATGCAGGCAACTCGGTCCGTCAGAAAACCGAGGCGATGCCATCGCGGGCAAGCCCGGCTCCCACACAAGCCTACCCTCCCACATTTGATTTGCAGCGTTCTCAGCTCAAATAACCATCCGCGCGCAGCAAGGTTTCCAGGCAGTGTTCGCTGATCTGGTAGAACGCCTTCAGCTCCCGGATTTTTTCCAGCAACTGCGCGTTGTCCAACGGCTCGGCGCGTTTGACCGCCAGGATCATCTTGTTCTTGTTGGTGTGTTCCAACGAGATGAACTCGAATACCTTGGTCTCATAACCGCAGGCTTCAAGGTACAACGCCCGCAGGCTGTCGGTGACCATTTCCGCCTGTTGGCCCAGGTGCAGGCCGTATTGCAGCATCGGCTTGAGCAGCACCGGGCTCTGGATTTGCAGACGAATCTGTTTGTGGCAGCACGGCGAGCACATGATGATCGAGGCGCCGGAGCGAATGCCGGTGTGGATCGCGTAATCGGTGGCGATGTCGCAGGCATGCAGGGCGATCATCACGTCCAGTTCGCTCGGCGCGACGCTGCGCACATCACCGCATTTGAACACCAGCCCCGGGTGTTCCAGGCGCGCGGCCGCGGCGTTGCACAGGGTCACCATGTCTTCGCGCAGCTCAACACCTGTGACCTCGCCCTCGGCCTTGAGGGTGTTGCGCAGGTAATCGTGAATGGCGAAGGTCAGGTAGCCCTTGCCCGAACCAAAGTCAGCAACACGCACCGGCCGGTCCAGTTTCAACGGTGACGAAGTCAGCGCATGGCTGAACACTTCGATGAATTTATTGATTTGCTTCCACTTGCGCGACATCGATGGGATCAGCGCCTGCCTGGCGTCGGTTACGCCCAGGTCAGCGAGGAACGGCCGCGTCAGGTCCAGGAAGCGATTTTTCTCGCGGTTATGCTCCGCGGACGGCGCCTCACGCAGTTGCTGCGGCTTGCTTTTGAACAGCGAGCTTTTGTTCTTCTTGCTGTACTCCAACTGGGCTTCATCCGTCAGCGACAGCAAGTGCGCGTTCTTGAACGACGCCGGCAGCAGCTCGGCAATCGCTGCCACGCCGTCCGCCAGCGGGAAGTTCTTGGTGATGTCGCGCGTCTTGTAGCGGTAGACGAAGGACAGGCACGGCTGCTCCTTGACCGTCACTGGCTTGATGATCAGCCGCTGCAACTCGGCCTCTTCACCGACGTACTTGGCCAGTACCAGCTTGATAAATGCATGCTGCGCGAGGCTTGCGCTCAGCAGTTCGATGAACTGGGCGTGATGATCCGGCGCAGGGCTGGCAGGTTGAGCAGTGACGGACATGAACAAAAACGCCTCGGGCTGGGAATGCCGGGCATTTTAGGGGGGATAGGCGTTGAGGGCACGGGGTTATTTGATCAACGGTCACTCAGCCGCCGCAAATCAAATGTGAGAGCTGCTTTGTGTGGGAGCTGGCTTGCCTGCGATGCTGGCACCGCGGTCCATCAGGCAAACCGAGGTGAGGCCATCGCGGGCAAGCCCGGCTCCCACAGAAAAGCAGCTCCCAAATAGGCTCAGAGGAATTTGGGTTATTCGAGCACGATCAGTCGGTTGGGCAGTTCATTACGCGTCTGCGTCACCGGCACATGCACCTTGAGCAACTCGCCACAGGCTTCAATACACGCAATAAACCCGGCCAGCGTTTGCCCCTGTTTTACCTGCTGGGTAAACGCCTTGACGATGCCATCCCAACTGCTGTTATCCAGGTGTTTGGAAATGCCCTCGTCCACCAGGATTTCCACATACCGCTCCGCCTCGCAGACAAAAATCAGCACGCCGGTGCCGCCCAGCGTGTGGTGCAGGTTCTGCTCCAGAAACTGCCGGCGTGCCAGGTTTGACGCGCGCCAATGGCGTACCGAACGCGGGATCAAGCGGGTGGTGACCTTGGGCAGGCGAAACACCAAGCACAGCACAATAAACGTCGCCCACTGCGCCAACAGCAAGGTGTACATGGTCAGGTAGCCCGACAAGTAATGCACCACGCCAGGCACCACCAACGCAATCAGGCTGGCCCATAGCAGCGGGATGTAAGCGTAATCGTCGGCGCGGGCCGCCAGCACGGTGACCAGTTCGGCGTCGGTGGTTTTTTCAACCCGGACGATCGCTTCGGCGACCTGGCGCTGCTCGTGTTCAGTCAGTAATGCCATGGTTGTAGATGCTCTTTTCTAGTTATTGTCATTACCCGCCGCACGTTCATTACCAGCCACCTGAGGCACCGCCGCCGCCGAAACCACCGCCGCCGCCTCGGAAGCCACCACCGCCGCCACCGCCACCGCCGCCGCGCCCACTGCTGCTGAGGATCGCCAGCAAGATAGCGCCAACCGGCAGGCCCAAGCGATTGCACAGCCATAACACGCCGATCAGCAGGATAAACAAGCCGATGGAAAACCCGGGATTATCCTTGGCGAAATTCGCATCCGCCACATGGGCCGGCACCGCCAGCGGCTCACCGCCCACCACTTGCACTATTGCCGCCACGCCGTCGCTGATGCCCTGGCTGTAATTACCGGCCTTGAACTTGGGCGCAATCACCTGGTTGATGATCACCCATGACTGCGCATCGGTCAGCACGCCTTCAAGGCCGTAACCGACTTCGATGCGCAATTTGTGCTCATCACGCGCGACGATCAACAGTGCGCCGTTGTCCTTGCCCTTCTGGCCGATGCCCCATTGGCGACCCAACTGGTAACCGTAGTCTTCAATCGGCACGCCTTGCAGGTCGGGGACGGTGACCACCACGATCTGGTCGCCGGACGTTTGTTCCAGCGCCTGCAACTGCTGGGTAATCTGCGCGCGCGTTGCCGGGTCGATCATCTGCGCGGCGTCCACCACCCGCCCGGTCAATGCCGGAAAGGTCAGCGCCGCCTGGGCCACACCGACGCACGCCAGCAACCACAGCGCCAAGCCTATCCGTAATAAACGCATCGACACCTCAGAGAAGCCTTATTTGAACTTCACTTGCGGCGCTTTATCGGCGTCGGCACTGGTGGCTTCAAACGTGGCGCGGATCGGCAAGTCGCTGTACATCACGCTGTTCCACAGGCGACCCGGGAAGGTGCGGATCTCGGTGTTGTAAGCCTGCACTGCCTGGATGAAGTCGCGACGGGCCACGGCAATACGGTTTTCCGTGCCTTCAAGCTGGGATTGCAGCGCCAGGAAGTTCTGGTTGGCCTTCAGGTCCGGGTAACGCTCGGACACCACCATCAAACGGCTGAGGGCACCGCTCAGGCCATCCTGGGCTTGCTGGAATTGCTTGAGTTTTTCCGGGTTGTCGAGGGTACTGGCGTCCACCTGGATCGAGGTAGCCTTGGCCCGCGCCTCAATCACGGCGGTGAGGGTGTCTTGTTCATGGGCGGCGTAGCCCTTGACCACTTCCACCAGGTTGGGGATCAGGTCAGCACGGCGTTGGTATTGGTTCTGCACCTGGCCCCAGGCGGCTTTGGCCTGTTCATCCAGGGTCGGAATCGTATTGATGCCACAACCGCTCAGCACGCTGCTGATCAGTAGCAGAGCCGCGGCCTTGAAGCCCCAGCGGTAATGTTGTGCTACTTGCATGGTGTCTCTCCTGCCCAAACTTGATGGAATTTGACGACTCACCCTATAAACCGCGCGCTTGGGGCATAATCCGCCACCACCACTGGAATGCATTGAGCCAATCAGCTAAAAGATGCCCAGCGCGATGTAGAGTTCAGAAGTGTGCGGTATTTATCTGAACAACACCCGAACAACAATAGACGCTCCCCACATTTTGGCCGATCAGCGTAATCGCTGTGCAGTGAGCCGAAAAAGGAAATTCATGAAGAAGCTGTGTTTGCTCGGCCTTGTTGCCACTCTGGCCACTCACCCCGTATGGGCAGAAACAAAGCCTGCTGCGCTTAAAGACAAGGACGCCTTCGTCAGCGACCTGCTCAAGCAGATGACCCTGGATGAAAAGATCGGCCAATTGCGCCTGATCAGCATCGGCCCTGAAATGCCCCGCGAGCTGATCCGCAAGGAAATCGCCGCCGGCCGCATCGGTGGCACCTTCAACTCGATCACCCGCCCGGAAAACCGTCCGATGCAGGACGCGGCCATGCGCAGCCGGTTGAAGATCCCGATGTTCTTCGCCTATGACGTGATCCACGGCCACCGCACGATTTTCCCGATCAGCCTGGCCCTGGCCTCCAGCTGGGACATGGACGCCATCGGCCGCTCCGGGCGTATCGCCGCCCAGGAAGCCGCCGCCGACAGCCTCGACATCACCTTTGCGCCGATGGTCGATATCTCCCGCGACCCACGCTGGGGCCGCACGTCCGAAGGCTTCGGCGAAGACACGTATCTGGTCTCGCGCATTGCCGAAGTGATGGTCAAGGCCTTCCAGGGCACCAGCCCCGCCAATGCCGACAGCATCATGGCCAGCGTCAAGCACTTCGCCCTGTACGGCGCGGTGGAAGGCGGTCGCGACTACAACGTGGTCGACATGAGCCCGGTCAAGATGTACCAGGACTACCTGCCGCCGTACCACGCGGCGATCAAGGCCGGTTCCGGCGGCGTGATGGTGGCGTTGAACTCGATCAACGGTGTACCCGCCACGGCCAACACCTGGCTGATGAACGACCTGCTGCGCAAAGACTGGGGCTTCAAAGGCCTGGCCGTGAGTGACCACGGCGCGATCTTCGAGCTGATCAAGCACGGCGTGGCCAAGGACGGGCGTGAAGCCGCCAAGCTGGCGATCAAGGCCGGCATCGACATGAGCATGAACGACTCGCTGTACGGCAAGGAATTACCCGGCCTGCTCAAGTCCGGCGAGATCGAGCAAAGCGACATCGACAATGCCGTGCGTGAAGTGCTCGGCGCGAAGTACGACATGGGCCTGTTCAAAGACCCGTACCTGCGTATCGGCAAGGCCGAGGATGACCCGGCCGACACCTATTCCGACAGCCGCCTGCACCGCAGCGATGCCCGCGATATCGCGCGCCGCAGCCTGGTCTTGCTGAAAAACCAGAACAACACTTTGCCGCTGAAAAAGTCCGCAACCATCGCCTTGGTTGGGCCATTGGCCAAGGCGCCGATCGACATGATGGGCAGTTGGGCGGCTGCCGGTAAGCCTGAACAATCGGTGACCCTGCTGGACGGCATGAACGCCGTGATCGGCGAGAAAGGCAAAGTGATCTATGCCCGTGGCGCCAACATCACCAACGACAAGGCGGTGGTCGACTACCTCAACTTCCTCAACTTCGATGCGCCGGAAGTGGTGGATGACACGCGCTCTTCGCAAGTGATGATCGACGAAGCGGTGAAAGCCGCAAAGGACGCCGACGTGGTCGTGGCTGCCGTGGGTGAATCCCGTGGCATGTCCCACGAATCCTCGAGCCGTACCGACCTGAACATCCCACAAAGCCAACGCGACCTGATCAAGGCCCTTAAGGCCACCGGCAAGCCTTTGGTGTTGGTATTGATGAACGGTCGCCCACTGTCGATTCTCGATGAGAACAAGCAGGCTGACGCGATCCTGGAAACCTGGTTCGCCGGCACCGAAGGTGGCAACGCCATCGCCGACGTGCTGTTCGGCGACTACAACCCGTCAGGCAAGCTGCCGATCACCTTCCCACGCTCGGTGGGGCAGATTCCGACCTACTACAACCACCTGAGCATCGGCCGGCCGTTCACCCCAGGCAAGCCGGGCAACTACACCTCGCAGTATTTCGATGACGTCACCGGCCCCCTGTTCCCCTTTGGTTATGGCCTGAGCTACACCACGTTCAGCTTGTCGGACATGGCGCTGTCGTCCACCACGTTGAATAAAACCGGCAAGCTCGACGCCAGCGTCACGCTGAAAAACACCGGCAAGGTAGACGGCGAAACCGTGGTGCAGTTGTATATCCAGGACGTGGCCGGCTCGATGATCCGCCCGATCAAAGAGCTGAAGAACTTCCAGAAAGTCATGCTCAAAGCCGGTGAAGAACGCACATTGCACTTCACCATCACCGAGGAAGACTTGAAGTTCTACAACACCCAGCTCAAGTTCGCCGCAGAACCGGGCGAGTTCAATGTACAGATCGGGTTGGACTCCCAGGATGTGCAGCAGCAGACATTCGAGCTGCTCTGATCTAAAACTGTAAAGGCGGTCAGTGTGGGAGCTGGCTTGCCTGCGATAGCGGTGGAACATTCACCATCGCTATCGCAGGCAAGCCAGCTCCCACATTTGACTTCAGTGGCTGGGTTAACCCCGCCGATCCAACAGATTCACCACCAACCGATCAATCCACCCCCACACCCGCTGCTTCACGCGCCGCCACAACGGCCGCGCCTTCCACGCCTCCAGACTCACTGCCTGGCTCTGGGCAAAATCGCGCTCGAAACTGCCCGCCACGGCCAGCGTCAACTCAGGGTCCAATGCCTCCAGGTTGGCTTCCAGATTGAAGCGCAAATTCCAATGGTCGAAATTGCACGAGCCGATGCTCACCCAATCATCTACCAGCACCATTTTGAGGTGCAGAAAGCACGGCTGGTATTCAAAGATCTGCACACCCGCACGCAGCAAACGCGGGTAATAACGATGCCCGGCGTAACGTACGGAGGGGTGATCGGTGCGTGGGCCGGTGAGCAGCAAACGCACATCCACGCCGCGTCCGGCCGCACGGCGCAAGGCACGGCGCACGCTCCAGGTCGGCAAAAAATACGGCGTCGCCAACCAGATGCGTTGCTGGCTACTGTTCAATGCGCGAATCAGCGACTGCAAAATATCGCGGTGCTGGCGGGCGTCGGCATAGGCCACGCGGCCAAGACCCGGCCCGGCCGCAGGCACCTTGGGCAGGCGCGGCAAACCAAAATGGGTAGAGGGCTTCCACGCGCGGCGCGCCACATTGGCGTGCCATTGACGTTCGAACAGTGCTTGCCAGTCCAGCACCAGTGGGCCGCTGATTTGCACCATCACTTCATGCCACTCGGCGGTATCCTGCCCCGGCGTCCAGAACTCATCCGTGACACCCGTCCCCCCCACCAGCGCGATGCTCTGGTCGATCAGCAACAGTTTGCGATGGTCGCGGTACAGGTTGCGCACCCACCGCCGCCAGCTCAAGCGATTGTAAAACCGCAGCTCCACGCCCGCATCGGTCAGGCGTTTGCGCAGCCCCAGCGTAAACGCCAAATTGCCGTAATCATCAAACAGGCAACGCACGAGCACGCCGCGTTCGGCGGCCAGCACCAACGCCTGCACCATGGCTTCGGCGCATGCGCCGGCTTCCACCAGGTACAACTCCAACTCGACTTGCTGCTCGGCGCGGGCAATGCCCACCAGCATCTGCGGGAAGAAACTCGGCCCGTCGACCAGCAACTCGAACCGGTTGGCGCTGCGCCACGGAAACACTGCGCCGCTCATCTCAGCGCGCCGTAAAGATCAGTACCGCACCCACCGGCACCGACAAACTGATCGACTTAAGCCCCGCCGCCTTACGCAACGCCGCCACGCCCGGCGCCAGCTCGAAATCCTCGGCATGCAACACCACCGGCTCCAGGGTCACCACCTGGAAACGGCGGTCATCCAGGCGGGTGGCCAACAACTCGGCGCTGTAGGTTTGGGTCTTGCCACGCAGGGTGACGCTCAGCGGCAGGCGCAATTCCACCTGCGCGCCGGGGGCCAGGTCATTGATGGGTTGCAGGTTGATTTGCGCGCGAATCAACGCTTCGGGGAAGGTCTTGATCTGGAACAGTTCATTGCGCATGCGCTCATCGCGCAGCGGGATGCCGCTGTTGATCGACTCCAGCTCCACTTCCAATTGCGCTGCGCCCTGGCTGTCGACTTTGCCGTGCAACACCAGGAAGCGATGCACTTCAGCGATTTCAGTATTTTTGGTGGTGACAAACGACAGCCGTGAGGATTCGTTATCCAGGTACCAATCGGCGTGGGCAGGCAGGGCTGCACAGGTCAGCAGCGTGAAAGCCAGAGGTTTGGCATTGAACATAAAGACTCATGGGGAAAAAAACCTGGACGAACCTTAAGCGCAATATCACAAACGGCGCAAATCCAATGTGGGCGCTGGCTTGCCTGCGATAGCGGCAAGTCAGTCAACATCACCGTTGCCTGTGCCGCCGTCATCGCAGGCAAGCCAGCTCCCACAGGAGATTTGGGTGTTTCAGGGGGTCAGGCGACAGCCCTGGCGCTCACCCAGCCACCTTGCCGTGTGCGTGCGGCCCAACCCACTCGCCGTCACTTCACTGCGTTCCGGCGTGTCGATGAAGCGGCTGACGGGCACGTACTGCTTCACATACCCCAGGCAATAGGCTGCCGGATTGTTCTCCACATACCGGCACGAGCAATACTCCTTGGCCGTGTACGCCGCGATGATGTCGGGGAAGGCTTGCAGGTTGACGCGCTCGTGCCAGATCCAACCCAGCAGGGCGAGTAACAGCAGCAGGAAAACGCTGATAAACGGGTGACGGCGGATCATGGTTGCACCGCCGCAAGCACGCGTTTGAGCAGTTCGTTATGGCGGTAGCTGCCGTCGCGGTCATCGCCGTAGCGCACGATCACCAGATGTTCATCCGGCATCACAAACAACGCCTGGCCCCAGTGGCCCAAGGCGGCGAAAGTGTCGGCGGGGGCGTCGGGCCACGGTCGGGCGGCGCCCTGCACTTCGCGGTTGAGCCACCATTGGCCGCCGGGCACGGCTTCGTCCTGGCCGGCTTTGTATTTGTCGAAGGGTTGGCGGTTGAAGGCGACCCACTCTTTAGGCAGCAATTGCTGCTCACCCCAGCGACCGTCGCGCACCATCAGCAGGCCGACGCGGGCCAGGTCGCGGGCGGTGAGGTAGGCGTAGGACGAAGCGACGAAGGTCTCGTCGGCATCGGTTTCCCAGGTAGCGTTGTGAATGCCCAGCGGCTTGAACAGCGCCTCCCACGGGTAATTCACATAGGCCTTGTGGCCGAGCATGCCTTTGAGGGCTGCGGACAAGATATTGCTGTCGCCGCTGGAATAACGGAAGGCCTGGCCCGGTGCGGCGGCGGCCTCGGTATCGGCGGCGAACTCGGCCATGTCAGCGCGGCCACGGGTGTAGAGCATCGCCACCACCGAGGATTTCAGCGGGGCATATTCATAGTCTTCCTGCCAGTCCAGGCCCGAGGCCCAGTGCAGCAGGTCGGCCAGGGTGACCTTGGGGTGTTGTTTCATCGGCGGGTAGAAGCGCGCCGCCAGGTCGGTGAGTTTGAAGCGGTTTTCGCCGTAGGCCACGCCGAGCACCGTGGCCATCAGGCTTTTGCTGATCGACCAGCTCAGGTGCGGGGTACTGGCGGTGGTGGGTGCGGCGTAGCGTTCGTAGATGATTACGCCATCGCGGATCACCAGCAGCGCGTCGGTGCGAATGCCTTGGCGGGTGGCGTCGTCACGGGTTGGAAAAGCGTAGGCATTGAGGGCTTCGACAGCGGGACCGTCGAGCGGTGTGCCCTTGGCCCAATCCTTGTCAGGCCAGGTTTCGGCGCGGGCGGTGACGGTGGCTAACAGCAGGGCAACGCACAACAGGCCTCGGACCATGGACACAAACTCAAGGGGGGCATTCAAGCCCGCGAGCCTAGCCTGGATGAGTGACAGTTTTGCTACGCGAGTCTTGAGTGGATGCATGTTAATTGTGGGAGGGGGCTTGCTCCCGATGGCAGTGGCTCAGTCAGCTTATCTGTAACTGATCCACCGTCATCGGGAGCAAGCCCCCTCCCACATTTGGATCGCGCTGCATCCGGTAGAAGGCGCCCTGCCGCGGCTGTCATCTAAGCGTCACTGGAACTTCATGGAGATGACACCGAGCCTACATAGCCTGAGTTTGGACAAACAAGTCGACCGGCCGGAACGTGGCTGGCACTCGGAGATTCGCCATGACTCAGATCGCCCGCATCAGCGACACCGGCAATGAACGCCGTCTGCAAGCCGAACGCCTGATTGGCGCGCAGGCATTGCAGGAAGCCCAGGCCCTGCGGTTCAACGTGTTCAGCGGCGAGTTCAACGCCAAGCTGAAAGGCGCCGAACTGGGTCTGGACATGGATGACTATGATGTTCACTGCAGCCACATTGGCGTGCGGGACTTGAACAGCGGTCGATTGGTGGCCACTACCCGTTTACTCGATCACCAGGCCGCCAGCACCCTGGGCCGGTTCTACAGCGAAGAAGAATTCAGCCTGCATGGCTTGCTGCACTTGCAAGGCCCGATCCTGGAGATCGGCCGCACCTGCGTCGACCCGGCCTATCGCAATGGCGGCACCATTGCCGTGTTGTGGGGCGAGTTGGCCGAGGTGTTAAATCAGGGCGGCTACAGCTACCTGATGGGCTGCGCGAGCATCCCGATGCACGACGGCGGCATCCAGGCCCACGCGATCATGCAGCGCCTGCGCGAACGCTACCTGTGCAACGAACACCTGCGCGCCGAGCCGAAAAGACCACTGCCGGCGCTGGACCTGCCGTCCAACGTCATCGCGGAAATGCCGCCGCTGCTCAAGGCCTATATGCGCCTGGGTGCGAAGATCTGCGGCGAGCCGTGCTGGGATGAAGATTTCCAGGTGGCCGACGTGTTCATCCTGCTCAAGCGCGATGAGTTGTGCCCGCGTTACGCGCGCCACTTCAAGGCGGCCATGTAATGGGCCGCCTGCGCGTGTACGGGCGCATCACCCGGGTGCTGCTGGTGGTGGCGCTGGGCTTGAGCATGGCCAGTGTGTTTGGTGTGTTCGAGCGTTTGGGTGTGGCCAATTCGATGGTGCGGCGCCAGCGCTGGTCGCGGTTTTTTATGGCGCGGCTGACCAACGCCCTGCCCTTTCGCGTGACAGTGCACGGTGTACTGCCGACGCAGCCAATGCTGTGGGTGAGCAATCACGTGTCCTGGACCGATATTCCGTTGCTGGGCGCTGTGGCGCCGATGTCGTTTCTGTCCAAGGCCGAAGTGCGCACCTGGCCGGTGGCCGGCTGGTTGGCGGCCAAGGCCGGTAGCCTGTTTATCCGTCGGGGTTCAGGCGACAGCCAGTTGATCCGCAAGCAGATGACCCGTCATCTGGAGCAACAGCACCCGCTGCTGATGTTCCCGGAAGGCACCACCACCGACGGGCGCAGCCTGCGTACCTTTCACGGGCGCTTGCTGGCCAGTGCGATTGACGCGGACGTGTCGCTGCAACCGGTGGCAATTCGTTACCTGCGCGACGGGCAAGTGGACCCGCTGGCACCGTTTATTGGCGATGACGATTTGCTCTCGCACCTGATGCGCCTGTTTGGCAATGACCAGGGCGATGTGGAAATCCATGTGCTCACACCGATTGCCTGCGCCGGGCAGGAACGCGCAGCGCTAGCGTTCCAGGCGCAGCAGGCGGTGCAGAAGGCGTTGTTCGGGCCGTTGCCGGAAACTGAGCAGGTGGCGGTGCGACCGGCGTTTGCTGCCTGAAACTGTGTGAGCACAATCAAAAATGTGGGAGCTGGCTTGCCTGCGATGACGATCTGCCAGTGAGTATATTGGTGGCTGACACACCGCTATCGCAGGCAAGCCAGCTCCCACATGTTTAGATCTCTGTAGCCAGATGGGCTTGTGCGAATTTCTGCAATTCGGGGTAGAACACCCGGAAGTCTTCGCTCAACGGCTCATACAAAACCCGCAACTCCTGCATCGCATGGCCCAATTCCTGGGGCTGTGTCAGGCGCCGCGAGATCCCACGCAACACCTGCTCCATCACCGCGAACTCACGGTACGAGCCCAGCCAATCATCCGCTGCCATATACGGCGCAATCTGCGCCAGCCGCCCCGGCAACTGGGGTTCGGCGGCCAGTACGCGATACACCTGCGACGTGAAGTGCTCCAGCGGCTGGTCGGCATACAGCGCCCAATCCCGCGCCAGGCAATGGTCGAAAAACACATCGAGGACGATACCGGCATAGCGCTTGCGGGTCAGGCTGAAGCGTGACAACGCCGCGCCTACCAACGGGTGGCTGTCGGTGAAACGGTCGATCGAGCGATGCAACTGAATCGCCGACTCGATTTGCGGGCTGAACTGCCCCTGCAGGCGGCCTTTGACGAAATCACCATAGAGGCTGCCCAGCAGTTGCGCAGGAAGTTGGCCGCCCAGGTGCAGATGTGCGAGATAATTCATGGCGCGCAGTTTAGCACTGCCGCCAACGTATCGTTATAACCCGATATACCGATTTGACCTGGGCTAAGATCAAAATCATATTGGTATATCGGGATATACCGATTTAAAGTTCGCCTCATCGCGATATAACGCTTTACGAAACCGAGCAACCGCCATGTCCATCGACCTCGACGAAATAATAAAAGCACTGGCACACCCAGTACGACGAGACATTCTCACCTGGCTCAAAGACCCGAAAGTGCAGTTCCCAGAGCAATTGCACAACCACGAATACGGCATCTGTGCCGGGCAGATCGACCAGCGCTGCGGCTTGTCCCAGTCGACCGTGTCGGCCCACCTGGCCACCCTGCAACGGGCCGGGTTGATCAGCAGCCAGAAGGCCGGGCAGTGGCACTTTTTCAAGCGTAATGAGGAAGTGATCCAAGCGTTCCTCGCGGCGCTCACGACTGAACTCAGCGCTGAAATCATCGAACCGCTGTAACCAAGGAAACGATAATGCCCCTCTCGCTACTCATACTGGCCCTGAGCGCCTTCGCCATCGGCACCACAGAGTTCGTCATCATGGGCTTGCTGCCCGATGTGGCGGCGGACCTGGGCGTGTCGATTCCCGGCGCCGGCTGGCTGGTCACTGGCTACGCATTGGGCGTGGCCATCGGCGCGCCCTTCATGGCACTGGCCACCGCCAGGCTGCCACGCAAGGCCGCCCTGGTAGCGTTGATGGGCATCTTTATTGTCGGCAACCTGCTCTGTGCCCTGGCCAGTGACTACAACGTGCTGATGGTTGCCCGTGTGGTCACCGCGTTGTGCCACGGCGCCTTCTTTGGTATCGGTTCGGTGGTCGCCGCCAACCTGGTGCCGGCCAACAAGCGTGCTTCCGCTGTAGCCTTGATGTTCACCGGCCTGACCCTGGCCAACGTACTCGGCGTGCCGCTGGGTACCGCGCTGGGCCAGGAAGCCGGCTGGCGCTCGACCTTCTGGGCAGTGACCGTCATTGGGGTGGTGGCGCTGATCGGCCTGATTCGCTTCCTGCCGGCCAAGCGCGACGAAGAAAAACTCGACATGCGCGCCGAACTGGCCGCCCTCAAGGGCGCCGGCATCTGGTTGTCGCTGACCATGACCGCGCTGTTCGCCGCCTCCATGTTCACCCTCTTCACCTATGTCGCGCCGCTGCTCGGCGACGTCACCGGCGTGTCGCCCAAAGGCGTGACCTGGACCCTGCTGCTGATCGGCCTGGGCCTGACCGTGGGCAACATCATCGGCGGCAAGCTGGCGGACAAGCGCCTGGCGGCCACCCTGATCGGCGTGTTCATCAGCATGGCGGTGGTCTCCACGGTGTTGACCTGGACCAGCGTCGCGGTGATCCCGACTGAAATCACCCTGTTCCTGTGGGCCGCCGCCTCGTTCGCCGCCGTACCGGCGCTGCAAATCAACGTGGTGACCTTCGGCAAGGCGGCACCGAACCTGGTGTCCACCCTGAACATCGGCGCCTTCAACATCGGCAACGCCCTGGGCGCCTGGGTTGGCGGCAGTGTGATTGCCCACGGTTTCGGCCTGACCAGCGTGCCTCTGGCCGCTGCGGCCCTGGCGATTCTTGCCCTGCTGGTGACCCTGATTACTTTCCGTCAGAGCGGCGATGCCGACCTGGCCCCTGCGACCAACTGATCAATCCACTTAAAGAGAAGGGTGTTATCCCATGACGACTATTTTCGATCCGATCAAACTGGGCGACCTGGAACTGTCGAACCGCATCATCATGGCGCCGCTGACCCGCTGCCGCGCTGATGCCGGTCGCGTGCCCAACGCGCTGATGGCCGAGTATTACGTGCAACGCGCTTCCGCCGGGCTGATCATCAGCGAAGCCACTTCCGTGACGCCGCTGGGCGTGGGCTACCCGGACACTCCGGGCATCTGGTCCAACGACCAGGTGCGCGGCTGGGCCAATGTGACCAAGGCCGTACACGGCGCAGGCGGCAAGATCGTCTTGCAACTGTGGCACGTTGGCCGGATCTCCCACGCGTCCTACCTGAACGGCGAAACCCCGGTGGCACCAAGCGCCATCCAGCCCAAAGGCCACGTGAGCCTGGTGCGTCCGCTGGCCGACTACCCAACGCCGCGTGCCCTGGAAACTGCTGAAATCGCCGACATCGTCGATGCTTACCGCGTCGGTGCCGAAAACGCCAAGGCCGCAGGCTTTGACGGCGTGGAAATCCACGGCGCCAACGGTTACCTGCTCGACCAGTTCCTGCAGAGCAGCACCAACAAACGTACCGACAACTACGGTGGTTCCCTGGAAAACCGTGCGCGCCTGCTGCTGGAAGTGACTGACGCCGCCATCGAAGTCTGGGGCGCCGGCCGTGTAGGTGTGCACCTGGCACCGCGCGCCGACTCCCATGACATGGGCGACGACAACCTGGCCGAAACCTTCACCTACGTCGCCAGCGAACTGGGCAAGCGTGGTATCGCGTTCATCTGTTCGCGTGAAAAAGAAGCCGGCGACAGCCTCGGCCCGCAACTGAAAAAAGCCTTCGGCGGCCCGTACATCGCCAACGAACGCTTCACCAAGGACAGCGCCAATGCCTGGCTGGCTTCCGGTAAGGCTGATGCGGTGGCGTTTGGCGTACCGTTCATTGCCAACCCGGACCTGCCGGCGCGCCTGAAGGCCGATGCGCCATTGAATGAAGCGCACCCGGAAACCTTCTACGCCAAGGGCCCGGTCGGTTACATCGACTACCCGACACTGGCGCTCTGATCGTCTGAAACGCAAAAAGCCCCGGTTCGCAGGAACCGGGGCTTTTTACTGCGCCCTGGAATACACCAGAGATCTGAGGTGGAAGCGGGCTGGTGTGGGAGCGGGCTTGCTCGCGAATGCGGTGGATCAGTTAGCACACCTGTAGCTGACAGACCGTATTCGCGAGCAAACCCCCTTACACATTTGGAATGCGCACCAGCGCTGGGAAACATTCCTTCACAGCCTTGCAACAATATCGCTACAAAATACTTAGGCGGCTACCTATCAACCGCCCGCCAGCCCGTATATAAAGTCACCCCACCAATCGCTCGAAGGGACGATCGACTGTGTCTCGTCTTTACTGTTGACACAACTGGACGTAATTACGCATTTTGTCTTAATTGCGCAGGCTGGGACTCAGGCGCAGCATGTCCAGCCCTGCATCAACCCAGCGTTCAGCCTGCTGATGCAGTTGAAAGCTATCGGGCACCAGCAGCCACTGGCCAATGATCCCGTTGATATAGGCATGCATGCACACCGCCCCACGGGTGGTGTCGAGATTTTCCGGAAGTTGCCCGCGATGGATCGCGTTACGCAGGGTCAGGCCGATACGTAGGTTGCATTCCAGGCTATGGGTCTGGCGCTGGCGACGCATGTCACACATTTCATCGGTGAACTCGCACTTATGAAACAAAATCTCGTTGATGCGCCGGGTTTTCGGGTCCAGAGCCACCTGATGAAACAAATGAATCAACAACTTGCGCATACAGCCAAGCGGGTCGACTTCATCCTCGCTCTCACTGGCCCGGGCCAACTCGTCCAACGGTTCGTGCAGCGTGTCGAGCAGTGCCTGCAGCAAATCGGACTTGTTACTGAAATGCCAATAGATAGCCCCGCGCGTCACCCCGGCCAACGCGGCGATGTCCGCCAGCGTAGTCCGCGCAACGCCGCGCTCATAAAAGGCTTGTTCGGCGGCTTGGAGAATTTGGCTGCGCGTTTCCTGAGCTTCCTCTTTGGTGCGACGAACCATGGCAGTAAAACCTCAATCAAAACACGTGGGACTATCGGTAACGCTGCTTTAATAGGCGGTAACGATCATCTGAATAATTGTGGGACGACACCGTCATGGGCGCCGAACGTACTAAAATCGAGGCTTTGGCGGTTGCTTTGTCAACAATCCGCGAAGCCTGTCAAGAGTTTACAAACAACCATGAACGTAAGTATATTGCGTAGCAAGCTACTTATCTACTCACAGCTTGTTTTTTACCCTTCCACACTTCTTGTGCGCATTCTGCGCGCCTGACCCGAGGATCTTCATGCAACTTAAGCCAGCTGTTACCGCTCTGGTCACTGCCGTCGCCCTGGCATCGCTGCTCAGCGGATGTAAAAAGGAAGAAGCGGCTCCGCCCGCTCAAACCCCTCAGGTCGGCGTGGTCACCATTCAACCGCAAGCCTTTACCCTGACCACCGAGCTGCCGGGCCGCACCACGGCTTACCGCATCGCGGAGGTTCGTCCTCAGGTCAATGGCATCATTCTCAAGCGCCTGTTCAAGGAAGGCGGCGACGTGAAGGAAGGGCAACAGCTCTACCAGATCGACCCGTCGGTGTATGAAGCCACCCTGAAAAGCGCACAAGCGAGCCTGACCCAAACCAAGTCGATCACCGACCGCTACAAGCAGTTGGTCGATGAGCAAGCCGTCAGCCGTCAGGAATACGACACGGCCGTTGCCAACCGCATGACGTCGGAAGCCAACGTGCAAACCGCCCAGATCAACGTGCGCTACACCAAAGTGTTCGCGCCGATCTCCGGGCGTATTGGTCGTTCTTCGGTCACCGAAGGCGCACTGGTGAGCAATGGCCAGGCCGATGCCATGGCCGTGATCCAGCAACTGGACCCGATCTACGTCGACGTCACGCAGTCCTCGGCAGAAATGCTCAAACTGCGCCGCGATCTGGCAAGCGGTCAGCTGGAAAAAGCCGGCGAAAACGCTGCCAAGGTCAAGCTGACCCTGGAAGACGGCACCGCCTACGGCCAGGACGGCAAGCTGGAGTTCTCCGAAGTGTCGGTCGACCAGACCACCGGTTCCGTGACTCTGCGCGCCGTGTTCCCGAACCCTGAACACACCCTGCTGCCGGGCATGTTCGTCCACGCCCAGCTGCAAGCCGGCGTGAACAGCAAGGCTATCCTGGCACCGCAGCAAGGCGTGACCCGCGACCTGAAGGGCACTCCAACGGCGCTGATCGTCAACGCCGACAACAAGGTCGAGCAGCGTGAGCTGGTGGCCAACCGTACGTACGGTGCCTACTGGCTGGTGGAAAAAGGCTTGAACGCCGGTGACCGTGTGATCACAGAAGGCTTGCAGTACGTCAAGCCGGGCGTCGAGGTCAAGGTCAAGCCGGCCGACAACGCTAAGCCTGCTGACGCCGGCAGTGCTGCTGTTCCTGCTGCCGCTGCTGGCAAAGGGGAGTAATCCATGTCGAAATTTTTTATCGACCGCCCCATTTTCGCCTGGGTTATTGCCCTGGTGATCATGCTGGTCGGGGCACTTTCGATCATGAAGTTGCCCATCAACCAATACCCGGCCATCGCGCCGACCGCCATCGACATCCAGGTGACCTACCCAGGTGCGTCCGCACAAACCGTGCAGGACACCGTGGTACAGGTCATCGAGCAACAGCTCAACGGTATCGACAACCTGCGTTATGTTTCCTCGGACAGTAACTCCGACGGCAGCATGACCATCACCGTGACGTTCAACCAGGGTACCAACCCGGATATCGCCCAGGTTCAGGTGCAGAACAAGCTGAACCTGGCGACCCCACTGCTGCCGCAAGAAGTGCAGCAGCAGGGTATCCGCGTGACCAAGTCGGTGAAGAACTTCCTGATGGTAATCGGTCTGGTGTCGGAAGACGGCAGCATGACCAAGGACGACCTGTCCAACTACATCGTGTCGAACATCCAGGACCCGATTTCGCGGACCGCGGGTGTAGGTGACTTCCAGGTGTTCGGTTCGCAGTACGCCATGCGTATCTGGCTGGACCCGGGCAAGCTGAACAACTACCAGCTCACGCCGGTGGATGTGAGCACCGCGATTTCTGCACAGAACGTGCAGGTGGCTACCGGCCAACTGGGCGGCCTGCCTGCCCTGCCCGGCACCCAGCTGAACGCCACTATCATTGGCAAGACCCGCCTGCAGACTGCCGAGCAGTTCGGCAATATCCTGATGAAGGTCAATACCGACGGCTCACAGGTACGCCTGAAGGATGTTGCCCGTATTGAGCTCGGCGGCCAGAACTACAGCATCGCTGCGCAGTTCAACGGCAAGCCGGCTTCCGGTATGGCGATCAAGCTGGCTTCGGGCGCCAACGCCCTCGACACCGGCAAGGCCATCCGCGCCACTGTAGCGTCGCTCGAACCGTTCTTCCCGCCTGGGATGAAGGCGGTGGTGCCGTATGACACCACCCCAGTCGTGACCGAATCGATCTCCGGCGTAGTCGATACCCTGGTCGAAGCGATCGTGCTGGTGTTCCTGGTGATGTTCCTGTTCCTGCAGAACTTCCGCGCGACCATCATCACTACCATGACCGTACCCGTGGTGTTGCTGGGTACCTTCGGCATCCTGGCGGCGTTCGGTTTCACCATCAACACCCTGACCATGTTCGGCATGATCCTGGCCATCGGCTTGCTGGTGGATGACGCCATCGTCGTGGTGGAAAACGTCGAGCGGGTGATGGCCGAGGAGCACCTGTCGCCCAAGGAGGCGACGGTCAAGTCCATGGGCCAGATCCAGGGCGCCCTGGTGGGTATTGCCCTGGTACTGTCGGCGGTTCTGTTGCCGATGGCGTTCTTCGGTGGTTCCACCGGTGTGATTTACAAACAGTTCTCCATCACCATCGTTTCGGCCATGGCGTTGTCGGTACTGGTTGCGCTGATCTTCACCCCGGCCTTGTGCGCCACCATGCTCAAGCCGATCGACCCGGAAAAACACGGCCAACCCAAGCGTGGTTTCTTCGGCTGGTTCAACCGCACCTTCGACCGTGGCGTACTGAGCTACGAGCGCGGCGTGGGTAACATGATCAAGCACAAGATCCCGGCGTTCCTGGTGTACGCACTGATCATCGCCGGCATGATCTGGCTGTTCATGCGCATCCCTGCGGCGTTCCTGCCCGATGAAGACCAGGGCGTGATCTTTGCCCAGGTGCAGACCCCGGTAGGTTCTACGGCTGAACGTACGCAAAAAGTCATCGACGATATGCGTACATTCCTGCTCAACGACAAGGAAGGCGAGCCGGGCGAAGGCAAAGGCGTGAAATCGGTGTTTACCGTAAACGGCTTCAACTTCGCCGGTCGTGGCCAAAGTTCGGGCCTGGCCTTTGTGATGCTCAAGCCGTGGGGCGAGCGTGACGCTTCCAACTCGGTGTTCGAGATCGCCAAGCGCGCCCAGGGCTACTTCATGCAGACCTTCAAGGACGCCATGGTATTTGCCATCGTTCCGCCGTCTGTACTGGAACTGGGTAACGCCACCGGCTTCGACGTGTTCCTGCAAGACCAGGGCGGTGTCGGCCACGATAAATTGATGGCGGCGCGTAACCAGTTCCTGGGTATGGCAGCACAAAGCAAGATTCTGGCAGGTGTGCGCCCCAACGGCGTGAACGATGAGCCGCAGTACGAGCTCACCGTCGACGACGAGAAGGCCAGTGCCCAAGGCATCACCCTGTCGAACATCAACCAGACCCTGGCGATCGCCCTGGGTGGCAGCTACGTCAACGACTTCATCGACCGCGGTCGGGTGAAGAAGGTGTACGTGCAAGGTGAAGCCGCCAGCCGCATGTCGCCTGAAGACCTGAACAAATGGTACGTGCGTAGCGACTCCGGGAAGATGGTGCCGTTGTCCGCCATCGCTTCGGGCAAGTGGATCTTCGGTTCGCCGAAACTCTCGCGCTACAACGGTGTTGCGGCGATGGAAGTCCTCGGTACGCCGGCGCCGGGCTACAGTACCGGTGACGCCATGGCCGAAGTCGAACGTATTGCCAAGCAACTGCCGGCAGGTGTCGGCTATGCGTGGACCGGCCTGTCGTATGAAGAACGCCTGTCCGGCTCCCAGGCACCTGCGCTGTACGCCTTGTCGCTGCTGGTGGTGTTCCTCTGCCTCGCGGCACTGTACGAAAGCTGGTCGATCCCGATCGCAGTGATCCTGGTAGTGCCGCTGGGGGTTGTGGGTGCGTTGATGGCGACCAGCATGCGCGGGTTGTCCAACGACGTGTTCTTCCAGGTGGGCCTGTTGGTGACGGTGGGCTTGGCGGCGAAAAACGCCATCCTGATCGTGGAGTTTGCCAAAGAGCTCCACGAACAGGGCAAAGGCATCGTCGAGGCGGCCATCGAGGCGTCCCGCATGCGTCTGCGGCCGATCATCATGACCTCCATGGCGTTCGTCCTCGGCGTATTGCCACTGGCGATCTCCACCGGCGCCGGCTCAGGCAGCCAGCATGCCATCGGTACCGGCGTAATTGGCGGTATGATCACCGCCACCGTCCTGGCGATCTTCTGGGTCCCACTGTTCTTCGCGACCGTATCGGCCGCGGGCGAACGTAAAAAGACGGTTACTACTGAAACTCCTAAAGAGGCTGGCCAATGAGCAAGTCGCTACTTTCCCTAGCCGTCACGGCATTCGTGCTCAGTGGCTGCTCGCTGATACCTGACTATCAGCGCCCCGAAGCGCCGGTGGCTGCTCAGTTCCCGCAGGGGCCGGCGTATTCGTCGGCCCAGGCGCCGGGCCAGGCCGCTGCCGAGCAGGGCTGGAAGCAGTTTTTCCATGACCCTGCCCTGCAACAGCTGATCCAGACCGCGCTGGTGAACAACCGTGACCTGCGTGTCGCGGCCCTGAACATCGACGCCTATGCGGCGCAATACCAGATCCAGCGTGCCGACCTGTTCCCGGCCGTATCGGCAACCGGCAGCGGCAGCCGTTCGCGCACCCCGGCCAAACTGTCGCAGACCGGCGAATCCACCATTGCCAGCCAATACTCGGCCGGCCTGGGGATCAGCTCGTATGAGCTGGACCTGTTCGGCCGCGTGCGCAGCCTGAGTGAAGAAGCGCTGCAAAAGTACTTCGCCACAGAAGAAGCACGTCGCAGCACTCAGATCAGCCTGGTGGCCAGCGTGGCCAACGCCTACCTGACCTGGCAGGCCGACAAGGAGCTGCTCAAGCTGACCCAGGACACCCTGGGCGCATTCGAGCAGAGCTACAAGCTCACCACGCGCAGCAACGAAGTCGGCGTGGCCTCGGCCCTCGACCTCAGCCAGGCGCGCACCTCGGTGGAAAATGCCCGCGTGCAATTGGCGCGTTACACCCGCCAGGTGGCTCAGGACGAAAACAGCCTGACCCTGCTGCTGGGCACCGGCCTGCCGGCGAATATCGCCAGCAAGCCGCTGTCGGATGACCTGCTCAGCGAAGTGCCGGCCGGGTTGCCCTCCGACCTGCTGCAACGTCGTCCCGACATTGTGCAGGCCGAGTACAACCTCAAGGCTGCCAACGCCAATATCGGCGCGGCCCGCGCTGCGTTCTTCCCAAGCATCAGCCTGACCGCCAGCGCCGGCACTGCAAGCCCGACCCTGGGCGGCCTGTTCAAAGGCGGCTCGGGTACCTGGTCGTTCGCGCCGCAGATCAACATCCCGATCTTCAACGCCGGTAGCCTGCGCGCAAGCCTGGACTACTCGAAGATCCAGAAAGAGATCAACGTGGCCAACTACGAGAAGGCGATTCAGACCGGCTTCCAGGAAGTCTCCGACGGCCTCGCCGCGCGTGAGACCTACAAGCAGCAGCTGGATGCCCAGCGTGGTTTTGTCGCCGCCAACCAGGATTACTACCGCCTGGCCGAGCGTCGCTACCGCATTGGTGTCGACAGCAACCTGACCTTCCTCGACGCCCAACGCCAGCTGTTCAGTGCCCAGCAATCGCTGATCACCGACCGCCTGGCGCAGCTGAACAGCGAGGTCAACCTGTATAAGGCCCTCGGCGGTGGCTGGAATGAGCAGACCGCGAAGAACGAGCCGTTGAAAGAAGAAGCACCGGCACTCAAGTTGTTCTGATAGTGCTGTTGTGAAAAAAACCGCTTCCCTCACAGGAAGCGGTTTTTTTATATCCCGACATTTTGGTCATCATCCGAATGCCCCTATGTACTGACCTGAAGCATCGAGCACTTGATCTCCATCTCTTTGCCCTGTTTGTCATCCCAACCGATCGAGAAGCTGACATTGATCGATGTCTTGCCGGCTTTGTCGGTGTAAATGTTATTGACGTCTAAATTGCCCCAATAAATGCTGGGGAGATGCTCAACGTAGCCTTCCAAACCAAAGCTGGCCCGTACAGGCAAGGATTTCGGACCGATGGGATACGTCACTCCCGGTTTCAACAGGAGCTGATCGGCCTCAAGGGTCAATTCATTTCTCGAGCCAGGGCTGTTTTCAATCCCCAAGCGAATGCGCAGCTGATAGCCCTCGATATAGGACTCCAACTCAAGGTTATCGAAGTTAATCGGAATCGGCTTCTTGTGCCGAATGATCAAGCTCGCGTCGAACTCATCCGAAGACGTTAAACACTTACCCATATATGATCCAAAGTTCATGACCTCTTCTCCCTTAAACCCCTGGAAAGCAACTGCTACCGCCTCGAAAATAGGCGCTTGAACGCAAGGCTTCTACTGTCAAACCTGACAGTAGACAGCCGCCCCGGTACGCCAGAAGCTGACGAGTTGACGCAGCACAATTACGTTCGATCATCGCCCACAACCCGCCCTCCCCCACTTTCATCGCCCCCACACCGCCAAGCACCATGGCCGGCACCTGCATAACCCCAATAACAACAGGTCCAACGCCATGAGCACTTTCCACCCGCGCCAGCTATTGCTGGCGACCGCTGTCGCCAGTCTTGCCCTTCCCGTGGTCGCCGAGGAACACGGCTTTCTCGAAGACGCCAGCGCCAACCTCAACGTGCGCAATTTCTTCTTCAACGGCAATTACACCAACCCGACCAAAACCCAGGGCGGCGCGCAGGAATGGACGCAAAGTTTCATCCTCGACGCCAAGTCCGGCTTTACTCAGGGCACAGTGGGTTTCGGGCTGGACGTGCTGGGTTTGTACTCACAAAAGCTTGATGGCGGGCGCGGCACCGGCGGCACCCAGTTGTTGCCGCTGGACCACGACGGTCGCCCGGCGGATAACTTCGGGCGACTCGGCGTTGCCTTCAAAACGCGGATTTCCAAGACCGAACTGAAGGTCGGCGAGTGGATGCCGGTGCTGCCTATCCTGCGCGCCGACGACGGCCGTTCCCTGCCGCAAACCCTGCGCGGCGGGCAGATCACCTCCAGGGAAATTGCCGGCCTGACCCTCTATGGCGGCCAGTTCCGTGCCAACAGCCCGCGTGACGACAGCAGCATGTCGGACATGTCGATGTCCGGCAAAGCTGCTTTCACCTCCGACCGTTTCAACTTCCAGGGCGGCGAATACGCATTCAACGACAAGCGCACCCAAATCGGCGTGTGGAACGCCCAGCTCAAGGACATCTACCGCCAGCAATACATCAACCTGACCCACAGCCAGCCCATCGGCGACTGGACCCTGGGCGCCAATCTGGGTTTTTTCTATGGCACGGATGACGGCAGCGCCCGCGCAGGTGACCTGGACAACAAAACCTGGTCCGGCCTGTTTTCGGCCCGCTATGGGGGCAACACGTTCTACGTCGGCCTGCAAAAACTCACCGGCAACAGTGCGTGGATGCGCGTCAACGGCACCAGCGGTGGCACCCTGGCCAACGACAGTTACAACTCCAGCTACGACAACGCCCAGGAGAAATCCTGGCAAGTGCGCCACGACTACAACTTCGCCGCCCTCGGCGTACCGGGCCTGACGCTGATGAACCGCTATATCAGCGGCAGTAACGTGCACACCGGCACCATCACCGACGGCAAGGAATGGGGCCGCGAGAGCGAATTGGGCTACACCGTGCAAAGCGGCGCACTCAGGGACCTCAACGTACGCTGGCGCAATTCCACGATGCGCAGGGACTACAGCAACAACGAGTTCGACGAAAACCGGTTGATCGTCAGCTACCCGATAAGTCTGCTGTAAACCGGCGTCGGACTTACTGTATGGTTCGCGCCTGCCGCTGCTGATCCGCCCAGCAGCGGCCTCCATTCGAGCCCGTGCACACCATGAAATCTTTCGCCATCGCAATCGCCCTGGCGCTGAGCCTCAGCGGCTGTATTGGTGCGCCCATCGCCTTGACGCCGCAGACCGCCGAGCGTCTGCAGGCCCAGGCGCCGATCCGTTTTCTGCTGACCTTCGATGACGGCCCCAGCGCCTCCGGCTATAACAATCCAAGCCGCTCGGTGATGGCTGACCTTGCGAAAAACCCGGTGCTGCCAGGCATCAAGGCGGTGTTCTTCCTGCAGACCGAAGCGTCCCGTTCCGGCGGTAGCCCGCGCGGGCGCAAGACCATGGAACGTGAATACGCCGCCGGGCATGTCCTGGCCTTCCACACAGCCACAGCGTTTCATACCAACCACCGCTGGCTGAATGACGCCGAACTTGAACGCACGCTCACCCAGGGCGAGGCCGACATTGCGTCGATCACCGGTGCCTCACCGGCGCTGGTACGCCCGCCCTTCTGGAACTACGACAGGCGTACCTTCACCGCCTACCAGCGCCACGGCATGCACGTATTGTTGACGGACCTGAGTGCCAATGACGGCAAGATCTGGGGCTTCAACGGCAGCCCGCGTCGCCGCGCGAATTTGTATCGGCAACTGTCGGTGGTACGCGAACGCATCGCCTTGGGCGAACTGCCGACGGTGGACGGCGTGATACCGGTCGTGGTGACCTTCCACGATATCAACCGCTACACCGCGCGGCATATGCAGGAGTACTTACAGATCCTGATGGACAGTGCCCGGATCAACGGCATGAAAACCGCCGCCGAGCCGTTCTACACCGACCCTGCCGTACTGGAACGTGCAGCACTGGCGCGGACGGTGAAGGCTGTAGATGAAGAAGTGCATCTGCCAGGCGTGTGGAATTGGATATGGGACGCCGATTCACACTGACACACTGAAAGGCGTGTGGGAGCGGGCTTGCCGGCTCCCACATTTGAGCGCATTTCACATTCAGTTCTGCTGGCGTGACTCGACGCCCAACTCATCCCACACCGACTCGGCCAGGTGAAACGTCGCATTCGCCGCCGGGATCCCGCAGTAGATCGCGCTCTGCATCAGCACCTCCTTGATCTCGGCGCGGGTCACGCCATTACTGGCGGCAGCACGTAGATGCAATTTCAACTCTTCACTGCGGTTCATCCCAATCAACATGGCGATGGTGATCAGGCTGCGGGTATGCCGAGGCAGGCCGGGGCGCGTCCAGATATCACCCCAGGCATGGCGGGTGATCATTTCCTGGAACTCGCTGTTGAACTCGGTCAGGGCATTGAGGCTGCGGTCGACATGGGCATCGCCCAGCACGTCGCGGCGCACTTGCAGGCCATCGGCATAACGTTGTTTCTCGTCCACAAAAAGCTCCTTAGCGGGCCAGCAGGAATTCCAGCACGCGGTTGCTGAAATCAGCGCCGGCCTGAACATTGGACAGGTGCGCCGCGTAGAACTCGGCGTACTCGGCGCCCTTCACCTGCTGCTGGATAAAGTGACCACCGGCTGGCGGGGTGACAGCATCTTCGGTGCCGGCAATGACCAGGGTCGGCACCTGAATTTTCGGCAGTTGCTCACGCAAATCTGCATCGCGCACCGCCGCGCAATTGGCGGCGTAACCTTCAGGCGAGGTGGCGGCGAGCATGTCGGTAATCTGCTTGGCCTGGTGCGGGTTGGCGGCGGCGAAATCGGCGGTGAACCAGCGTGCAATTGAAGCATCGCGAAGTGCGACCATCGCTGCCGCGCCATCGCGCAACACCATGTCGATACGTGGGTTCCAGATGTCCGGGGTGCCGATCTTCGCGGCGGTGTTACACACCACCAGGCGCTGCAGGCGGTGACCGGCATTGATGCCCAACCACTGACCGATCAGGCCGCCCATGGACAGCCCGCAAAAATGCGCACGCTGGATATCCAGCGCATCCAGCAGCGCGATCACGTCGCGGCCAAGTTGCTCAATGCTGTAGGGGCCTTTGGTTACCAGGGATTTGCCGTGGCCGCGGGTGTCTAGCCGCAGCACACGAAAATGCTCGGTGAAGGCCGGGATCTGGATGTCCCACATATGCAAGTCGGTGCCCAACGAGTTGGACAGCACCAACACCGGCGCGTCGACCGGACCTTCCAATTGGTAATGCAGTTCGCCCTCGGCGAGTTGTACAAAGGCCACAGCGGTCTCCTTACGCGGTCAATGCAAAATGGTCGGTCACCGCACGGGTGACCCAAGTGTGGGCCTGGCCCAGGTAGTGGGCCGGGTCGAGTAGACGGTCCAGTTCGGCCGCCGACAGCTCCGCGGTGACCTGCGGCTCATCCGCCAGCACCGCGCGCAAATGCCGCCGTTCGGCGACGGCGCGTTTGCAGCATTGTTCCAGCAGGTGGTGCGCGGTCTCGCGCCCCAGGCGCTGGGCAAGCACAATGCTGACGGCTTCGGCCAGCACCAGGCCCTGGGTCAAATCAAGGTTCTGCGCCATACGCTCGGGGTCGATTTCCAACCCTTCGCTGACCAGCAACGCCTGTTTCAAGGCGCCGGACACCAACCGGCAAATCTGCGGCAGGGTTTCCCATTCGGCATGCCAGAGGCCCAAGCTGCGCTCGTGTTCCTGGGGCATGGCACTGAACATCGTCGCCACCAGACCCGGTACACGTGTGGCGGCGCTGATCAGCACAGCCGCGCCGACCGGGTTGCGTTTGTGCGGCATGGTCGACGAGCCACCTTTACCCGGCGCCGACGGCTCGAATACCTCCGCCGCCTCGGTCTGCATCAACAAGCTGATATCACGCCCCACTTTGCCCAGGCTGCCGGCGATCAAGCCAAGCACGCTGGCGAATTCCACCAGTCGGTCACGTTGGGTGTGCCAGGGTTGCTCGGGCAGGCTCAGTTGCAACTCAGCCGCCAAGGCTTCGGCGACGGGCATGGCGTGTTCGCCGAGCGCCGCCAGGGTGCCGGACGCACCGCCGAACTGCAGCACCAGCAAACGTGGCTTCAGTTCGGCAAGGCGCTGACGACTGCGCGTCACTGCGCCCAGCCAACCGGCAATTTTCATCCCCAGCGTCACCGGTGTGGCGTGCTGCAACCAGGTACGGCCGGCCAACGGCACCTGCGCATAACGCTGGGCCTGAACAGCAAGCACCTCGCCCAATTGCGCCAGGTCCGTTTCGATCAACCCCACCGCGCGCCGCAATTGCAGGACCAGGCCAGTGTCCATCACGTCCTGGCTGGTCGCGCCCAAATGCACATAACGCTCAGCCCCTGCGTCTTCACTGGCAATCAATTTGCCCAGCGCCTTCACCAGCGGAATCGCCGAATTGCCCGCCGTGGCAATCGCCACGCCGAGGGCATCCACGTCATACAAAGACGCCAGGCACGCCTGGGCAATCGGTGCAACGGCGGCCTGCGGAATCAACCCGACCCGGGCCTGCGCCCGGGCCAGCGCCGCTTCGAAATCCAGCATGCCCTGCAAACGCCCCTGATCGCAGAACACCTCGGCCATGCTGTCAGCGGTGAAGTAAGCGTCGAACAGTTGATTGCTCGTGCGCAGTGTCATAACTCATCCCTTACAGATCGTGATGCAGGTACGCCGCCTCTTTCGGCAGGCGCAAGCTGAACAGGAAGGCCACCGCCATCATCGCGGTGACGTACCAATAGAAAGTGTTTTCCATGCCGATGGACTTCAGGCTCAGCGCGACGACTTCCGCCGAACCGCCGAACACCGCATTCGCCACCGCATAGGCCAGGCCCACGCCCAACGCACGCACCTGGGGCGGGAACATCTCCGCTTTGACCAGGCCGCTGATGGAGGTGTAGAAGCTGACAATCGCCAGGGCCAGGGTAATCAGCACAAAGGCCAGGAACGGGCTGGTGACGGTTTTTAAGGTCAGCAGGATCGGTACGGTGAACAGGGTGCCAAGGCCAGCAAACCAGAGCATCGAATTACGTCGGCCGATCTTGTCCGCCAACATACCGAACAGCGGCTGCATGCACATATACAGGAACAGCGCGCCGGTCATGATGTAGCTCGACGTCTTGGCGTGCATGCCCACGGTGTTCACCAAATACTTCTGCATGTAAGTGGTGAATGTGTAGAAAATCAGCGAGCCGCCGGCGGTATAGCCCAGCACCGTCACGAACGCTTTACCGTGGTCGCGAAACAGCGCGACGATACTGCCGGCGTCCTTGTCCTGACGCATTTCCTTGCTGGTGGTTTCTTTGAGCGTGCGACGCAGCAACAGGGAGATCACCGCGGCAATGGCGCCGATCACAAACGGAATCCGCCAGCCCCAGGCGCGCAATTCGTCTTCAGTGAGGATTTGTTGCAGGATCACCACCACCAGCACCGCCAGTAATTGGCCGCCGATCAGGGTCACGTATTGGAACGAAGCGAAGAAGCCACGCTGGCCCTTGAGTGCAACTTCACTCATGTAGGTTGCGGTGGTGCCGTATTCGCCACCCACTGACAACCCCTGAAACAGCCGTGCTACCAGCAGCAAGGCCGGGGCCCAGGCGCCAATGTCTTTGTAAGTGGGCAAAAAGGCGATGACCAGGGAGCCGGCGCACATCATCAGCACCGAAATCATCATCGAGTTTTTGCGCCCGTGCTTGTCGGCCACCCGGCCAAACAGCCAGCCGCCGATAGGCCGCATCAGGAACCCGGCGGCGAACACGCCGGCGGTGTTGAGCAGTTGGACCGTTGGGTCGTCCGACGGAAAAAACGCCGGGGCGAAGTAAATGGCGCAGAACGCGTAGACGTAGAAGTCGAACCATTCGACGAGGTTGCCGGAGGAAGCACCGACAATCGCAAAAATCCGTTTGCTGCGTTCTTCTCCGGTGTAGTGACTCGTTTTTGTTGTCATGTTTTTTCACTCAGTGGGAACGGTTATAGCCTAGACATACTTTGCAACAACCATGTTCCGCAAGCAGACTTTTGGATATCGGTTGCCGCAAAGGGCCTCATCGCGGGCAAGCCCGGCTCCCACATACCTGTGGGAGCTGGCCTACCTGCGATGGGCCCTCAAGCCGACTCAGTAGTCGAAGAACACCGTTTCCTTATCCGTGCCCTGCAAAATCACATTCCACTGATGCACACCGTTTGCATCCGCCTTGGCTATCAAGGTACTGCGCCGCTCTGCCGGCACACACGCCAGCAAAGGGTCATCGCCATTGAGCGCTTCACCCTCAAAATAAATCCGCGTCAGCAAGTGCTTCACCAACCCACGCGCAAACACCAGCACCACCAGGTGCGGCGCCTGGGTGGTGCCCGCGAGCCCCGGCACGCTGCCCGGCTTGATGGTGGTAAACCGAAAACGCCCTTCGGCATCCACCGGCACCCGGCCAAAGCCTTCGAAGTGCGGGTCGACAGCCTTTTCCTGCTCATCCTCCGGGTGGTCGTACTTGCCGGCGGCATTGGCCTGCCAGACTTCGAGCATGGCGTCGTTGACGACATCACCGTTGCCGTCCACCATTTGCCCGCTGATCGCCACGCGCTCGCCCAGTGTTGCGGGCACGGTCAAGTCTTCGCGGTTCAGCCAGGTCAGGCCGATGTGGTAATACGGCCCGACGGTGTGGGACGTGGTCGCATTGAGTGTCATCTCATTTCTCCATCGGCGTGGCGTCGCGGCCGCGCAGGACGATGTCCCAGCGGTAGCCGAGGGCATAGGAAGGAATGGTTTTTTCCAGGTCGAAGCGGGCGATCAAGCGCTGCTTGGCCGAGGTGTCCGGCACACAGTTATAGATCGGGTCATATTCAAGCAAAGGGTCGCCGGGGAAGTACATCTGCGTCACCAGACGCGTCAGCACACTCGGACCGAACAGCGAAAAGTGGATATGCGCCGGGCGCCACGCGTTGTGGTGGTTGCCCCACGGGTAGGCGCCGGGCTTGATGGTCTGGAACTGATACCAACCTTCGGCATCGGTGACGGTGCGCCCGGTGCCGGTGAAGTTCGGGTCCAGCGGCGCGTCGTGCAGGTCACGCTGGTGGTTGTAGCGACCGGCGGCATTGGCCTGCCAGATCTCCACCAGAATGCCCGGTACCGGCAGGCCGTTTTCATCCAGCACGCGGCCATGGATGATGATGCGTTCGCCTTGGGGCTCGCCGTCGTGCTGGGCGGTGAGGTCGTTATCCTTCTCGTTAATCCGCTCGGCGCCGATGGTTGGACCGGTGATTTCCGACAAGGAATGGGGCAGGAACACCAACGGTTTGGACGGCGAACGCAGGTTCGTCGACTGGTAGGCCGGGTGCAGGTAATCCGGTTGAGTGCCCGCTTGCGGGCGCCGATATCCAGGCTTGTCACTCATGGAGCAATCCTCTCTTGTTAGATGCGTTCAATCGCCAGGGCCAGGCCTTGGCCGACGCCCACACACATGGTCGCCAGGCCTTTGCGGCCGCCGGTTTTTTCCAGCTGGTGCAGCGCCGTCAAGACCAAACGCGCGCCGCTCATGCCCAAGGGATGGCCAAGGGCGATGGCGCCGCCGTTCGGGTTCACCTGCGGCGCGTCATCTGCAATACCCAACTCACGCAGTACCGCCAGGCCCTGGCTGGCAAAGGCTTCGTTGAGTTCGATCACGTCAAAGTCGGTGACCGCCAGCCCGAGGCGCTCCACCAGTTTGCGTACCGCCGGCACCGGGCCGATGCCCATCACGCGCGGCGCGACACCGGCACTGGCCATGCCCAATACCCGAGCGCGGGCGGTGAGGCCGTGTTTCTTCACCGCTTCGGCCGAGGCCAAAATCAGCGCCGCCGCGCCATCGTTCACGCCGGAAGCATTGCCGGCAGTGACGGTTTTGTCCGGACCATTCACCGGTTTGAGTTTGGCCAGGGCCTCAAGCGTGGTGTCCGCGCGCGGGTGTTCATCCTGCTCAACAACGGTTTCGCCTTTTTTATGGGCGACGCGCACCGGCACGATTTCTTCAGCGAAGAACCCGGCGGCTTGCGCGACGGCGGTACGTTGCTGGCTGCGCAGGGCAAAGGCGTCCTGGTCGGCGCGTGACACCTTATAGTCGTCCGCCACGTTATCACCGGTCTGCGGCATGGCATCCACGCCGTATTGGGCCTTCATCAGCGGGTTGATAAAACGCCAGCCGATGGTGGTGTCTTCCAGTTTCATGGCGCGTGAAAAGGCCGCGTCGGCTTTACCCATCACGAACGGTGCGCGCGACATCGACTCGACGCCACCGGCAATCGCCAGCTCCATTTCACCGCTGGCAATGGCGCGAAACGCTGTGCCTATGGCGTCCATGCCCGAAGCGCACAGGCGGTTGAGGGTCACACCCGGAATGCTCTCCGGCAGGCCTGCCAGCAACAGCGCCATGCGCGCGATGTTGCGGTTGTCTTCCCCGGCCTGGTTGGCGCAGCCGAGAAACACCTCATCAACGGCAGTCCAATCCACCGAGGGGTTGCGCTCGACGAGTGCCTTGATCGGCAACGCGGCCAAGTCATCGGCGCGTACCGTGGACAAACCACCGCCAAACCGGCCGATGGGCGTGCGGATGGCGTCACAGATAAATACGTCGCGCATCAGGCTTCTCCAGGCGCTTGGCCATGGGCGGCGGCGGTGCGTGCTTCGAGGTCACGCAAGGCGGTGAGTTCTACGTCGGTCGGTTCGGCGGTGGTGCTCACCTGGTCGGCAAACCGAATCGCCCAACCGGTGGCCGCGATCACTTGCTCACGGGTCACGCCCGGGTGCAACGCGGTCACCACAAACTCGTGGCTGCCCTCCTCCGGTTCCATGATGCACAGGTCGGTAATAATCCCGACAGGACCGGCACCCGGCAGGCCCAGGCGTTTGCGCGAATCGCCCCCTTCGCCGTGGCCGACCGACGTGATGAAGTCCAGCTTGTCGACAAACGAACGGGCCGACTGCTTGAGGATGATCAGCACGCTCTTGGCCGAGCCGGCAATCTCCGGCGCGCCACCGGCACCTGGCAGGCGCACTTTGGGATGGTGATAATCGCCGACCACGGTGGTGTTGATATTGCCGAAGCGGTCGACCTGGGCGGCGCCGAGGAAGCCGACGTCAATGCGCCCGCCTTGCAGCCAATAGCGAAAAATCTCACCGGTCGGTACCACGGTGTCAGCGGTTTCCGCCAGCTCGCCATCGCCAATAGACAGGGGCAATACAGACGGCTTGGCACCGATCGGGCCGGATTCGTAGATCAACACCACATCCGGCGACGAGGTCAGGCGCGCCAGGTTGGCGGCCTTGGAGGGCAAGCCAATGCCGACGAAGCACACCGAGCCGTTTTTGAGGCGGCGCGCGGCGGCGACGGTCATCATTTCATTGGTCGAGTAAGCCATTACTTGGCCTCCTGCGCGGCGGCCAGCTTGGCCTGGAATTCACTGAAGTCGGCGGTGCCGTGGATGTATTCGTCGATCCAGGCGGTAAAGGTCCCACGGTCACGGGCGATCGGGTCCCACGCCTGATAGAAACGGTTGTCACGCTCGTTGTAACCGTGGGCGTAGGACGGGTGCGCACCGCCGGGCACGTGGCACACCGCAGTCAGCGCCCAGGTCGGCAGCACACAGCTGTTCATCGGTGCGTTCAAGTCATCGACGATTTCTTCCACCGTGACGATGCAACGCTTGGCCGCCAACGCCGCTTCCTTTTGCACGCCGAGAATGCCCCAGAGCAACACGTTGCCCTTGCGGTCGGCCTTTTGGGCGTGGATCACGGTGATGTCCGGACGGACCGACGGCACCGCCGCCAGCACTTCGCCGGTGAACGGGCAGGTCACGGTTTTGATCAACGGGTTGACCTTGGGCAGATCAGAACCGGCGTAGGCGCGCAGCACCGCGAACGGCAGGCCCGAGGCACCGGCGACGTAGGCATTGGCCAGGTCGGCATGGCTGTGTTCTTCGATCTCCAACGGTTGCGGCCATTGCTTCTCGACGGCGTCGCGCAGGCGATGCAGGGAACCCACACCCGGGTTACCGCCCCAGGAGAAAATCAACTTGCGAGCGCAGCCGGCGCCGATCAACTGGTCGTAGATCAGGTCAGGCGTCATACGCACCAGCGTCAGGTCTTTCTTGCCCTGACGAATGATTTCATGACCCGCTGCGGTAGGGATCAGGTGAGTAAAGCCTTCGAGTGCGACGGTATCGCCGTCGTTCACGAATTGCTTCACGGCGTCACGCAGCGCGAGAATTTCAGCCATGGGGTTGGGCTCCCGGTGTGGATCGAAAAAGGCGCTGAGGTGGCGCCGAAGTGCCTGAAGGTTAAGCCGGGGCAATGGGCCGAACAATCCGATAATCGACTCAGTGTTCGATTATCGAACGGATTGTTGTCTAGCTAATCTTTTCTGAAAAACAGCCCTTCGCCCGTCGGTGCGGTCTATGTGGGAGCTGGCTTGCCCGCGATTGCATCGATTCGGCTCACCTGTTGGACCGTGTCGTTTGCATCGCCGGCAAGCCAGCTCCCACAAGAATGGCGACCATCCTTATGTGGCATCCGCGTGGCTGACCATGCCTTTGATCACCACTGCCGCAGTCGCCAACGCGGCCGGGATCACCAGTGCCGTCAGCACTTGCTCGAAGTTCCAGCCCAGGCCCAGCAACGTGGCGCCCATCCACGCGCCGAGGATCGCGCCGAAGCGGCCAATGCCGAGCATCCACGACACGCCCGTGGCGCGGCCCTGGGTCGGGTAGAAGCGTGCGGCCAGGGATGGCATTGCCGATTGCGCACCGTTGACACACATCCCGGCGATCAGCACCAAGGTCGCCAGCAGTGTGATATTGCCCAGGCTCTGCCCTACCGCGTAGGCAAACACCCCGGCAAGCAGATAGAAAATACCGATGACTTTGTGCGGATTGAACCGGTCCATTGCCCAGCCCACACCCACCGCACTCAGTACCCCTCCGAACTGGAACAATGCACCGATAAACGCGGCCTGTTCCATGCTGGCGCCACTGTCGCGCATCAAGGTTGGCAGCCAACTGGTCAACAGGTAAACAATCACCAGGCCCATGAAGTAGGTAAGCCACAGCAACAAGGTGCCGGCGCTGTAGGTGCCGGAGAAGATCACCGCGAACACGTTGCGGGCCTTGACGGTTTTTTGCTCGGGCACGCTGAAACTACTGGCCTGGGCGACAAGGCTGGGCTCAATGGGTGACAAGGCCTTGCGCACTCGGTCGGTGCCGCGATTGCGCACCACCAGGTAGCGCGCCGATTCCGGCAGCCACACCAGCAGCACCACCGCCAGGATCAATGGCAGGATGCCGCCGATCAGCAGCAAACTATGCCAGCCGAACGCCGGGATCAGCTTGGCCGAGATAAACCCGCCACCGGCCATGCCCAGGTTGAATCCACAGAACATGCTGGTCACCAGCAGCGACTTATGGCGCTCGGGAGTGTATTCGGAGAGCAACGTAGTGGCGTTCGGCATACCCGCGCCCAGGCCCAGGCCGGTCAGGAAGCGCAACACCAGCAACTGATCGACATTAGCGCTGTAGGCCGAAGCCAAACTGAACGCGCCAAATACCAGGACCGCGCTTACCAACACGACTTTGCGGCCGAAACGGTCAGCCAGCGGGCCGGAACCCAGTGCGCCGAACACCATGCCGATCAACGCAGCACTCATCACCGGGCCGAGGCTGGCGCGGTCGATGCCCCAGTCCTGGGACAGCGCGGGCGCAATAAACCCCATGGCGGCGGTGTCGAGGCCATCAAGGAACACAATCAGGAAACACAGGATCACCACGCGCCATTGATAGCGCGACAGCGGCTGGGCATTGATAAAGGACTGCACGTCCAGGTTAATACCGACAGAAGGCTGATTCATTATTGTTATTTCCACACCGATGGCGGGCTGACGACCTGGGGCCGTCATTATTGTTGGGGCGACGCTGATAGCGCTGCCGCACATTAATAAGCCTTGGGAAACACCGTCAATTGATCAAGCCTGGATCTGTGCGGTCACCGAACACCTTAGGCAAACAGTTGCGCACTTAACTCGCGGCTGGCACTGAGCATACTCGGCAGGAAACGCTGCTCCAGCTCACTGCGGCTGACCCGCCCGGCGTGAGTGCTGACATTGAGCGCGGCCAACACCTGGCCAGAGGCGTCATACACCGGCACGGCGATGGAGCGCAGGCCCTGCTCCAGTTCCTGGTCAACGATGCACCAGCCTTGCTGTCGCACTTGTTGCAGGCACTCGAACAACGCTTCGGGGGTGGTCAGGGTACGGCTGGTCTTGGTGTGCAACTCGGCGTGGTCGAGGTAGTCCTGCAGCGAGGCGTCATCCAGCGCCGCGAGCAGGATTCGGCCCATGGAGGTGCAATAGGCCGGCAAGCGCCCGCCCACCGACAGGTCCACGGAAATCAGGCGCTGAGTGGTGGCGGAACGCGCGATATAAAGGATGTCGTCGCCTTCCAGTGTCGCCATGTTGCAGGCTTCATGCAGTTGCTCGCTCATGCGGTCCAGATACGGCTGGGCCGACACGGCCAGTGGCGTGGACGACAAATAGGCATGGCCCAGGGTCAAGACTTTGGGCAACAGCGAATAGGTGCGCCCATCGGTGGTGGCATAACCGAGCTTTATCAAGGTGTGCAGGCAACGACGCACTGCGGCACGGGGGATTTCGGTACGGTGGCTGATCTGGGCAATGGTCAGGTGGCGCTTGCGCTCCTGAAACGCCTGGACCACGGCCAGGCCACGGGCCAGGGAGGTCATGAAGTCCGGATCACCGGTAAACGCCTGGATGCGCTTGGCCGGTGAAGCCACGATCGGCGGCGCCACTGACGCGAAGGAGTTGCGCAATTGATCGTTCATTTCAGGGTCCTTCTCTTATTTTCAACCGCTGGGAGGGTTGGCCGCTATTACAAGCCGCGCCAGCCGGGATGTACAAGGCGCCACCGGCAACATTGGGCGATTATCGGACGATCATGCGATTATCGCAATTTGATGGGCTCGCGCGGGTAAGCCCATACACCCCAAGTTTAGGGTTTGTCTGATAGCGCCATAAAGTTCGAGTATTCATGCTGACATTTAGACACGTGCACATTGATGACGGCGCTTTTTGCAAATACCGACGTTCGCATGTAACAAAACCCTCACACAACATTGACGCTTTTTAACTTCTTGATGATAGTGTTATTCAAATGCGCCGCTATAATGCAACCTGTGCAGAGGTCAGCCCGGTATCACAATCGGGATTGGAGCTCACCAGGCGATGCCCGTCGCATGCATCACAGGTCACACGTACTCGCTTAAAAGATCTGCCCTTTGGCCGCCTTTCAAACTTGAATGGTTCTACCGTTCAATTTGAAACACCCCGAGGACGCCTTTCAGGCATGACACTGCACAATCAATAAACTCAACTCATCTCAATTAGGTAACACTGTGACGAAAGACGAACTGCGCGCGGAACTTGAGCGCCAGGAACAACGTTACAAGGACGTTTACGGCGGGGAAGTCACCACCTACGCCGCGCAGCCTGAGCCGGAGCGCAAACCATGGCGCAAGCGCGCCAGTTTGCTGGATCAGGCATTTGCCCAGGAAATCCAAAAGATTGAACAGGAACTCAAAGCCGAAGAGCCCTAAGCGCTTCGATCAGAGTCTCCAGGGTCTTGCTGTCTCTGCCGGCCTACCACCGGCGGAGGGCACCTCGCATTGACACGAGACTGGTCAGCGTCCTGCTGCGATCAGCGAAATCTCATACAAATGTTTCAGACATGACGTTTGCATGACAAAACCCCGTCTTTTCGACCCGGCACTTTATAAATCAAAGACTTGCCAAACCCCCGAAAACCCTGGGATGCGCCGCTTTCGCCGATATTTTTTCAATGAAGATTGTTACCGATGAGCAGCTAATGCATCGATTACTGAGGTTTTCTGGCATAATCGCGCCCCCTTACGACCGGGTCAGAAAACCTTCATGATCGATTTATTCAGCGGACTGGATGCTTGGGTTCTAGTGAGCCTGTTGCTCGCCCTTGCCTTTGTCCTCGCCTTCGAGTTCATCAATGGCTTTCATGACACCGCTAACGCGGTGGCCACAGTCATCTATACCAAAGCCATGCCGCCGCACCTGGCCGTGTTCTTCTCCGGGGTGTTCAACTTCCTCGGCGTGTTGCTCGGTGGTGTCGGTGTCGCCTACGCCATCGTGCACTTGCTGCCGGTGGAGTTGCTGATCAATGTGAATACCGGCCATGGCCTGGCCATGGTCTTCTCGTTATTGGCAGCGGCGATCACCTGGAACCTGGGCACCTGGTACTTCGGTATCCCGGCCTCCAGCTCCCACACCCTGATCGGCTCGATCCTCGGTGTCGGCCTGGCCAATGCCCTGATCAACGATATCCCCCTGGCTGACGGTGTGAACTGGCAGAAAGCGGTCGATATCGGTGCCTCCCTGGTGTTCTCGCCGATGGCTGGCTTCCTGGTCGCCGCCCTGGTGCTGCTCGGCCTGAAGTGGTGGCGCCCGCTGTCGAAAATGCACAAGACCCCGGACCAGCGCCGCAAGCTTGACGACAAGAAGCACCCGCCGTTCTGGAACCGCCTGGTGCTGGTGATTTCCGCAATGGCCGTGAGCTTCGTGCACGGTTCCAACGATGGTCAGAAAGGGATCGGCCTGATCATGCTGGTGTTGATCGGTATCGTGCCGGCGCAGTTCGTACTCGACCTGGGCAGCACCACCTACCAGATCGAACGGACGCGCGACGCCACGGTGCATTTGAGCCAGTTCTACCAGCGTAACAACGCCACACTCGGCGAGTTCCTGGCACTGGGTAAAAGTGTGAAGGACGACCTGCCGGGCAAGTTTCAGTGCAACCCGCAACAGACTGAGCCAACCATCAGCGCGCTGATGGAGACGCTAAAAGGTGTGTCCGACTACCATTCGTTGACCTCTGACCACCGGATTGAAGTGCGCCGCTACCTGCTGTGCCTCGACGACACCGCGAAGAAAGTCGGCAAGCTGCCGGGCCTGGATGCGCGTGAGAAGTCCGACCTCGACAAGCTGCGCAAAGACCTGACCGCCACCACCGAATACGCGCCGTTCTGGGTGATCCTTGCGGTGGCACTGGCCTTGGGCCTGGGCACCATGGTGGGCTGGAAACGTGTGGTGCTGACCATCGGTGAGAAGATCGGCAAGCAGGGCATGACCTATGCCCAGGGCATGTCGGCGCAGATCACCACGGCGAGCATGATTGGCCTGGCCAACATCTTCAGCCTGCCGGTTTCCACGACTCACGTACTGTCTTCCGGCGTTGCCGGCACCATGGTTGCCAATAAAAGCGGCCTGCAAGGCGGCACGGTGAAGACCATTCTGATGGCTTGGGTGTTGACCTTGCCGGCAACCGTAGGCCTGTCAGCCGGGTTGTTCTGGCTAGCGTCAAAGGCGCTGGGTAGTTGATAGCGAACCGTTGACAAAGAAGGTGCGACCTCAATGAGGATCGCACCTTTTTTTATGTCGTCTATTAATGAGTACGACTAAATTCGATGCAAAAAAAAGGGCGACCGAAGTCGCCCAAAATGCCTTGCGTGCTCATGTAATCCGGAAAGACTTAGGGTTCTTTACGCTTATTCGCGTCTTTCCAGATAAAAATTCCAAACCCTACAAAAAACAGCACCATGAGGCCGACAGTCAGCACCCCGGCAAACACCACATTATCGAAAAACATGACCGGCCTCCTGCTCATGCCCTGTTGCGATAGGGCTAAGTTAATAGAGAAGGCGGATTGGAAAATTGACCGGGATCAATGTCGCCCGCGACGGGGCTTAAAGAAGGGTAATAACTGACCTGCATCAACAGATGCAGGTTGTTTCAACGCTTTTTCGGCTTGTTCTTGGGCTTTTTCTTAACTTTGCCAAGCGGCATCGCCTGCTCAAATGCCTGGCGAACTTCATTCAGGCGCTTGTCATTCAAGTCATGCACACGTTTGGCGCGTTCGGCATTCAGGTCGATCAGTTTGTCGTCTTCACTCATGGCGGGGCTTACGTCGTGGCGGGAAGGGCTCAATAATGCGGCCTCTCCCGCTCGACGGCAAATGCCAGGGTAAAAATCCTCGTACTTCTCTCTCCTGGCGCTTATTTATCACGTTCAAACGTAATGATGGAACGTGTAGTCCCCGGCCAATTCGGCATTTGGCGCCACGGCGTCAGCACTTCCAACGTGTCGCCCCGGACCTGAAAGTCGCGGCATTGCACCGTCCCCACCCATTCCGGATTCCAGGCAGAATCAACCTCTGTGCACCATTGATTGCCCTCGACCCGCTCAATACCGGTATAAGCCACCAGCGTGTTCAACAGCACTGTTTTTTCTGCGTCCGTAGAGCCGGCTTTTCTTCCCTCACCGGTCAACACGAAAGCCACTCGATGATCTGCGGAAAAAATAACGCGCCCGGAAGGACGGCTGCCCATCGCCGGGATTTTCTCACGGGTATCCTGGGACTCGACCTGATAGCCGACCAGCTTCCAGGCCCCGACCAGCGGTGACTCATTCGCTGCAGCGGCCGCGCAAAGGCCCATTGAAATAGCCAACCCGATCACATTTGCCTTTATAAGGTTTTTCATCGCTCTACCGTCTCAAAAAAAGACACAGAGCTTTGCGCACAGCTGCCCGGGGGGATGTAAGACATATCCCCAAACTACGACAGAGGAATCTGCGGGCGACAAAAGGAAGCACATCGCCCAAAATCGACTTTCCCCACTTACCCTGTAGGCGCACTCAGTTGGCACTGCACAATGACCTTCCGCCGCTGCTGGCCTTGCGCGCTTTTGAGGCGGTGGCGCGGCACTTGAGTTTTATCAAGGCCGCGAATGAGTTGTCGGTAACCCAGAGCGCACTCAGCCACCAAGTGCAAAAGCTCGAACAGCACCTGGGCAAACCGCTGTTTATCCGACGCACCCGTGCAATCGATCTGACCGCCGATGGCCAACGTTACTACGACGAAATCCGCCCCGCCCTCGACGCCATTGCCGCCGCCACCCGCACCCAACGGGTGGCGCCCCGTGCCACGGTGTTGCGTGTCGGCCTGCTGGCATCATTCGCCACCCTGTGGCTTGCACCACGCCTGGCCGGGTTTCTCAACCGCTACCCGCATATCCAGGTGGAGTTGCTGCCGGCGATTCAATTAGCCAACGTCGCCGCCGCCGAGGTCGACCTGGCCATCCGTTATGGCAAGGGCGATTGGCCCGATGTGCAAACCACCCGGCTGATGCCTGAAGTGATCTCACCCGTGTGCAGCCCGGCCTTCAAGGCCAACCAGCTGGCCAACGGCGCGCTGTTGATGGCCACCTCGCACCGCCCCTTCGAGTGGACGGATTGGTCAGCGCATTTCCAAGTCGACCTCAAGCACCATCCGCGCGTGATGTTGCACGACTACAACATCGTGGTCGAAGCCGCCGTGGGCGGCCAGGGCATCGCCATGGGCCGTCACCGCCTGATCGAGCGCAAGCTGGCGGACGGCAGCCTGGTGGAAGCCTTTGAATGGCCGCCCTATCACAGCGAAATCGGCTACTGGCTGATAACCCCCCAAGGCCCCACCAGCGAAGCGGCCGAGTGCTTCAGCCAATGGCTGAAGGAAACCTGCGCCGACGCGTGAGTTATTTCGATACGTCGAGTGAGATCTATCCGTTTGTCGCCCATCGCCACAGCAAACATGCTGAAACCTCCCACCCCAAGAGGATTCAACATGACCGACTCCATCCGCCAACGCGTGCAAGCCCTTGGCCTGACGCTGCCAACGCCCAGCCAGCCGGCGGCCAATTACATCAATCATGTGGTCAGCCAGAACCAGCTGTTCATTTCCGGGCAAATCCCCATGATTGATGGCAAACCCGCCTACGTCGGTCGACTGGGCGAATCCCTCAGCGATGAAGAAGGCGCCCAGGCGGCAGAACTGGCGGCGCTGGGCCTGTTGGGCCAACTGAGCGATGCGCTGGGTGATGACCTTGCGCGCGCGGTGCGTATCTTGCGCCTGGGGGTGTTCATTGCGAGCAGCGGCGACTTTCAGCGCCAAAGCGTGGTGGCCAACGGCGCCTCGAACCTGCTGGTCAACGCCCTCGGCGACAAGGGCCGGCACGTGCGCACTGCTGTAGGTGTTTCCAGCCTGCCGGCGGGCGTGGCAGTGGAGGTTGATGCGATTTTCGAGCTGCAACCGTGAGCCCGCTCGAAGTCCAGCAACTGCGCGACGACACGCCCGGCTGCCAGTCGGGCATTGTGCATTTCAACCACGCCGGTGCCTCGCTGCCCAGCCAGGCCACCCTCGACGCGATCATCGACCAATTACAGCGCGAAGCCCGCGACGGCCCGATGGAGGCCGGCGAGCATGGCGCCGTCCTGATCGAAAAAGCCCGGCGTGCGGCCGGGCAACTGCTCAATGCGCCCACTGCCTCGATTGCCTTTGCCAGCAGTGGCTCGACCGCGTGGAGCATGGCGTTCCAGGCCTTGGGCCCCTGGAAACCAGGCGAACGCATTCTGGTCGGCCGCCATGAATGGGGCGGCAACCTGGCGAGTATGCAACGGGCAGTGCAGTCCGGCGCCCAGGTGGACGTCATTCCTTGCGATGCAACCGGCGCGGTCTGCCCGGTGGCGCTGGAGTCGATGATCGATGCCAGCGTCAAGCTGATCGATTTGACCTGGCTACCGGCCAACGGCGGCCTGATCAACCCCGCCCAGGCGATCGGGGAAGTGGCCAAGCGCCACGGCATCGCCTATTTCATCGACGCCGGCCAAGCCGTGGGGCAACTGCCGGTAGACGTGCAGGCGCTGCATTGCGATGTGCTCAAGTCAGCCGGGCGCAAACACCTGCGCGGGCCACGCGGTACGGCGCTGATGTATGTACGGCCGGACTTCCTACAGCGCCTGAATCCGGCCCAGCGCGATGTGTTTTCAGCCCCCTGGACCGTCGACGGTTTCCACCTGCGCAACGACGCCCGGCGCTTTGAAACCAGCGAAGTGTCCTACGCCTTACTGGCGGGTTTAGGCAATGCATTACAGGAGGTCAATCGACTGGGCGTAGAGAGGACGTGGGAAAGGGTCTTGCAGATCAGCGGGCAAATCCGGGAAGCCTTGCGTCAGATTCCGGGAATTTCCCTGCACGACTTGGGCGTCAACCACTCAGGACTGATCGCCTTTAACCTGGCTGGCTGGGATGCCTTCGAACTCAAACGACGCTTGGGGCTGAAGCGCATCAATATCGGCGCCAATGGCGTGGCCTACACCCCACTGGACATGCAGGCACGTGGCCTGACCAGTATCGCGAGGGTGTCCGTCAGCCCGCTCAACACCGAGCACGACATCGAACGACTGCTCGCGGCGCTGTATGAGTTGCGCGATTAAACCTCGACGTCCACCCACAAACCCTGGCGCGGCGCATCTTCGATCAGCGGCACCACCGGCACGGTATTGTCGGCATTCAATACATCGCCGGGGATCGCCAGGTGCTCCTCAGGGTCTTCGTCGGCTTCACGCCGACGCTTCTGCTGTTCCTGCTGGCGGCGTTGTTCTTCACGCAACAACAGCGTCGACTGCTCGGCGTCGCCCTTCTTCAGGTCGATCGTGCTTTCATTGGAGCCCGGCTGTACTGGCACCACAGGCGGGATATCCGGCTTCTGGCGCACCGGGTCAAGTTGCGATGTGACCGGCACAACACTCAAAGGCAGCATGGGTGGCAGCATGGGTTTTAGTCTCCTGTTCAGCAGACTGTCGGCTGCGAGGGTGGCGACTTGAGCCCCAAGCCGCCAACTTGTGAACCAATCGTCATCTATAGGGCCAACCTAACACCCTTTTTCTTGCCGCTTGTAGCTTAAAGCTCGAAGCTGCACCTAATCCTTTTGGTCTGGAAGCCGTGTTCCGTTAGAATAGTCGGCTTTTTCACGGCGGGAGTCAGGCAGCATGGCGCAGCAGTATCAACCGGGGCAACGCTGGATTAGTGACAGCGAAGCAGAGCTGGGGTTAGGCACCGTTCTGGCACAGGACGGCCGCTTGTTGACCGTGCTCTATCCGGCCACTGGCGACACTCGTCAGTATGCGCTACGGAATGCGCCCCTCACTCGTGTGAGGTTTTCGCCGGGTGACTCCATCACCCATTTCGAAGGCTGGAAAATGACCGTACAGGAAGTCGACGACGTCGACGGCCTGCTGGTCTACCACGGCCTCAATGGGCAGAACGAGCAGGTCACCCTGCCGGAAACCCAACTGTCCAACTTCATCCAGTTCCGCCTGGCCAGCGACCGTCTGTTCGCCGGGCAGATCGACCCGTTGGCCTGGTTCTCGCTGCGCTACCACACGCTGGAACACACCAGCCGCCAGTTGCAATCCTCGCTGTGGGGCCTGGGCGGCGTGCGTGCGCAACCTATTGCTCACCAACTGCACATCGCCCGTGAAGTCGCCGACCGTATCGCGCCACGGGTATTGCTGGCGGACGAAGTGGGCCTGGGTAAAACCATCGAAGCCGGCCTGGTGATTCATCGCCAGTTGCTGTCGGGCCGCGCCAACCGCGTGCTGATCCTGGTCCCGGAAAACCTGCAGCATCAGTGGCTGGTGGAAATGCGCCGCCGCTTCAACCTGCAGGTTGCACTGTTCGACGAAGAACGCTTTATCGAAAGCGATGCCGCCAACCCGTTCGAAGACACCCAGCTTGCGCTGGTGGCGCTGGAGTGGCTGGTTGACGACGAGAAGGCCCAGGACGCGCTATTCGCGGCCGGCTGGGACTTGCTGGTGGTCGACGAAGCGCACCACCTGGTGTGGCACGAAGAGAAAGCCAGCCCTGAGTACTCGCTGGTCGAGCAACTGGCCGAAGTGATTCCCGGCGTTCTGCTGCTGACCGCCACCCCGGAGCAACTGGGCCAGGACAGCCACTTCGCGCGCCTGCGCCTGCTGGACCCGAACCGTTTCCACGACCTGCACGCCTTCCGCGCCGAGAGCGAGAACTATCGCCCGGTGGCCGAGGCCGTGCAGGAGCTGCTGGACAAGGGCCGCCTGTCGCCGACCGCACACAAGACTATCCAGGGTTTCCTCGGTGACGAAGGTGAAGCGCTGCTCACCGCCGTCAACGATGGCGACACCGAAGCCAGCGCACGCCTGGTGCGTGAGTTGCTCGACCGCCACGGCACAGGCCGCGTGCTGTTCCGTAATACCCGTGCCGCCGTGCAAGGGTTCCCGGAGCGCAAGCTGCACGCCTACCCGCTGCCGAACCCGGACGAATACCTCGAGTTGCCGCTGGGCGAACACGCCGAGTTGTACCCGGAAGTCAGCTTCCAGTCGCAGCCGGACGTTGAGGAAGAAAACCGCTGGTGGCGCTTCGACCCGCGCGTCGAGTGGCTGATCGACCAGCTGAAAATGCTCAAACGCACCAAAGTGCTGGTGATCTGCGCCCACGCCGAAACCGCCATGGACCTGGAAGACGCCCTGCGCGTGCGTTCCGGCATCCCGGCCACGGTGTTCCACGAGGGCATGAACATCCTCGAGCGTGACCGCGCTGCCGCCTACTTTGCCGATGAAGAATTTGGCGCCCAGGTGCTGATCTGCTCCGAAATCGGCAGTGAAGGCCGCAACTTCCAGTTCTCCCACCACCTGGTGCTGTTCGACCTGCCGTCCCACCCTGACCTGCTGGAACAGCGGATCGGCCGTCTGGACCGGATCGGCCAGAAGCATGTGATCGAACTGCACGTGCCGTACCTGGAAACCAGCCCGCAAGAGCGTCTGTTCCAGTGGTACCACGAGGCGCTGAACGCGTTCCTCAATACCTGCCCGACCGGTAACGCCTTGCAGCATCAGTTCGGCCCACGCCTGCTGCCGCTGCTGGAAAACGCCGACGACGGCGAGTGGCAAGCCCTGATCGACGAAGCCCGTGCCGAACGCGAGCGCCTGGAGCAAGAGCTGCACACCGGTCGCGACCGCTTGCTGGAGCTCAACTCCGGCGGTGCGGGTGAAGGCGATGCACTGGTGGAAGACATCCTTGAGCAAGACGATCAGTTCGCCCTGCCGATCTACATGGAAACCCTGTTCGACGCGTTCGGCATCGACAGCGAAGACCATTCGGAAAACGCACTGATCCTCAAGCCCAGCGAAAAAATGCTCGACGCCAGCTTCCCGCTGGGTGACGACGAAGGTGTGACCATCACCTACGACCGTAACCAGGCGCTGTCGCGCGAAGACATGCAGTTCATCACCTGGGAACACCCAATGGTGCAGGGCGGCATGGACCTGGTGCTGTCCGGTTCCATGGGCAACACCGCCGTGGCGCTGATCAAGAACAAGGCGCTCAAGCCGGGCACCGTGTTGCTGGAACTGCTCTACGTCAGTGAAGTGGTTGCGCCACGCTCGCTGCAACTGGGCCGCTACCTGCCACCAGCCGCCTTGCGCTGCCTGCTGGATGCCAATGGCAATGACTTGTCCGGCCGCGTGTCGTTTGAAACCCTGAACGACCAACTGGAAAGCGTGCCACGCGCCAGCGCCAACAAGTTCGTGCAGGCCCAGCGCGATCAGCTGACGCCGCGCATCAACGCCGGCGAAGAAAAGATCACCCCGCGCCACGCCGAGCGTGTGGCCGAGGCGAAGCGCCGCCTGGCAGCGGATACCGACGAAGAGCTGGCGCGCCTGACCGCGCTGCAAGCGGTCAACCCGACCGTACGCGACAGCGAACTGGTTGCCCTGCGCCAGCAACGCGAGCAAGGCCTGGCCATGCTCGACAAAGCGGCGCTGCGACTGGAAGCGATTCGGGTGTTGGTGGCGGGTTGATGACCGCCCTGCCCTGCTAAAAAGAAGGCCCGCGCAATGCGGGCCTTTTTTGTTTGTTTTGAGGGCCTCATCGCAGGCAAGCCAGCTCCCACATTTGGAATGCATTCCCCTGTGGGAGCTGGCTTGCCTGCGATAGAGTCACCTCGGTCTCACGCCGTAGCCGCAGCAGCCGGCACCTCCACCGCCCCCAGCCCATCCTTCATCCGCTTGGCATCACGCACAAAACTGCGCGACGCCTGGAACAGAAACAGCATGGTCAAGAACAGCGCCACCGGAATCAGGTACATGGCGTCGTGCAAGCCCACAGCCTTATAAGCCTCAGTCATCTGCGCAGCCCCATCGGCATACATCGCCGAATGAGCAAAGTGATCAGAAAGCCCGCCCACCACCACCGGCCCCATGCCACCACCCAGCAAATACAACCCGGCAAAGAACAACGCCATCGCCGTGGCGCGCAGGCGCGGTTCGACCACGTCCTGAATCGCCGTGTACACGCAGGTGTAGAAGTTATAAGCGAACAACCAGCCCACACTGAACAGCGCCACAAACACACCAATCTCGATGCGCCCGGCATGCAAGGCCCAGGCGGTGGTGACGGTGGAGATGATCAGGCTGCACGCCGCGAACAGCAGTCGGCCATTGGCCACGCGCTGATGGATCTTGTCGGCAATCCAGCCGCCCAGCGTCAGGCCCACCAAGCCGGTCAAGCCGACGATCACCCCGGTGGCAACCGCGGCGTCCTGCAATGGCATCAGGAAGTAGCGCTGCAACATTGGCACCAGGAACGAGTTGCACGCATAGGTGGCAAAGTTGAAACACAGCCCGGCCAACACCAGCCAGAGGAAGGTCGGCACTGCCAGCACGCGGCGGATCGGACGGTCGACGCGTTCCTCGGAGACCTGCACGGTTTCCGCGGCGCCGCGCTTGGGTTCTTTGATATAGAACATGAAAACCGCCAGGATCATTCCCGGCACGGCGGCGATAAAGAACGGCGCGCGCCAGCTGTCGAACGCCTTGACCATCGCGCCGATGGTGAAGAATGCCAGCAGCAGCCCCAAAGGCAGGCCCAGCATGAAAATGCCCATGGCCCGGGCGCGCCGGTGGGCGGGAAACAGGTCGCCAATCAGCGAGTTGGCCGCCGGTGCATAGCTGGCTTCACCAATGCCGATGCCCATGCGCACCAGCAGGAAGGTCCAGAAACTGCCGACCATGCCGTTGATCGCCGTCAGCCCGCTCCAGGCGAACAGGCCCCAGCCCATCAGTTTGCTGCGTGAGCCCGTGTCGGCCATACGCCCCAGCGGCAGGCCGGCGATGGCGTAGACAATGGTGAAGGCAGTGCCGATGATTCCGAGCTGAAAGTCGCTCAGGTGCCACTCCATGCGGATCGGCTCGATGATGATGGCGGGAATGGTGCGGTCGAAGAAATTGAACAGGTTGGCGAGGAACAGCAGGAACAGAATGCGCCAGGCATTCGCCGCTTGGGTCGAGTTCTGCATGGGTCCGTCTCTTTTATTGTTATGAGAGCTGCGATGCCCGATGCATCCTGCTCAGGTATCTGCAACATAGTCAGGCAGGCGGCCTTTGTCTGTAATGATTCGTAAAGCTGATAGGGCGTAATTTCGCGCGGACCTTCACCCGGAACTACGGGGGTTTTCCTACGAAAATATAAGTGCTCACCCCCCTTCCCAACCGCCATGGCAAGATTAGAATGGCGAGCCTTCCTGTAACACCCCATCCTACTTTTCTTATCGATGACGCCCATGTCCGAAGCCAGTCCGTGTCTGAGTTGCGGTGCCTGCTGTTCATACTTTCGTGTGTCTTTCTTCTGGGGAGAGTGCGCCTCATCGGGGGGCACGGTGCCCGATGATTTGGTGGTTCAGATCAATCCCACACGCGTGGCGATGATCGGCACCGACCAGAAACCCGCGCGTTGCTGCAGCCTTGAAGGGGAAGTCGGCAAAGGCACCCGCTGCACAATCTATGAGCAACGGTCGAGCCCCTGCCGCGAGTTCGACGCGTCGTGGAGCCAGGGCGAGCAAAACGTCGACTGCGATTCAGCACGTGCCGCCTTTGGCTTGCCGCCATTGGAAGCGCCTTTCGAGCTGGAACTGCCCATCAGCGCTTAGCAGCAAACGCTATGACCGGCATGCCAAAATCATTGTAGTCAAAGTGCCATTATCCCTGGCAATTCCCGCGAGGCTTCTATACTGGAGTTCATAGGCCATTGCTCAAGGCAATGACGTACTGACTTTGACGGGACATGCTATGGAATGGCTAGGTATGTATTTTTTTACCGACCTTCCAGAGAACGGGCACTTATTACTCAATTGCAGTCATAACCCCTTTCTGGTGTTGCTGGCCTACCTGGTCGCTTGCGCGGCCGGGTTCGGTACGTTGGACATGGCCGAACGTGTCGGCCATGTAGAAGACCCTACTGCCCGCCGCCATTGGCGCTGGCTCGGTGCAGGATGCCTCGCGGGCGGTATCTGGTCGACTCACTTCATCAGCATGCTGGCTTTCCAGGCACCTATTGCCATTCATTACGAATTGATCATGACGTTCGCCTCGCTGGTGATCGCCTTGATTGCCTCGTTGTTTGCCATGCAAACCCTCAGTCATGCCCACCTGCGGTTTCAGCAGTATTTACTGGCGTCGGTGTGGATGGGGTTCGGTATCGCCTTGATGCACTATGTGGGCATGTCGGCCATGCGCTCTCAGGCCCAAGTGTATTTCGAGCCGGGGCTGTTCTTGGCATCGGTCGCCATTGCCATTGGTGCCAGCCTGACCGCATTGCTGCTGTCGTGCTACCTGCGCAACGGCGCCGGCGTTTTCCATCAATTGCTCAAATACGCCGCGAGCCTGGTGCTGGGCGCCGGAATCCTGAGCATGCACTTCACCGGCATGGCCGCTATGCAAATGCTGGTGCCCAGCGGGGCCGACCTCGCCTTACCGCTGGACAACAACCCCATTCAACTTGGCCTGTCAGTGGCGGTTATCACCCTGCTGGTGATCGGCAGCAGCGTCAGTGCGGCCCTGGCGGACAAAAAGCTGCAGCACAAGGAACGCGACCTGCGCCGGGTCAACGCCCTGCTCAGCGAACTCGACCAGGCCCGCGCCTCACTGCAACAGGTTGCCCATTACGACGCGTTGACCAGCCTGCTTAACCGCCGGGGGTTCAACCAGATTTTCGCTGAGAAAGTCGCCGAAAAAACGGCAAACAACGGCATGATGGCGGTGATATTCCTGGATATTGACCACTTCAAGCGTATCAATGACAGCCTGGGTCATGACGCCGGCGATCAGCTGTTAACGGTATTGGCCGGGCATATCAAAGGCTCGGTACGCAGCCACGAAGACGTGGTCGCACGGTTTGGTGGGGACGAATTCTGCATTTTGATCAACATTCATCATCGCGACGAAGCGCGGCACATGGCGCAGCGGATCATGCAGAAGATGAAGGAGCCGGTCGAACTCGCCGGTCGGCGCATGGTAATGACCACCAGCATCGGCATCAGCCTGTTTCCCGAAGACGGCCTGACCTGCGAAGAGCTGCTGAAAACCGCCGACCTGGCGCTGTACCAGTCCAAGGACGCCGGGCGCAACAACCTCAACTTCTTCAGCTCCAACCTTAAGACCCGTGCTTTCCTTGAGCTGCAACTGGAAGAGGAATTGCGCGCAGCCCTGCGTAGCCGCAACGAGTTGGTGCTGTTTTATCAACCGATCTTCGACATGAAACTCGGCAAGGTCACCCGCCTGGAAGCCCTGGTGCGCTGGCAACATCCGCAACACGGGCTGCTGGCGCCGGACCGGTTTATCGACATCGCCGAAAGCAATGGGTTGATCGCCGAACTGGACCACTGGGTGTTGCGTCAGGCCTGCCATGATTTAAGCCTGCTGACCGACCGGGGCTACAGCGAACTGACCATGGCCGTGAACTGCTCGGCCCTCAACCTGACCCGTGACGAGTTGGCAGATGAAATCGAAGCAGCCCTGCGCTTCGCCGGAATTGCCGCCAACCGCCTGGAACTGGAAGTCACCGAAAACGCGCTGATGGGCAATATCAGCAGCACGCTCGCGCTGTTGCGGCAAATTCGTGCCTTGGGGGTTTCGCTCGCCATCGATGATTTTGGCACCGGCTACTCATCGCTGGCTTACCTCAAGCGCCTACCGATCAATACCTTGAAGATCGACCGTTCATTTATCCAGGACATTCCCAAGTCCACCGCCGATATCGAGATCGTCCAGGCGATTATCGGCATGGCCCACACCCTGCACCTGCAGGTGGTCACCGAAGGCGTGGAAACCCAGGCACAGTTCGAACTGCTGCTCAAACATGGCGGTGATTTCATTCAGGGCTACCTGCTGAGTCCGGCGGTCCCCTTCAGCGACATCGTCGGCGTGATCCAGGGCATCCAGATGCACAACCCGCTCTACCCTTTCAGCGTGGAAGGCAACAAAGAGGCCCCTGTGCCGAAAGCCCCCACCCCAACCCGTATCAGCCCCACGTCGACGGTAAGGCCAATTCGCTGACGCCGATTCTTTGGCATTTCGCCATCATTTGACTAAAGAACGCCGACGAACGGCCGATTCATCAGAGTCCGGCCACGATTCCCCTTGAAAAACCAGGGTTAAACCCGACGGTCCCGGACTCAGACGCACTGTAAAGTCGCGAACTCTCATTCAATAATGGCTCCTTGATTTTTTAAGCCATCTGTCCAGGTACATGGCGCCCAATGACTTCCAAAAATAACTCTGCCACCGAGATCCTCGACGTGTTGCCGACAGCTCCTGCGGAAAAATCCTCAGGTTCCAAGTCATTGAGCAGCGCCCGCCCGCTGGCCACCCAGCAGTACTTGTACTTCACCGAAACCAATACCGACCGCATCCTCGATAACCTCGACGGCCTGCGCGACATGGTGTTCCCGCGCCCGCCCCAGCAAGAAGGTGATGGCGACCCGCGCGACGAGCAGGAATTTCCCTCGGTGTGCCTGATCGGCCTGGGCCGCTGCGGTTCGAACATCGCGCTGGACGTGGCGGAGTTGGTGTACAACGCGCGCAAGTTCTACCTGAACGAATTCAGCACGGAAGACAAATCGGCGGACAAGGGCTATAGCCCGGCCCAATGGATCCGAAACAACCTGCGCCTGGGCGGCGGCAAGGCCACCAAGCCGGTGTTCCTGGTGGAACCGCTGGTGATGCTGGGTGACCTGGACAAGGACATCGCCGGGCGCATCCGTTTTTCGCGCAAGGGCGAAAAAAGCGGTTTCCTGCGCGACTACAGCAAAATGAAAATAATGGACCTCTCGGAAGTCCATGCCGGTGGCGCCGGTAACGCGCCGATCCTGGGCCAGTACCTGGCCAAGATCATCCTCAATAAAGACACCCAGCGTTTTTCCAGCCCTGACTGGAAGATGATTCACTCGTACCTGATCGACTCCTGCGGCATCAAGGCCAACCAGTCGCGCCTGTACTTCTCGATCTTCAGCGCCGGCGGCGGTACGGGTTCGGGCATGGCCTCGGAGTTTGGCCTGGCCCAGCAGCACTCGTACATGAACAAGACATTCGACACCAAACCCGCCGACGAGCACGACAGCAAGAGCGGCCACGCGTTTGTCTTCGAGCCGATCTTCACCAGCGGCATCTGTGTGCTGCCGAATATCTCCGATCACCGCAGCGAAATGTCCGAGGCCCTGCACATCAACGCCGGGCGGTTGCTGTGCAAATACCTGTCGGAAGAATGGGACTTCTCTTACAACTTCGACAATGAAGACAGCAGCGAAGCCAGTGTGAAGGGGCGTATCCGGCCATGGAACGCAATGATGCTGATCTCCAACGACATCATGCGTTACGCCGAAGAGAGCGATGACGGCAATATCCAGAACATTGACGTCAATGCCATGGAAAAACACGCCAACCAGTACATCTCCCAGCAGATCTTCAACATCCTCACTGCGCAGGCGGTGACGACCGATTACGACCAGAACTACTTCCGGCGTGCCGGTATCGACATTGGCGAAACCATCCGCCTGGATGCCAACGACCTGTTTATGAGCCTGGCAGGACCGGTAGCGATTGCCTATGCCGAGTCCGTGGTGCCGGAAACCCCGGTGCCGTCGAATGACAAGTTCAAGGTGTTCGATAAAGAGCCACAGCGGCTGAATATCGATGACTTGTTTTTCCGCTCCATCGACCTGCCGCACTTCAACAAAGTGACCCAGGCCATCGAAGGCATCAGCCTGTTGCCGATCGAGTCCAAGCGCTACAAGGCGTCACTGGAGCAATACAAGAATTCCGGCTACGACGCAGCCGCCCTGCATGACCTGCACTTCTTCAAGAACTGCTCGTCGGTGGTGTCGATTGTGTCCTTGCCCAAGGACTACAAGCTGTCCTACATGGACTTGAACCGGCTCAAGACGCACCTCAATAGCCTGTTTCCCAACACCACGCTCAAGCGTTATGCGCTGGTGATCGGGGCGTCGGCCAACTTGTCGCTGACAACGCTGATCGCCAAGAGCCCGTGCCTGTCGGATGACTTCCTGACGTTGATCGTGGCCTTTATCAAGCGTTGCTTTGCGCGTAACCCGTACCGGTTTGATGACACGCTGGATAATTCGATCCTGGACTTCATCATCCATGAGGACTTCGATGAAGACCGGATTGATGAGCTGCTCAACGAGTTCGAAAACCCGGCGAAGATTCTGGATACCAACTGGTACGCGATCAAACCGATGTATGAGAAGAAGTATCGGGAGTTGATCAACGACAAGGATAAGTTTGTGTCGATCAATGACATTCGCCTGTCACGAGATTGTGTGAAGAAGGCGATCAAGTATTTGCGTGAGATTTATCGTCACCGGATTGGCAAGACCAAGGTGATTTCGTTGAACAACCATACTGGCAAGACTGCCTAGACCGAGTCGCGCCCTTCGCGAGCAAGCCCGCTCCCACATTTTGACCGTATTCCTACAGGAAATACCCGGTACAAATGTGGGACCCGGCTTGCTCGCGAAAGCGCTCTGCCAGCCACCGCAAACCTGCAACTTTGCCACACCCGGAAACAATTCCCCCGGCCTTGCGCCACTCACAAAACTGTTCCCGTGACGCGCACGTCACCCTTACCTGTGACCTTTCTCTACGGCAAGATGCCATCACGGCGCTTGCGGTTACTCCGCTACACACTTCCACAGGCTGAAACCGCGCACCTTTTTCGTGCAGAGCCTTCTTACACTGCCCTTTCCTGGATCAAAATCCACGGCGAAACCACCACTGCCCATAAGCCCGGATCCCGCGCCACCAAGTCCAATGCCCGCGTCGCAGACACTTCGCCAAGGCTCCCCGCAGCCAGCCACGCAGCGACTTTCTCACGGTTATCCTCGGCCATTCCCTCGGCCGCTTCGATCAAATCCAGGTCGGCGTCGACCCACAATAGGGCACCCTTGGCAAAGAACGGTTCAAGCTCCTTCCAGGAAATTTCGGCGGTTTCGCCGAGCAGCTTGGCATAGAGGGTGCTAGGTTCTTGCGTCATGGGAATTCACCTGAAGTAAAAATCGGCGAAATCATAACGTCCGGGCTCAGGCAGAAAAACCCAGTTGCAAATGAGGCATCGATAGAAAGTGTCAGAAAAGCCAAGGATTGCCCGAGACTCTGGCATAACCCCGCCGCAATTCTGTCTTTTTCTTTCATTTAAGCGACATACCCGGGTTTTGCCCCCAGCAGCCAGCTTTTCAAGCGATCAACCGGCGCTCTACACTGTACCGGTACAGTTGCCAGGGCAATGCCGGGGGGATATCCGAGATATCTGATCCGGTTCTGCAGCTCACAAGGCCGCTAGAACTATAAAAAATACAACAGTAAGAGTGGAGCACTATGAATAAGGCTACTAAGCAGATTTCCAAACTGTTTGCCGCTATGGTCCTGGCTGGGGTTGCCGGCCATTCGTTCGCAGCTGACACCATCAAGATCGGCATCGCCGGCCCTAAAACCGGTCCTGTAACGCAATATGGCGACATGCAGTTCATGGGTGCCAAGCAGGCGATTGCCGACATCAACGCCAAGGGCGGCGTCGATGGCAAAATGCTCGAAGCCAAAGAATACGACGACGCTTGCGATCCTAAACAAGCCGTGGCCGTAGCCAACAAAGTGGTCAACGACGGCGTCAAGTTCGTAGTCGGTCACCTCTGCTCCAGCTCCACTCAGCCAGCGTCCGACATTTATGAAGACGAAGGCGTGATCATGATTACCCCGGCTGCCACCAGCCCGGAAATCACTTCCCGTGGCTACAAGCTGATTTTCCGCACCATCGGCCTGGACAGCGCCCAGGGTCCTGCAGCCGGCAACTACATCGCCGACCACGTGAAGCCGAAAGTGGTTGCGGTCATTCACGACAAGCAGCAGTACGGTGAAGGCATCGCCACCGCCGTTAAACAGACCCTCGAAAAGAAAGGCGTGAAAGTTGCTCTCTTCGAAGGCATCAACGCTGGCGACAAAGACTTCGGCTCGCTCATCCAGAAGCTCAAGCAAGCCAACGTCGACTTCGTCTACTACGGCGGCTACCACCCTGAACTGGGCCTGATCCTGCGCCAAGCCAAGGAAAAAGGCGTGAACGCCAAGTTCATGGGCCCTGAAGGCGTCGGCAACGACTCCATCTCGCAAATCGCCCAGGGCGCTTCCGAAGGCCTGCTGGTGACCCTGCCGAAGTCTTTCGACACTGATCCTGCCAACAAGGCAATCGTTGAAGAGTTCACCAAGAACAAGCAGGACCCAACCGGTCCGTTCGTGTTCCCAGCGTACTCGGCTGTTGAAGTGATCGCCGGTGGTATCGCCGCCGCTAAGAGCGAAGACACCGCCAAAGTGGCTGCTGCCATCCACGCCGGTACTTTCAAGACCCCAACGGGCGACCTGAGCTTTGACGCCAAGGGCGACCTGAAGGACTTTAAGTTCGTGGTCTACGAATGGCACTTCGGCAAACCAAAAACCGAAGTTTCCCCTCAGTAAGCCAGGCGTTACTGGTCAACAAGCCCACTGTGCAAGCAGTGGGCTTTGTTTTACGAGGTTTATGGGCCTGACACCCGCGATCCGGGCGCTGGCTCACCTGAAAATCTTAAAACCGTCACCAGCGGTTCGCTGGCAAACGCTTCGTGCAACCTGCTCATAGAACAGGGCACCGAGCCGGAAATGACTCCACCAGTGAAATGCGTATCGGGTTTTTAGGAGCGCTGTAATGCCTGAGATCTATCATTTTTTCCAAACGCTGGTTAACGGCATGACCGTTGGCAGCACCTATGCCTTGATAGCCATTGGCTACACAATGGTTTACGGCATCATTGGAATGATTAACTTCGCCCATGGCGAGGTGTACATGATTGGTTCCTACGTGGCCTTCATCGCCCTTGCCGGGCTGGCCATGATGGGTATCCATTCCCTGCCGCTGTTGATGACCGCTGCGTTCCTTGCATCGATCATCGTGACCAGTGCCTATGGCTACAGTATCGAGCGTGTTGCCTACCGTCCCTTGCGTGGCAGCAACCGTTTGATCCCGCTGATTTCCGCCATCGGCATGTCGATTTTCCTGCAGAACACTGTATTGCTGTCCCAGGACTCCAAGGATAAGTCCATTCCCAACCTGATCCCGGGGAGCTTCTCCTTCGGCCCAGGTGGCGCACAAGAAGTGCTGATTTCGTACATGCAGATCCTGGTCTTCGTCGTCACCCTGGTGGCCATGCTGGGCCTGACCCTGTTCATCTCCCGCTCCCGTCTGGGGCGCGCCTGCCGGGCTTGCGCCGAAGACATCAAGATGGCCAACCTGCTGGGCATCAACACCAACAACATCATCGCCCTGACCTTCGTAATCGGTGCCGCGCTGGCGGCCGTCGCGGCTGTGCTGCTGAGCATGCAGTACGGCGTGATCAACCCCAACGCCGGTTTCCTGGTAGGCCTCAAGGCCTTTACCGCGGCGGTCCTGGGCGGCATCGGCAGTATCCCGGGCGCGATGCTCGGCGGGCTGGTGCTGGGTGTGGCTGAAGCCTTCGGCGCCGATATCTTCGGCGACCAATACAAGGACGTCGTGGCGTTCGGCCTCTTGGTTCTGGTGCTGTTGTTCCGTCCGACCGGCATTCTGGGCCGTCCGGAGGTTGAGAAAGTATGAGCAGATATCTTAAATCGGCGTTTTTCAGCGCCTTGCTGGTATGGGCCGTGGCCTTTCCGGTACTCGGGCTCAAGCTGAGCATCGTCGGCATCAACCTGGAAGTGCATGGCACCGGTCCCGTGACCCTGACCATCATTGCCCTGTGCTCGGTGCTGATGTTCCTGCGCGTGCTGTTCACCCAGCAGGTCGGTGCTTTGTTCAAGGGCAACCGTGGCCCGTTGGTGTCGCCCAAGGTCAGCCAATTCCTGACCCTGCCGCGCACCCAGCGCTACATCATCATCGGCCTGATCGTGGCTGCGTTGATCTGGCCGTTCTTCGGTTCCCGTGGTGCGGTGGATATCGCAACGTTGATCCTGATCTACGTGTTGCTGGGCCTGGGCCTGAACATCGTAGTCGGCCTGGCCGGCCTGCTCGACCTGGGCTACGTGGGCTTCTACGCCGTGGGTGCCTATACCTACGCGTTGCTGTCGCACTACCTGGGCTGGGGCTTCTGGATCTGCCTGCCACTGGCCGGTATGGCGGCGGCCACGTTTGGCTTCCTGCTGGGCTTTCCGGTGTTGCGCTTGCGCGGTGACTATTTGGCGATCGTGACCCTGGGCTTCGGTGAAATCATCCGACTGTTCCTGCGCAACCTCACCGACATCACTGGCGGCCCCAACGGTATCAGCAGCATCCCCAAGCCGACGTTCTTCGGATTGTCCTTCGACCGCACCGCAGCCGAAGGCATGCAGACCTTCCACGAGTACTTCGGGATCGACTACAACCCGGTGAGCAAAGTGGTGTTCCTGTACCTGGTGGCGTTGTTGCTGGCACTAGCGGCACTGTTCGTGATCAACCGTTTGTTGCGCATGCCGATTGGCCGTGCGTGGGAAGCGTTGCGCGAAGACGAAATCGCCTGCCGTGCGTTAGGCATGAACCCCACCGTCATCAAACTCTCGGCATTCACCCTCGGGGCAACATTCGCCGGTTTCGCTGGCAGCTTCTTCGCCGCTCGCCAAGGTTTGGTGACCCCGGAGTCGTTCACCTTTATCGAGTCGGCGATCATCCTCGCCATCGTGGTACTGGGTGGCATGGGCTCGCAACTGGGTGTGATCCTGGCGGCGATCGTGATGATCCTGCTGCCGGAAATGATGCGTGAGTTCAGCGAATACCGCATGTTGATGTTCGGCGCCATGATGGTGCTGATGATGATCTGGCGTCCTCAAGGCCTGCTGCCCATGCAACGTCCACACATGGAGCTGCGCAAATGAGCCGCGAGATCCTGAAAGTCGAAAACTTGAGCATGCGCTTCGGCGGCTTGCTGGCGGTCAACGGCGTGGCCCTGACCGTAAAAGAGAAACAAGTGGTGGCGCTGATCGGCCCGAACGGCGCCGGCAAGACCACGGTGTTCAACTGCCTCACCGGCTTCTACAAGCCGAGCGGTGGCAGCATCCTGCTGGACGGCCAGCCGATCCAGGGCCTGGCCGGTCACGAGATCGCCCGCAAGGGCGTGGTGCGCACCTTCCAGAACGTACGGTTATTCAAGGACATGACAGCGGTCGAGAACCTGCTGATTGCCCAACACCGTCACTTGAACACCAACTTCTTTGCAGGCCTGTTCAAGACCCCGGCGTTCCGCAAAAGCGAGCGCGAAGCCATGGAGTACGCCGAGTACTGGCTGGACAAGGTCAACCTCACCGAGTTTGCCAACCGTCCTGCTGGCACCCTGGCCTATGGTCAGCAACGTCGTCTGGAAATCGCCCGCTGCATGATGACCCGCCCGCGGATCCTCATGCTCGACGAACCGGCCGCTGGCCTGAACCCCAAGGAAACCGAAGACCTCAAGGCGCTGATCAGTGTGTTGCGTGAGGAAAACAACGCCACGGTGCTGTTGATCGAACACGACATGAAACTGGTCATGAGCATTTCCGACCACATCGTAGTGATCAACCAGGGCACGCCGCTGGCCAACGGGACGCCGGAGCAGATCCGCGACAACCCGGAAGTGATCAAAGCCTATTTGGGGGAAGCGTAAAATGCTGCAATTCGAAAACGTTTCCACTTTCTACGGCAAGATCCAGGCGCTGCACAGCGTCAACGTGGAAGTGCGCCAAGGTGAAATCGTCACGCTGATCGGCGCCAACGGTGCCGGCAAGTCGACCTTGCTGATGACCCTGTGCGGTTCGCCGCAGGCCCACAGCGGCAGCATCCGCTACATGGGTGAAGAACTGGTGGGCCAGGCCTCCTCCGAGATCATGCGCAAGAGCATTGCCGTGGTGCCCGAAGGCCGCCGTGTGTTCTCGCGCCTGACGGTGGAAGAGAACCTGGCCATGGGCGGGTTCTTTACCGACAAGGGCGACTACCAAGAGCAGATGGACAAGGTGCTGCACCTGTTCCCCAGGCTCAAGGAACGCTTCAGCCAGCGCGGCGGCACCATGTCCGGCGGCGAGCAGCAAATGCTCGCCATCGGCCGGGCGCTGATGAGCAAGCCCAAGCTATTGCTGCTGGACGAGCCTTCACTGGGACTGGCACCGATCATCATCCAGCAGATCTTCGATATCATCGAACAACTGCGCAAGGACGGTGTGACGGTATTCCTGGTGGAGCAGAACGCCAACCAGGCGCTGAAAATCGCCGACCGCGCCTACGTGCTGGAAAACGGCCGGGTGGTGATGCAGGGCACCGGGGAGCAATTGCTGACGGATCCGAAGGTGCGTGAAGCCTATCTCGGTGGCTGAGCCATTGAGGTAACAAAAAAACGGCCTTCGGGCCGTTTTTTTTATCGCGGTTCAAAGCGTCGCGACCAACTCCCCCTTACTCGCGCGCTGGCCTGCCAGCATCAATGCCCCGCCCAATAGCAACAAGCCCGCCGCCAGGAAGATATACGCGCCGTACACATCCAGCGGCGCGTCGAAATAGGCTATGACACGCTGTGCCACATTTAACGTCTGAGAGCACACCAGCGTACCGGTTAATGAGGCGATGGCCAGCACCGGCGTGACCGTTGCGGACACACGCCCCATGTAACCTTCCGGCACGTCTTCCTGGAGCATCGGCCCTTGCACAATCGCAAACACCGAGAAGAACAACCCACAGCTGAACATCAGCGCCCAGGCCAAGTAAAACGGCGGATGCAGCGAATATGCCAGGTAGCTGAACCCCATGCACAGCAACGCAAGGGTAAAGGCCTGGCGCGTGCTCAATGACTTCAACAGCGGCCGGACCAGCGCGGCAGCAATCAACCCGCCGACAGGGAACGCCGCGAGAATCAGGCCGTATTCATAAGGGCTCAAGCCCAAGGTTTTGAATGCATACAAGGACAATGCGACGTTATTGACCCCCAAGGAAAACCCGTATAACGCCACACCGATCAACAACGTCCTAATCGAGGCGTGCCCCCAGGAAAACCGTAGCCCTGCGAGCACTCCATGCCAGAAGGGCAGCCGCTGTTGCTCGGCCAGCAAGGTCCGGCGCAGGCCCTGGGTAGACGCTATGCACAGGGCCGAACAGGCAAAAGCCAGCACATTGATCAGCAGTGCCAGGGCGGGGCCCACCCACACAAATAATGCCGGCCCAAGGGACGCCGACAACACTGAAATGCCCGTCAGGGAAAACATCGCCTTGGCCGATGCCTCAACGCGTCGTGCCGAAGGGATGACCACTTGCATGATCGCCTGGCGTGACGGGTTGAAAAACTGTGCAGCCGTGCTGTTCACCAACAACAAGAGCAGAACGCCGACGAGCACTTGCATCGGGTCCAGCCCGGCCAGTGAATAGATCACGAAAAAGATCAGGAAGTTGAGCACCCGAATCCCATCCGCCGCGATCATCACGTACAGCGGGGCCATCCGATCGACCCAAGCCCCGGCCAGTGGGGCCACCAATACACGCGGAATAGCAGAGGCCGCCACCGCCAGGCCTACAGCCGTCGGCAAGAACGCACTGTCGTGAAACAAGTCAGTCACCAGCCACACAATGACGGTGCTCTCGAAAACGAACTCGCCAAACGATGAGAGGGCTTGCCCCAGCCACAAGAATGAGAAATTTCTGCTGATGAAAAAATCTGCAAAGCGGTTCTTCACAGCCACATTACCTTATTGGTCGTAAATACGTTCAAAGGACTCGAGCAACCCCTGGGCACAGGACTTGACGGGTTCGGACATACCGAATCTGGCAGCGATTTCGATGGCCGCCATCGCATTCTTGTTACCTTTAACCGCTTCCCCAATAGCGGTCAGATCCCGCCAATGCTCCCAGGATGGATCAAAGGGAATAAGCGGCGGATGCCTGTCCCCGCCAGTAAAACCCCCAGGTCCGCCACCCTTCGTAGAACGTCTGCCAATCCTGGGTCAACAGCGGCTTGGCAAAATTACTGGGTGCCAAAGGCTCAGCGAGCGGCTGAAACCGTGCCTCGATACTGCAACGCCAACCTTTGCCGGTATTGGTCGCCCCCCCGTGCGGGGTAAACGTATTGAACAGCAGTACATCACCCGGACGTAATGCGAAGACGTTTTTTGCGCCCAGCACGTCGGGGCAGACTTGCCATCCTGATGGGTTGAGTGCCAGCTCGAGCGGTAACAGGGTTTCACCTGGTTTTTTGTTGTAAACCGGCAGCGATCCCGACCGCTCATCGACATTAAAAAAGGGTGCCCACAGGGTGACCTGCTGGGCACTGCCCTGCAATTCCGGAAAGTCCTGGTGAACGCCCGGTGAGGAGTGCATGGAAGAACCCAAGGGTGCCAAACCGCGCACCCATTTGATCGGATGAACGAACACCTCATCGGTGTCGAAGAGCAGCTTCATCACCTCAATCACCTTGGGCGCTTGAAAGAGTTCTTCGGTCAATTCGCTGCGCATGACGTCGACAAACTTCAGAAAGTCCGGATCAGCCTGCTCTGGTTCCTTGAAGCGCGGCTGGCCAATCTCGGTGAAACCATCGGTTATTCGATGCTTGCGCAATTGCTGGATTACTTTTTCAGCGAGCAGTGCCAATTTCTGGCGATCGAGTAACTCGCGAACAACGACATAACCCTCTCGCTCGTAGGCGTCCTTCAGCGGCGAAAGTCCGTTCATTTTTGCAACTCCTTGCAACGCACTCAGCCTGGAAAAACCAGCCGGATGGCATAAAGAACATCCCTTTCTTCCGTCAGGCGCAGCATATTTGACGCTGTTTCTTCGTGTACAGCCGGCGTCATTCTCGCCGCCAGCCCTTGATGCTGCCCCTCCAACAACAGGGCATGCCCTACACGCCCTACATCCAGCAACGCTTTGGCGTAGGCAATATCAGGATCGCCGAATGCTGCAACAGCAAATTGCCAATTGATCCCAAGTAACACCGTAATGCCTTTGCCCCCGGCCCATCCTTGGCCCTGAATGATCTTGGCGACCACCTCGCTGTCACTGGCGAACTGAAATTTTTTTGTCAGCCGCTGTAACGCATGGCGGTGCCCCAACTCTAGAGGGGTAAGCAAGCAAAAACGCTTCCTTACCCAACCTCACTGCTGGAGTTACACCATGACTACTAAATCCCGTTCGCTGTCCGCCGCCGCCCTCGTTCTGGCCCTGGGTTCGGCCCTGAGCCTGTCCGCCCTTACAAGCACCGCGCACGCCGCCGATGACATGCAGAAATGCTTTGGTGTCGCCGAAGCCGGCAAGAACGATTGTGCTGCAGGCGCCGGCACCTCCTGCGCGGGTACTTCCAAAGTCAAAGACCAGGCCAACGCCTGGAAACTGGTCCCAGCCGGCACCTGTACCAAAACCCCAAGCGCCACCTCGCCGACCGGTTTCGGCCAGGAAGCTGCCTTCACCGCCAAGTCCTGAAACAGCCCTCAGCCTGAGTAATGATGATGACGCTTTCCCCCCAACACACGGTCTCACCTGCTCAGGCGCCCGGCCTCCCTTACAGGGCCGGGCTGGGGTTGAAGAACGAGCACTTCATCGAAGTGCTCGAGACCTCACCCGACATCGGCTTTTTTGAAGTGCACGCCGAAAACTACATGGTGGCCGGCGGCCCGTTCCATCACTACCTGGGTTTGATCCGCGAGCAGTACCCACTGTCGTTGCACGGCGTGGGCCTGTCCATCGGCGGCGAAGGCCCGTTGAACCGTGAGCACCTGGCACGGTTGGCCACGCTGATCGAACGCTATCAACCCCACTCTTTTTCCGAACACCTGGCCTGGTCCAGCCATGGCCCGGTGTTTCTCAACGACTTGCTGCCCCTGGCTTACGATGCCGCCACCCTGAAACGGGTGTGCGAACACATCGATCAGGTGCAAAGCACCCTCAAGCAGCCGATGCTGCTGGAGAATCCGTCGACCTATCTGCAATTCCAACGCTCGACCCTGGACGAGACAGACTTCATCAGCGAGATCATCCGCCGCACCGGTTGCGGCCTGCTGCTGGACGTCAACAACGTCTATGTGTCGTGCATCAATCACCAGCGAGATCCACTTTCCTACATTGACGCACTGCCTTTGCGCGCCGTGGGAGAGATTCATCTGGCCGGGTTTGCCGAAGACACAGACAGCCTGGGCGATCGCCTGCTGATCGATGACCATGGCGCACCCATCGATAACGCCGTGTGGCAGTTATACGAACAGGTACTCGCGCGTACCGGCCCGGTGGCCACGCTGATTGAGCGCGATAACCAAGTGCCGGCCTTCAGCGTACTGCACGCTGAAGCCCAACACGCCGACTGGCATCTGTCGCAGGTGAACAACCCATGAGCCATCAAGCAGCATTTGCCAGTGCCCTGCTCGCACCCGACCCGATCTGCCCCGATGGCCTGTTCAGCAGCAATGGCGCCGATCCGGCCAGCCGCTTTGCGGTGTATCGCAACAATGTCCACAGCGCGTTAATCAATGCGCTGGTGACGGCCTATCCGGTCACGTTGCAATTGGTCGGCGAGGCATTCTTTCGCGCCATGGCCACCCTTTATGTGCAGGCCTGCCCGCCCAACAGCCCACTGATCAGTGAATACGGCAGCAGCTTTGCCGACTTTATCCAGGGCTTCGAGCCGGCTGCCAGCGTGCCCTACCTGGCCGATGTCGCGCGCCTGGAACGCTTGCGGGTGTGCGCTTACCACGCGGCGGACATTGAGCCACTGCAACAACAGACCTTGTTGCAGGCACTGCAAGCCCAAACCCATGTGGGCGAACTACGCCTGCAACTGCACCCCTCCCTCGCCACCTTGAACTCCGCCTACGCGATTGTCGCCATCTGGGCCGCGCACCAGACCGAGGGTGCCATTGCCAGCTTGAATGCCTGGCACGCCCAAAGTGCCTTGGTGTTACGCCAGGGGCTGGCCGTCAAGGTATTCGCCATAGACGCGGGTTCGGTCGCGTTCATCAACAGCCTCAACCACGGCGCTGGCCTGGAAATGGCTGTGACCCAGGCCCTGGAAGCCTCCAGCGAATTCGACCTGAACCAGTGCCTGACCCTGCTGATCAGCTACGACGCCATCACTCATTTGCACACAGAACAAAAGGTATCGCCATGAACACATCCCCTTCGTGCCTGGTAAAACGGGTCATCGCGCTTTTCGAGAAAATCCCCTACAGCCTGATCGCCTTTCTCGCGCGGTTTTCGATTGCAGCAGTTTTCTGGAAGTCCGGGCAGACCAAAGTCGAAGGCTTTGCCATCGACCTGATCAGCGGCACCTTCCAACTGGGCGAACCACGACTCGCCGCCTCCACCCTGCCGCTGTTTCGCAGTGAATATCACGTGCCTCTGCTGTCGCCGGAAGTGGCCGCGCACATGGCCGCCTTTGCCGAGCACTTTTTTCCGGTGTTGATTCTGGTGGGGTTTGCCACACGCTTCTCGGCCCTGGCCCTGATCGGCATGACCCTGACCATTCAACTCTTTGTCTACCCGGACGCCTACCCGACCCACGGCACCTGGATCGCCTTGCTGCTACTGCTGGTAGCCAAAGGCCCGGGGCGCCTGTCGATCGATCACCTGATAGCACGTCGCTACCATTAAAGCCGGTCCAACGCTTCACCGCTGCGTTTGAACCAATCCACCAGGTAATCGGCGAGCACCTGAGTGCGGCGCGGCAAGCCACCCTGATACGGGTGAACCAGATACATCGGCATGCTGCGCGTCTGATAATCGCGCAGGAGCCAGCGCAATCGGCCGTCAGCCAGTTCCGCAGGTAAAACGTAGGACGGCAGGCGGGCGATACCGGCGCCCACCAGTGCGGCTTTTTTCAACAGGTTGTAGTGGTTGGAAGCAAATGTGCCGCTGACCCGCACACGCAGCAGTTCGTGTTGCTGGTGGTACAGCCATTCTTCACGCCCGCTGTAGTGACTGTTCAGCAGGCAGGTATGGGCTGCCAGGTCCGCCGGGGTCAGCGGCTCGCCGTGCTGTTCCAGATAAGCCGGGCTGGCGCACGTCATCTCATGCCAGGCCAGCAATGGCTTGGCCACCAGGCGGTCGTTTTCGATGGCCCCCATGCGCACGCCCAAATCAAAGCCATCCCGCGCCAGATCCCGGTAGCTGTTGCTCAATTCCAGTTCGATCTGCACCTGCGGGTACTGCTTGGAAAACTCCAGCAGCAAACCATCGAAAAAGGTTTCCCCCAACGACACCGGAACCGTCATACGCACCGGCCCGGCCAGATCGTCCTTGAGCCGTGCCAATGCCTGTCGGGCGCGCTCCACTTGTACCACCAGCGCCTGGGCCTGGGGCAACAACGCCGCACCGGCTGCGGTCAGGCTGAGCTTGCGAGTGGTGCGGTGCAGCAACACCACGCAAAATCGCGCTTCCAGTTGGCTGATGCGCTTGGACAGCTGGCCCTTGCTGCACCCCAACTGCTCGGCCGCCACGGTGAAACTGCCGGCTTCGATCAGCACGGCAAACGCCGCCAGGTCATCCATATCGCTCATGGATTGTTTCCATTTGAAAACCAAAGGTTGCCTATTAGCACGTTTATCCACCCGAAAAGCCACACTAGACTGAAACCTCACTTACCCCTGGAGGAACAGCACGATGAAAATCCTATTGATTGGTGCCAGCGGCACGGTCGGCTCGGCCGTCAAGGCAGAACTCGCCCAGCGTCACGACGTGATCAGCATCGGTCGCACCCATGGCGACTTCCAGGTGGACATCAGCGACAGCGCTTCAATCCGCAAGCTATTCGAACAGATCGGCAAGTTCGATGCCCTGGTCTGCGCGGCCGGCAGTGTGAATTTCGTGCCGTTGGGTGACATGAGCGAAACCGATTTTGAACTGGGCCTGCGCGACAAGCTGATGGGCCAGGTCAACCTGCTGTTGATCGGCCGCGAATACGCCAACGACGGCGCCTCGTTCACCTTCACCAGCGGCATTCTCAACCGTGACCCGATCCGCACCGGTGCATCTGCCGCACTGGTCAACGGCGCACTGGATGCATTCGTCAAAGCCGCCGCGATCGAGCTGCCACGGGGCTTGCGCGTCAACTCCGTGAGCCCGACCGTCCTGCTGGAAGCCATGGGCAGCTACGCGCCCTACTTCCGTGGCTACAAACCTGCACCCGGTGCTGATGTGGCGCTGGCCTACGCGAAAAGTGTCGAGGGCTTGCAAACCGGCCAGACCTTTATCGTCGGCTGAACTTTGTGTCTGTCAGAAATTCCTGAAGCCGGCCGACGGGCTTGTGGTGCGGCGTCAGCCTGCGTAACGTGGCGGCACTTGTTTGGAGACCCGATAAATGCGCGCCGCCCGTACCCTTGCTCTGTTTGCCCTGCTGCCCCTGTTCACCGCTTGCCAGATGTTCGAGAGCGAGCCGGCCAAACCGTCGACTGCGGGGCTGACCCGCATGCAGGGTGAATTGACGGCGGTGGCCGGCAAACTGTTGTTCCAACCTTGCGGCGACAAACGCAACTACGTGGTCAACGACACCGGCGGCACCAGCATCCTGCAGGAGGCCGCCTCCCTGGCCGGCCAACAGGGTGTGCTGTTTGCCGACTTGCGCGGCAAGTTCTCCGGTGTCGCCAGCGGCACACAGGGTTCGGTAGACCTTCAGCAGCTGTATCGAGTAGAGCGCTCGACCTCGGCCTGCAATGACCCGGACTTCAAGCGCATGACCCTGCGTGCCAACGGTAACAAACCCGCCTGGGCCATGAACGTCACCGCCAAGGGCATGGTGCTCGAGCGTGAAGGCCAGCCACCACTGGCGGTGCCCTATGTAGAAGAGCAAATGGGCGACGGCCGCTTTAACCTGATGACGGAAGCCAACAACCAACACATCGAACTGTGGGTGGCGCCGCAACGCTGCATCGACAGCGTCAGCGGCAGCTTGCAACACATGACCGCCGAGTTGCGAGTCAACGGCCAGGTACAACGGGGTTGCGCATCGTTCGGCGGCTCTCGGGACGACTGAATCAGCCCAGCGCTGTTTTAACATGACGAAATACCGCCATTGGGGCTTATAATCGCCGGTTTGCAAAACAGCCGGCCTCTTTTCCCGCCGCCTACCGGATCCCGTCATGTTACGAATCACCGAACTCAAGCTGCCCATCGACCATCCCGAAGAAGACCTGCGGCCTGCCATCGTGCAGCGCCTGGGCATCGCCAGTGATGACCTGCTCGATTTCACCCTGTTCAAACGCAGCTACGACGCCCGTAAAAAATCGTCGGAGCTGTGCTTCATCTACACCATCGACCTGAACGTGAAGGGCGAAGCCGCACTGCTGCTCAAGTTCGCCGATGATCGCAACGTCAACCCGGCACCGGATGTCAGCTACAAGGTGGTGGGCCAGGCGCCGCAAGGCCTGGTTGAACGGCCGATCGTCGTGGGTTTTGGTCCGTGCGGGATCTTCGCCGGGCTGCTGCTAGCGCAGATGGGCTTCAAGCCGATCATCCTCGAACGCGGCAAGGAAGTGCGCCAGCGCACCAAGGACACCTGGGGCCTGTGGCGCAAAAACGTGCTCAACCCGGAGTCCAACGTGCAGTTCGGCGAAGGCGGCGCCGGGACCTTTTCCGACGGCAAGCTCTACAGCCAGATCAAGGACCCGAAATTCCACGGTCGCAAAGTGCTGCACGAGTTCGTCAAAGCCGGTGCGCCGGAAGAAATCCTCTACGTCAGCAAGCCGCACATCGGTACATTCCGCCTGACCGGCGTGGTGGAAAACATGCGCGAGCAGATCATCGCCCTGGGCGGTGAAGTGCGTTTCGAACAGCGGGTCACCGACGTGCTGATCGAAGATGGCCAGTTGAACGGCGTTGTGGTGAATGGCGGTGAGCAGATCCTCTCCAAGCACGTGATCCTCGCCCTCGGCCACAGCGCCCGCGACACGTTCCGCATGCTCCACGGCCGTGGCGTGTACATGGAGGCCAAGCCGTTTTCCGTGGGTTTCCGTATTGAACACCCGCAGTCGCTGATCGACGCGGCGCGCCTGGGCAAATACGCCGGGCACCCAAAGCTCGGCGCTGCCGACTACAAGCTGGTGCACCACGCCAAGAACGGCCGCTCGGTCTACAGCTTCTGCATGTGCCCGGGCGGTACGGTGGTAGCGGCCACTTCCGAGCCCAATCGTGTCGTCACCAACGGCATGAGCCAGTATTCGCGTAACGAACGCAATGCCAACTCCGGCATCGTGGTCGGCATCACACCGGAAGTGGACTACCCAGGTGGCCCGCTGGCCGGCATCGAGTTGCAGGAGCGCCTGGAGTCCCACGCCTACATCCTCGGTGGCAGCAACTACGAGGCACCGGCGCAACTGGTGGGTGATTTCATCGCTGGCAAGCCGTCCACCGCCATCGGCAGCGTGGAGCCGTCCTACAAACCGGGTGTGGCACTGGGTGACCTGGCCCTGGCATTGCCGGACTTCGCCATTGAGGCGATTCGTGAAGCATTGCCGGCGTTCGAGAAACAGATCAAAGGCTACTCGCTGCACGACGCCGTGTTGACCGGTATCGAGACGCGCACCTCGTCACCGCTGCGGATTACCCGCGACGAGTCGATGCAAAGCTTGAACGTGAAAGGCCTGTTCCCGGCGGGTGAAGGCGCTGGTTACGCCGGTGGGATTCTGTCGGCGGGTGTTGACGGAATTCGGATTGCCGAGGCATTGGCGCGGGATATGCTCGGTATAGAGGCCTGACGCAGAATCTGAACCGACTGCAGTTCCAATGTGGGAGCGGGCTTGCTCGCGAAAGCGGTGATTCAGTCGATGATTTTTCGACTGACAGTCCGCCTTCGCGAGCAAGCCAGCTCCCACATTGGGTTTTGCGTCGTATCAGATGTTTGCGCGCAGGACGCTCTCCGGTAGTGGCTCGCCCCGTTCGACACTCGCCGCAACGGCCGCGATCAAACCGTCAAGTGCATAGCCCTGCCCCGCCAGCCACGCCTGATCGTAGTAAGTGGTGGCATAGCGCTCACCCCCATCACACAAGATCGCCACGATCGACCCCGACTCCCCTGCCGCTTTCATCTGCTGCGCGGCCATCAAGGCGCCGATCAGGTTAGTCCCGCTGGACCCGCCAACCCGCCGCCCCAGCCGTTCGGCCAGGTAATGCATGGCGGCCAGTGACAGCGCGTCCGGCACCTTGACCATCGCATCAATCACCCTGGGCAGAAACGACGCCTCAACCCGTGGCCGGCCGATCCCTTCGATGCGCGAACCGCAATCCAGGCGCAGGCTGGCGTCGCCTGTCTGGTAGTAATCAAAGAACACCGAGCGCTCGGCATCGGCACACAAGACGCGGGTGCAATGCTGGCGATAACGCACATAGCGTCCCAGGGTGGCGGTCGTGCCGCCGGTGCCGGGGCTGGAAATCAACCAACTCGGTTCGGGGTAATGCTCAAAGCGCATCTGCTGGAAGATCGACTCGGCGATGTTGTTGTTCGCCCGCCAGTCCGTCGCCCGCTCGGCGTAGGTGAATTGGTCCATGAAGTGACCGCCACTTTCCTTCGCCAACCGTTCGGACTCGGCGTATATCTGCGTCGGATCATTCACCAGATGGCTCTTGCCACCGTAGAAGGCGATCTGCGCAGTCTTCTCCTTCGACGTAGTGGCCGGCATCACCGCAATAAACGGCAGGCCGAGCAAGCGTGCAAAGTACGCTTCGGAGATCGCCGTCGAACCGCTGGACGCCTCGATCACCGGCGCACCCGGTTTGAGCCAGCCGTTACACAAGGCATACAGGAACAGCGAACGCGCCAGCCGATGCTTGAGGCTGCCGGTGGGGTGGCTGGACTCATCCTTGAAGTACAACTCGATACCCGGCAACCCCGGCAATGGCAAAGGGATCAGGTGTGTGTCGGCGCTGCGCTGAAAGTCCGCCTCAATGATGCGAATGGCTTCACGGGCCCAGTTACGGTGGTCGCTCATAGGGTGCGTCTCTAAAGATTTCAGCCCCTATTTTAGGGGGTTTCCTACACTGCACACAGATACAGTGACGTCTCAATTAGACACACAATTGCTAGGCTTCGGCGCATCACCGATCCTGACCGTTGCTTATAACAAATAAGAATATAACTTTTGTTTTAACAACTAACGGTACGGGTTAGGGTACCCACCTATTGAACCTGGATTGGAGAGCATCCCTTGCCTCTGCGTAGCACTTTCACCCGTTTCTTCCAGCTGGAAGCCGCCAGCGGTCTGTTGTTGATCGCCGCTGCCGCCTTGGCGCTGATCATTAATAACTCACCGTTGTCGCACCTCTACGGCGCCTTCCTCGACACCCCGGTAGTGGCGCAGATTGGCGCACTCAAAATCGCCAAGCCCGCCTTGCTATGGATCAACGATGGCCTGATGGCCCTGTTCTTCCTGTTGATCGGCCTGGAGGTGAAGCGCGAGCTGCTCGACGGCCACCTGTCCAAGCCCTCGCAAGTGGTCTTGCCCGGTGCGGCGGCCATTGGCGGCATGGTGGTGCCCGCGCTGATCTACTGGGCGATCAACAAGGATTACCCTGCAGCGCTCGCAGGCTGGGCGATCCCCATGGCCACCGACATCGCTTTTGCACTCGGCGTTCTGGCGCTGCTGGGCAAGCGCGTGCCGGTGTCGCTGAAACTGTTCCTGATGACGCTGGCCATCATCGACGATCTCGGTGCAATCATCGTCATCGCCGTGTTCTATTCAGCCGACCTGTCGGGCGCCGCCCTGGCAGGTGCGGGCGCCTGCTTGGTTGCCTTGATCGCGATGAACCGCCTGGGCGTGATCAAACTCGGGCCCTATATGATCATAGGGCTGATCCTGTGGGTCTGTGTGCTCAAGAGCGGCGTCCACGCCACCCTGGCCGGTGTGACCTTGGCGTTCTGCATTCCGCTGCGCACCAAAAACGCCGAACCTTCGCCATTGCTGACCCTGGAGCACGCGTTGCACCCGTGGGTGGCCTACGCCATCCTGCCGTTGTTCGCGTTCGCCAATGCGGGCGTATCCCTCACCGGCGTGAGCATGGAAAGCTTCACCCATCACGTGCCCCTGGGCATCGCCGCCGGCCTGTTGATCGGCAAGACCGTTGGTGTGTTCGGCCTCACCTGGCTGGCCATCAAGACCGGCCTTGCCGCTCTGCCCAGTGGCGCGAACTGGGGCCAGGTGTTCGGCGTGGCGATCCTGTGCGGTATCGGCTTCACCATGAGCCTGTTTGTCGGCTCCCTGGCCTTTGTGCCGGGCGCCAGCGAATTCGCCGGCGAGGATCGAATGGGGATTCTGACCGGGTCGATCCTGGCGGCGTGTATTGGCTATGCAGTGACGGCGATGGCGAGTCGCAAGAAAGCCTGACCCCAACCTGAAACACCCAAAAACCCCAGCCGATCACCCGGTTGGGGTTTTTCTTTTTGCGCCGCCAACGTTTAGCCAGTAATCCGGCTGCCACGCCTAAAGACTTTCGGTTAGCCGCCGACTAGTGGGTATGGCGATCTCACCGTCCGCGCCTGGGACACCCGCCCGACACTGCCTCCAACGCGTTTCCAGCCCGAGCGACATTCCCATGTTCCTGAGAAATATAAGAATCGCTGCCAGAGCCTTCATCGGCTTCGCCGCTATTGCATCACTGAGTGTGTTTCTCGGCCTGTTTGCGCTCAAACAGATTGGTGAAGTTCAGTCACAGGCTGCCGACATTCAGAACAACTGGATGCAGCGCGTCAGGATCCTGGCATTGGCCAATGCTTCGCTCGACCGTTATCGCCTGGGAGAGATGGCGCACATCCTGTCGTCCAGCGATGCCGACATGCAGACCTACGAGGACAAATCAGCCGGCCGCCTCAAAAGCGTCAAGGAGCAGCTTGCCCAATATGCAGCGCTGCTGCGCACCGCTGAGGAAAAATCACGCCTCGATGTGTTCAACCAAAGCCTCGATGCGTACGCGAAGAATCACGCCGAGATGCTCAAACGCTCGCGCTCGGGCGACAAGGCCGGCGCCCGCGACTTTCTCAACAGTATTCGAGAAAGTTATGAGCAGATGACCAAGAACTTCGACCAACTGATAGACCTGGCCAACAAAGGCGCAGAACAAGCTGGCCAGACCTCCGTAGCGGCCTACCAGCATGCCGTGAATGGCATCTCAATCGTGATTCTGCTGGTGAGTGGCGGCACCGTATTGGTGGCCTGGTTGCTGACCCGAAGCATTACCGGCCCCATCATTGAAGCGGTACACGTAGCCGAAACCATCGCCAGGGGCGATCTCACCCAGCCCATCAACCCTACGGGCAACGACGAAGCCACCCGCCTGCTCCGGGCACAAGAGACCATGCGCAACAACCTGGTGCAGACCCTGCGACAAATAACCGGCTCATCCAGCCAATTGGCCGCAGCGGCTGAAGAACTGAATGCCGTCACCGCCGAAGGCAGCCGGGACTTGCAACAGCAACATGGCGAGATCGAACAGGCGGCCACTGCCGTCACCCAGATGACCACCGCCATTGAAGAGGTCGCCAGGAACGCGGCCTCGACCTCCGACCTGTCCCAGGAGTCGCGAAGCATTGCCTTGAAAGGCCAGCAGCGCATGGTCGAGGCGCTGAACGCCATCCAGGCCTTGACCCGTGGCGTGGAGGTCAGCTCCGGGCAAGTGGGCGGTCTGGCTGAGCAGGCCAAGGGTATCGGCAAAGTGCTTGATGTTATCCGCACCATTGCCGAGCAAACCAACCTGCTGGCACTGAACGCGGCCATCGAAGCTGCGCGTGCCGGTGAGGCCGGCCGTGGTTTTGCCGTAGTCGCCGACGAAGTGCGCGCCCTGGCTCACCGCACTGCCCAATCGACCCAGGAAATCGAACAAATGATTGGCAGTATCCAGACCAACACGGCCAGTACCGTCAACACCATGCTCGACAGTAGCACCATGACCCAGCAAACCCTTGGCTTGGCCGAACTGGCACAGCAAGCGCTGGCGGATATTCTTGCCGCCAACAATGAGATCAATGACCGAAACCTGGTGATTACCACGGCGGCTGCGGAGCAAGCCGACGTTGCCCGGGCGGTTGATCGCAATTTGCTGAATATTCAACAACTGTCGATTCAGTCCGCCGAAGGCTCGACCCAAACAACCGCCGCCTCGCAATCCCTCGCCAGCCTGGCGCATGAATTGAACACGATGGTGAAGCACTTCCAGATTTGAAATGACAGGGTAAAAAACCAAAAGGCCGCTTCGGTTTTAGCCGAAGCGGCCTGTTAACTTGATGCATAATTGCCATCGTTTTTCGTCAGCTACTCCTGTGGCTGGCGCCTCGTGTTATGGCAGCTGTGCGCGGGATACCTTCGGGTATGCCGAGTTTCAAGTTCTTGGTCCGCGAACCTGCGTACAGCTGCCACCTTCCATCGCGTCGCGGCGATCAGGGGCGGCTCCAGCCAATCATTTCGAGCCCGACACCGCCTGGTTAAATCGTTACGAGCCACTGTTTTCGATCAACTCAGCCGCCAACACAGAGGCCTTGTTGGTAAATGCATACGAAACCCTGATAGGCGCCAGCGGGCTGACCTCTGAGTTGGCAGACACCGTGGACGGAAAAACACGCAGCCAATTGTTAGCCATTGGGCAGTTACTGGAACTGGCGGGGCTTTTAGTCGACCGAGCAATGGAGCAGCAGTGCCCTGTCTAATGAAGCTAAAAGCGCTTGGCTTCAATTTGTAGACATCCTGCCCCCTAAAACAAAAACCCCAACCGGTCACCCGGTTGGGGTTTTTTGTGTTTCTACCGCCGGCGCTTAGCGAGTAACGCGGCTGGTGCCGTTAACGGTCATGATGCGCACACGGTCGCCGATGCGGAAGACTTCGTTGGGATCAACGGCCTGAACGTAGGCGCGCATGCTGCCATCGTCTTCACGAACGGTGACTTCAACGCCCTGGGTACGGGTCAGGCCTTCTTCAGCGGCGGAACCCAGCAGACCACCGGCAACAGCACCGATAACGCCAGTGACGATACTGCCACGGCCACCGCCAATAGCACTGCCGCCAACGCCGCCAACCACTGCACCGGCAACACCGCCGATTGGGGTTTTGGTGCCTTCGATTTTCACCGGACGCAGGGATTCAATGGTGCCCATGCGAACGGTCTGTACACGACGCGCTTCGTCACGGGAGTACGAGTCGCCGGTCAGACTCGAGGCGCAGCCACCCAACAGCAACGACAGGGTGGTAAAGCAGGCAACTAGTAAAACAGACTTACGCATAGCATCAACTCCAAAGGACAGGTATTCATTAGACGCCGCAGCTTGGCGCCTGTCACGGCAAGCACGCCAGAAAATTGCTTTCATTCAGCCCTAGTACAGACTGCCAGTACCAGAAAAATCGACGAACGGTAGCGCTCGCCTTATTCCGAAGATCGTCATGAATGCGTTCTTCATTGTAGTCGCGCAAGCGAACACGCCGAAGCCTCCTGTGTGGAGACTTCGGTGTGAGGGTCAGCATTCAGAGGGAATGAAGAAAGATGAAACTCAGGGCGCCAGGCGCTCGCGCGTCCATTCGCCGGCTTGCAGGCGATAGTTCAGACGGTCATGCAGGCGGCTGGCACGGCCTTGCCAGAACTCGATGCGCTCGGGCAACAAACGGTAGCCACCCCAATGCTCGGGGCAGTCGGGCTGGGTATCGCTGAAACGCTGTTCGGTCGCCTTGAGCAGGTCCTGCAGCTGTTCACGGTCACGTATGACTTTGCTTTGCGGCGACGCCCAGGCGCCAAGACGGCTGCCCAAAGGCCGAACCTGATAATAAGCATCCGACTCTTCAGGCGTAACCTTGACCACCCGCCCTTCGATGCGCACCTGGCGCTCCAGAGTGGGCCAGAAGAAAGTCATGGCCGCAAACGGTCGCGCCGCGAGTTGTTCACCCTTGGCGCTCTGATAGTTGGTGAAGAAGGTAAAGCCCTGCGCGTCCAGGCCCTTGAGCAACAGGATGCGGCAGTGCGGGCGACCGTCCTGATCAACCGTTGCCAACGTCATGGCATTGGCCTCCACCGGTGGCTGCTCGGTTTTTACCGCCTCGCCAAACCATTGGTGGAACAACGCAAACGGCTCGCCCGGTGCCTGGGCCTCGCTCAAACCGTCACGTGTGTAGTCACGGCGCATATCGGCCAGTGCCTGGGTCATGCGGCTTTATCCTTCTGCTTCAACGGATCAGTTTTTCGCCTGGTCATTTGCAGCCGGGGCGTCAGCCTTCGGTGCTGCTTTCTTCGCGGCAGGCTTGGCAGCGGCTTTTTTCGCAGCTGGCTTGGCGGCGGCTTTCTTGGCCGGGGCCTTTTTCGCCGGAGCCGCTTTTTTCGCAGCCGGAGCCGGTGCAGGAGCTGGCGCAGTTTGCACAGCGACCATGTCAGCGACCGGTGGTTTGCCCGAGTTGTACTTGCTCAGCAACGCCAACATAGTTGTACGCTGAGTGAACAGGATTTCCATGCGACGATTCAGCGCACGGCCCTGGTTGCTGTCGTTGGCGGCACGCGGCATAAGGTCACCCATGCCACGCATCATCAGGCGATCCTGTTTCAAACCGCTGAGGCTGAAAATCGAAGCGATGGACTGCGCGCGCTCGCGGGTCAACGCCTGGCTCACCGGTTCGGCACCATTGGTGTCGACGTGGCCGAGCACCAGCACAGCGGTCTTCGGATCGCCTTCAACCGCCTTGGCAACGCGAGTGAACGGGCCGAGGGTAACCGGCAGCAACATGGCTGGACGTTTCGGGTTGTAGGAGCCATCAACCGGCGCGATCACAACGAGTACGTTCTCGCGACGCTCCAGTTGCAGGTTGCTGTCCTTGATGGCGGCGCGCAGGCGCGGCTCATAGTCGTCGAGCCAGGCTTGGGTGATTTTCGGGTCCGGCATCGGCACGTTGGTCACATCGACCTTGGCCAGTGGCTTCGGCTTGCTTTCGAAAGGCCACCACCATTTGGTCTCGGTGTCGGTCTTGGCGACAGCCGGCGCAGCGTCCGGGGTAGAAGCCGGGGTTGCAGCCTTGAGGTCGGCTTTCAAGTCGGCCTTGGCATCGGCGGCCTTTTCATCAGCGCTCTTGGAGAAGAATGGCCACCAGCTGGAACCGGTGTCAGCCTTGGCGACCGGAGCAGGTGCGGCGGCAGCGGCAGGCGCTGGAGCAGCAGCTGCGGCAGCAACCGGCGCGACAGGCTTGGCGCCCGCAGCAGGTTTGGCATCCGGTTTGGCGTCGGTTTGGGTCACTGCGTCCTTGGTAGCAGCCTTATCAGATCCAAATGACCACCAATGCCCACCTTCGGCATCATTTTGTGGAGTTTGTGCGCAGCCAGTAATAGTGAGGCACAGCGCCAGTGCCAAGGACTTGTTCGATAACATGAGATATCCACAAAATGAGAAAAAACCAGGGGGTCTGGGTGACCCGTTAAACAGACGCTTACAGAACATTAAAGTTACAAAATTTCGTTCAGCGCCTTCTTATACTTGCCTTTGTAACAAAAAAACGTGAAACAGCAAGCTCTTTACAGACAACCGGCCAATATTCCGACCAACTTCTGTGCACGCGGGTCCATAAGTACATAAGGCCCCAGTGTATTAGTCACGAAACCAAACGCTACATCATGTTCAGGGTCGGCAAACCCCACCGAACCACCGGCGCCCGGGTGCCCAAACGCACGTGGGCCAAGGCCGAACGTGGCGTTGGGCAATTGCGGCTGATCCAACATGCAGCCCAACCCGAAACGGGTTTGGGTCAATAAGGTTTTATCCGGCCCGATACTGTGTTCGCGGGTCAATTGTTCGAGCATGTCCGCTTCGAGCAAACTACCGTCCAACAAACCGCTATAAAAACCCGCCAGGCTGCGCGCATTACCGTGACCATTTGCCGCTGGCTGCTGCATGCGCCGCCATTCGGGCTTATTAGTGCTGGTCAGAATAGACGGTGGATTGGCAAATGCACGCGTAGTCATGGCGTTCGGTTCGCGCATCATTACTTGAAGTAACCGTTGCGCGGCTTCATCGCCCATATTGCCTTTGCTGCGCGCTATATGTGCAACACGATAAAACTCTTCGTCCGCCAACCCGACATGGAAGTCCAGGCCCAGGGGCCGCGCAACCCGCGCCACAATCGACTCACCCGGCCCGCGCCCATCGGCACGGCGCAGCAATTCGCCGACCAGCCAGCCGTAAGTGATGGCCTCGTAGCCATGCCCTTGGCCCGGCGTCCACCACGGGGCCTCGGCCGCGAGGGTGTCGACCATCAATTGCCAGTCATACAGGGCTTCGGTGGGCAGCATCTCGCGAATCGCCGGCAGCCCGGCCTGGTGGCAGAGCAACTGGCGCAAAGTGATGGTTTCTTTACCGGCCGCCGCAAACTCGGGCCAGTAGTTGGCGACAGGGGCGTCGAGTTGCAACTTGCCCTCGGCCACCAATTGCAGGGCCGTAACGGCGGTGAAGGTCTTGGTGCAGGAAAACAGGTTGACGATGGTGTCGCTGTGCCAGGCCTCAGCGCCATCCTTGTCGGCGGTACCCGCCCACAGGTCGACGACGGTTTCGCCGCCGATCTGGATACACAGCCCGGCACCACGCTCCTGCGGGTCATCGAACAACGCGGCGAACGCTTCACGTACCGCTTCGAACTGGAGCTCGTAATGACCCTGAATCTGCACCTAAGCCGCCTTGGAAAACACCGTAAGAATTGGCCGACATTGTTCCAGTCCTTGGGGGTTTTGTGAACCCGTCAACGATGAATCAATGGCCATTTCCAGCGTGCCCGCCAGCATGCCCGGCGCCCTGCCCCGGGCCTTTGCCTTCATGCCCCGACTTCCCGCCTTCATGCTCACGCACCGCGCTGGCCGCCTTGGCCTTTTCAGCCTCTTTGCCCAGTTGATCCACCGCTGCCAGGTTGCTTTTACGCACGCTGTCGACAAAGCCCTGGAACGGCACATCGGTGATGCCCACCAGCCCGAAGTGGCCGTTCTCGCCGTCGAGCAGACGCCCGGTCACCGGCTGGTCCAGATACTGGAACCAGTGCACACCGACAATCGACGGCTCGGCCATGGCCTGTTTGAGGAAGTTACTGTACGCCGCGCCGCGGTCTTCTTCCCGGGCCAGTTGAGTGACGCCGCCCCAGAACGGGCCACGGTCTGCCGAGCCAAAGTTGAACTCGGTGATCAGCACCGGTTTGTCCAGCGCGTGCAAGGCGGCGAAGTCATAACCGTCCTGGGGCTTGAGGGTGTACATGTTGAAGCTCAGTACATCGCAATACTGGGCGCAGGACGCCACGGATTCAGGCGTGCTGACGGCATACCGGCCACCCAGCAACAAATGGTTGGGCGCGTGCCATTTCAGCGAGTCGGAGATGGTCTTGAAGTAGGCATCGGCGAAGGTCTTCTGGAAGTATTTAAAGTCAGCTTCGATTTCCGGATGCTCGGGACTCGGCATCGGCGGCTCGAACCCAGGGTCTTCCATCAGCTCCCAGCCGGACAAATGGATACCCCAGGCTTTCGACAGGCCATCTTCGTTGCGGTACTTGTCGCGCAGTTGCTTGAGGAACGCGCGCTTGGCCGGTACGTCGGTGGTCATGCGCAGGGTGCCGTAGGCCAAGGCGTAACGGGATTTCGGATCATCACCCGGACCGGCCCAGGCCAGCTCGTTGTCGGCAAAAAAGCCGATCAGCCAGGGATCATCGCGGTGATCGCGGGCCGCAATGGCCACGGCGCGCTCGGTGGCCATGGCAAACCGCGGGTCGAACGGGTCGGGCATGCCGCCCCACCAGTCGGTGCCGGTGCTGATGCTGGCGTAGTCACCGACAATCGACAGCGGCAAGGTGTACGGCACCCGGTCGGCGGTGGCCAACGCTTCGTCGCTCCAGTTGCCTACGGTGTTGAAACCCCAGGCTTGCAGACGGTCGAGGGTGTGGGTGACCCAGCGCTTCTGGTCGAACCCATCAGTCCCGTAGGCACGCTGCAAATTGGCGCCGTAAAAATCGTACCAACGCCCTACATTGAAGCCACGGCCCTGGTCGGCGCCGTTGCCGCCACGGTTATCGCCGCTTCCGTAATACTTGTCGAACGGCTCGCCGACCTTGGGCAACGCGGCAAACATCCACTCGCGCCCGGCCACGTAGGTCTGGTTGTTGTCCGGGGCCACGGTGTTGACGCCCAGGGAGTAGAACGGATGGCCTTGCGGCGTCACCAGGTACCAACGACCGTCACGCTTCTCGGTGCGGAAAAACCCGCTCGCTTCAAACGCCGGGCCTTTGTTCCAGCCACCATATTGATCAAGCGCTGATTTATCGCGCTCGGCCAACCAACCCTTGAGCTGTTGTTGCTCCTTGGCGGCGGCGGTCTTGAGTTGCTCGTCGCTGCTGACTTTTTCCGGCCAGCGCGCGCGGGTGGACTGGCCATAGGCATCGACCAATTCGCTGTAGGCCGCCTTCAGCACCGGCTCGCTGTCCTGCACGCCGAAGCGTTCCAGCAGGATGCTTTGGGCAGCATTGGGCTTGATCATCGACAACGTCACCGACGCCACCTGGCTGCGGTCAATCTCACCGGCGCTGCCGGCCAGCAGTACGCGCTGGCCATCTACGGTGATTGGCATCGGCGGGCCGGCCTTCATGCCCTGGCTCAGCGGCGAGTTGGCTTGCAGCGGGATCAACAAGGTCTGCACCGGGCCGGCCGGCAGGTCGATGCGGCTGACCAGGGTCTTGCCGTCCGTGCTCTGCACTTTCACGTACAGGGTCAGCGCCCAGTCCATGGCGCTCTGGATACGCAGGCTCATGGCGCCGGATTGCGACCAGTCCCACACGCCGGTCTGCGGGCTAAGCACCAGGCTCGGTTCGGCCGCCGGGTTGAAGGTGATGCGGCGCAGCACTTCGCCTTCGGCGGTTTGCTCGGCATTGTATTGGGGCAAGCTGGCGTCCTGGGTCGCCACCTTGACCACATCGGCAGGCCGGACGAAGTTGAACAGCGTTTGTTGCCCGGCAGGCGCAGCCATCAAGGGCGCGGTGAACAACAAGGCAAACAGAGCGGGCAGCGTGCGAATCATACGAACAAGGTTCTCCCAAACGGCCGGTGACTGGCCTGATGACATAAAGCGTTGGCAGTGAGATAGACCACGAAGTGGGCGAGTTCGCCCACGGTGGCTTAAGAAATTTCGCGCCTGAACGGCGGCAAGGCATTGAGGATAGCTTTGCCGTAGCGCTGAGTGACCAAACGGCGGTCAAGCAAGGTGATGGTGCCCCGGTCCTCTTCGGTGCGCAGCAAGCGACCGCAGGCCTGGACCAGCTTCAAGGACGCATCCGGCACCGAGATTTCCATGAACGGGTTACCGCCCCGCGCTTCGATCCATTCGGCCAGGGCCGCCTCGACCGGATCATCCGGCACCGAAAACGGGATTTTGGCGATCACTACGTGCTCACAGTAGGCGCCGGGCAAGTCCACACCTTCGGCGAAGCTGGCCAGGCCGAACAACACGCTCGAATCCCCACCGTCGACCCGCGCCTTGTGCTTGTTCAGGGTCTCCTGTTTGGACAGGTTGCCCTGGATAAACACTTGCTTGCGCCAGTCGCGGTCGAGGCCATCGAACACATCCTGCATCTGTTTACGCGAGGAAAACAGCACCAGCGTGCCGCGCGAACCTTCGACCAGCTCCGGCAGGTCGCGGATGATCGCCGCCGTGTGGGCCGGCGCGTCGCGCGGGTCGGCTTTGAGGTCCGGCACCCGTAGCACGCCCGCGTCGGCGTGATGAAACGGGCTCGGCACCACGGCGGTGACGGCTTTTTTCGGCAGGCCGGCACGCATGCGGAATCGATCGAAGGTGCCCAGGGCCGTCAGCGTGGCCGACGTTACCAGGCAGCCGTAGGCCACGTTCCACAGGTTGCGGCGCAGCATTTCGGCGGCAAGGATCGGGCTGGCGTTGACCTCGATATCAAACAGCGCGCCGCTTTCCGACAAGGTCAGCCAGCGCGCCATCGGCGGGTTGTCTTCCGGGTCTTCAACGGTGAAGGCGGTCCACAGCTCCCAGTTACCTTGGGAACGCGACAGCAGGCTGCCGAACAACGGGTACCATTCTTCGGCCTGGTTGCTGGCGATGCCGATGTTGACCTCGCCGTCCATGCCTTCCTTGAGCAGGTCAGTCAAACGCGTGAACAGGTCGGTCAGGCGCGAAAAGCCCTTTTTCAGCTCGATGCCCATTTCGCGCATGTGCTCGGGGATCAGCCCGCCGACAAAGCGGTGACGTGGCCGCTCACGGCCTTCCACATCCTCACCGGGCTTGAAGTCGGCAACCTGCTCGCAGGCGCTGAACATGAATTGCTGCTGGGTCTTGATCTCCCGCGCCAGCTCCGGCACTTGCTCGATCAGCTTGCCCAGGTCGCCGGGCAGCGGGTGCTGGGCCAGCAGTTTGGTGAGGTTCTTGGCGGTGGTTTCCAGCCAATCGGCGGTGGAGCGCAGGCGTGTGTAGTGGGCGAAGTGGCCGATGGCTTTATCCGGCAGGTGGTGACCTTCGTCGAATACGTAAAGGGTGTCGCGCGGGTCCGGCAATACGGCGCCACCGCCCAGGGCCAGGTCAGCCAGGACCATGTCGTGGTTGGTAACGATCACATCGACCTTGCCCATGCCTTCGCGGGCCTTGTAGAAGGCGCACTGCCCGAAGTTGGGGCAATGGCGGTTGGTGCATTGGCTGTGATCGGTCGTCAGGCGCGCCCAGTCGGCATCTTCCAAAGCAGTGGGCCAGCTGTCGCGGTCGCCGTCCCATTTATTGCCGGCGAGCTTCTCGATCATGCTGGTAAACAGCTTCTGGCTGACTTCATCAACCTCGATCTTGAAACCTTCTTCTTCGAACAGCGAAGCCGTGGCGGTTTGTGCGTGACCTTCCTGCAACAATACGTCGAGCTTGGACAGGCACATGTAGCGGCCACGGCCCTTGGCCAGGGCGAAGGTGAAGTTCAGGCCGCTGTTGCGCATCAGGTCGGGCAGGTCTTTGTAGACGATCTGCTCTTGCAGGGCGACAGTGGCGGTAGCGATCACCAGGCGCTTGCCGGCAGCCTTGGCGGTAGGGATCGCGGCCAGGCTGTAGGCCACGGTCTTGCCGGTACCGGTGCCGGCCTCGACGGCCACGACCGCGGGGTCGCCACTGCGCCGACCTTCGTCGTCGGTGTCGATATCCCCGAGGACTTTGGCCACTTCGGCGATCATCAGGCGTTGGCCGTAGCGCGGTTTCAAGCTCTTGGCTTCGAGAAAACGCGAATAGGCGCCCTGGATCGTGGTTTTGAGTTCAGTGCTGATCATGGATTGTCGGGCGCAAAAAACGCTGGATAAATTTTCAGTGGTTCGGATCGGCCGCTATCATACCCCGCTAATTAATCCCGCGCAGAACGGAGTACCACAATGACCGCGTTTAGCCTCGCTTACACCCTGCATGTACTGGCCGCCCTGATCTGGGTCGGCGGTATGTTTTTCGCCTGGATGATCCTGCGCCCCGCCGCCATGGCGGCACTTGAGGGCCCTGCCCGGCTCAAGCTGTGGGCGAATGTGTTTCAACGTTTTTTCGTATGGGTCTGGGTCGCGGTGCTGGTTTTGCCGATCAGCGGCATCGGCCTGCTGCAATTGCGCTTCAGCGGTTTTGAAACCGCGCCGCGTTATGTGCAGGTGATGATGGGCTTATATCTAGTGATGACGGCGCTGTTTATCCGCATCCAGGCGTTGAAGTTCCCGGAACTGCGGAAAGCGGTGGCGGCTGAGGATTGGCCGGCGGGTGCGGCTGCGCTGGGGCAGATTCGCAAGCTGGTGGGGATCAATTTGATTGTGGGGCTGGTGGTAGTAGCAATTGCTTCGGCTCGCCCGATGTTCTGAGGCGACCTTGAGTCCGCCATCGCGGGCAAGCCCGGCTCCCACATTGAAATGCAATCACCTGTGGGAGCCGGGCTTGCCCGCGATGGCGTCAGACCCGTCGACTCAGAGCCGCTGAATAGTCACAGCACCTGCAGGCCCAGCCGGCCCCGGTTGCCCTTCCAGCCCTGGCCGCCCCTTATCGCCGCCATCGGCGCGATACACCACACAACCTTTGGACTGCCCACCTTTGCCGGGCTTACCCGCTGTCCCCGCCAAACCGCCCGCTCCGCCATCGACCCAGACCTTGATCTGCTCAGCCGGGAAGCTCTGCGGCAACTCGACCCGCACTTGCGCCCCTGCCGCGCCTGGCAGGCCATCGCCGCCGTTATCACCATTGGCGCCACGCCCGGCCGAACCCCAGGTGCAACCCGGGTCCACACCGTTGGCGCCATCCAGGCCGGCATACCCTTGGGCACCGGCGCCGCCTCGGGCATCCACCGATAATTCGTCGGCGGCCAGGGCATTGATGCGCAGGACCAGGTCCCGCCCGGCCTTGGCCGGCCGTTCATGGGTGCCCGGGGCGCCGCGCGAGGTGATCTGGCTGCCATGCTCCAGTTGCGCATTGCGCACCTGCAATTGCAGCGCGGTATTGCCGGGGGCGATGGTGATACGCGCTTCGCGGCCCAGGTGCAGCTCATCCACGCTGACCTGGCTGATCGTAGCCGGGACCAACAATGTGCCGTAGTCCGCCACATCCAGGCGTTCAAGCTGCAAAACGCTGGTGCTGCTGGGCAAACGCATCAGCGAGTTGGTTTCAACACTGACACTCTGGGCCAGGGCGATAGGGCTGACCAACAGGGCCAACAGAAAAACCTTACGCATGATTGGCCTCCTTGTTCGTTTCATTAAACGCTGCAGGCGCCGACAGGCCCCGCACATGGAACATCCCCACCAGCAGAATCTGCAAGCGGTCACGCCAGGGGTGGGCACGGTGCTTCACGCTGCTGTTGAACAACAGCAGCTCCAACAGGTGGGTAAGAAACAACAGACTGCCGGCCAGGCTGACCAACAGGTGGAACGGATTAGTCAGCGGCCGGAACAGATTGACCAGCACCACGCCCCAGAACAGCAACGTCAGACATTTTCCCAGCCCCCAAAACACTTTCATCCCGCATGCCCCTGCCTATTATTCTTTGGGCGCACAGTACCGACTTCTGCAGGCGATTTGCCAGTGAAGGATGAAAAAACTTGATGGGGATCGCCGGCAATGCCCCTGTGGCTCGCACAGGGGCAAGGATGGTCAGCGGTTGATCTGGATTTCCACGCGGCGGTTCAATGCACGCCCCTCAGCGGTTTTGTTGTCTGCTACCGGGTGGCTTTCGCCCGCACCGGTCACCGACACAAAGTTACTGCGCGGTACACCGGAACTGATCAAGTAGTCCGTGACCGAGTGGGCGCGTTTTTCCGAGAGTTTCTGGTTGTAGGCGTCTTTACCGACGCTGTCGGTATGCCCACTGACCCGCAGTTGCGCGCTCGGGGCTTCTTTTTTCAGGCGAGTGGCAATAACGTCGAGTTTGGTTTTATCCGCCGCCGTCAGCTTGGCCGAGTCGAACTGGAAGTGCACATCGCGAATCACGATGGTCTCTTCCTTAACCACGACGACTTCCTCAACCACTGCTGCCTGCACGGGCGCGGGCGGGCAACCGTTGGCATCGACCTGCACGCCTTTCGGCGTGCCTGGGCACTTGTCGCGGCTATCAGGTACACCGTCGCCGTCTTCGTCGCCGTCACCATGTACCCAGCAATAGGCGCCGGCCATGCCGCCGACCAGCAATGCGCCATAGCCCGCGTACGCAGAACTTTTTGTGGCGCCAATCGCAGCGCCGGTCACACCACCGACGGCTGCACAGGTAGGCCAATCGGTTTTTTGCAACCCTGCGCAACCTGTCAATACTCCGGTTAGCAGAACCAAGGGTAGAGCTGTCCGCATGATGCTCATGTGCTTTCTCCTGAGGGTATCGGCGGGGGCCGATGGGTGGAGTAAAGACCGCTCTTTTCATCTGCGCCAGTACGCCACACCCCCGGTTTCATTGAGGATCGCTGCACTTGCCGGACTTTTCGCCGCCGCCCGCTCTAGGCCCGCACGCTCAGCCGCGCTAGTCTCTAGGGTCCTGATGTGAGGATCTCTGATGACCGCTGGCATTTCTTCCCGTACACCCCAGCAAGCCCTGGCCGCCTTGCTCGATTTACACCAACCCAAACGCCTGTTGCTGTTGGGTGCCAGCCAGTTTCCCGCGCTGGAGGCCTTTCAAGCCGAGCATCCGCAGACCCAAGTGGCGATCGCGCCGCCCGGGCCGTTACCGGCGGAACTGGCGGCGCAGCGTTTTGACCTGGCGTTGGTGGTCGATTGCCTGGAGCACCTGTCAAAACCGCAAGGCTTGACCTTGCTGGGCGGCATTCGCAACCTCAACAGCAGCCGCATTGCCGTGCTGGTGGACCTGAGCGCCTGCGGCTGGAAGGACACCGACTTCTTCTCCCTGGCTCTGCAAGCCGGCGAGCGGTTCCAGCGCGATGAGCAGGTTCTGACGCTGTTCACCTATGATCTGCTTGACTATAAACAGGTGCCGGACTGGCTCAACGCCCGCTTCTGGGCCAACCCGGAAAACTTCGGAAAGTATTGGTGGTAACCATGAGTACATCCATATGCCCCTGCGGCAGTGGCAACCTGCTGGATGCCTGCTGCGGCCATTATCACGCCGGCCACCCCGCGCCCTGCGCCTCCGCGCTGATGCGTTCGCGCTACAGCGCCTATGTGCTGGGCCTGGTGGACTACCTGGTGGCCACCACCGTGCCTGCGCAGCAAGCCGGCCTGGACCGCGCCGCCATCGGCGCCTGGAGTGCCCAGAGCACTTGGCTGGGCCTTGAGGTGGAAAGCTCGGAGGTGTTCGGCGGCCAGCCGGAACATGCCTTCGTGACCTTTACCGCACGCTGGCACGACGGCAGCGGAGAACACAGCCACCGTGAGCAATCTTCTTTCGTACAGAATGATGGGCGCTGGTACTTCATTGACCCGACGGTTGAGGTGAAGGCCGGGCGCAATGATGTATGTTTGTGTGGCAGTGGGCAGAAATTCAAGAAGTGCTGTTCCAGCTACCTCTAATCAACTCAAGGATAACGCCATGCTCCGGATGTACAGCTTGATGCTGGCGTTGACCCTGAGTCTGACCGGCTGCGCGTCGTGGTTCGAAGACGACGCGCCCGCGCCTCACGTCTCGCTGGTGAAAGTCGAATTGGTACGCGCCAAGTTGCTGGAGCAGAAGTTCAAGCTGTACTTTCGCGTGGACAATCGCGACGACGCGGACCTCACCGTGCGCGGGTTGATCTACAAAGTCAGCCTGGGCGATTTTGTACTGACCGAAGGCGAGTCCAACGAATGGCTGACCATACCGCCGCGAAGCCATGGGTTTTTCCGGGTGTCGGTGCGTACCAACCTCTGGCCACAGATACGCGATGTGGTGCAGATGTTGAAAAACCCAACCAAGCCCGTCCCTTATCGCCTGGAGGGCGAGCTGAAAACCGGATTATTCATCGGTAATGACGTGCAGGTCGCCCACAATGGCGAGATAATCCCCGGCGATTTTATTCCGGAGCGACATCGATGACTCAGCAACCCCATGTCCATGGTCCTGACTGCAACCACGATCACGATCACGATCACCATGATCACGACCACGGCCATGTCCACGGCCCGAACTGCGGCCACGCTCACCAGGAGCCGGTGCGCAACGCCTTGAAAGACGTTGGTCGCAACGATCCTTGCCCATGCGGCAGCGAGAAGAAATTCAAGAAGTGCCACGGCGCCTGATGCCCTGATTGCAGTCAGTGGGGGAGCTGGCTTGCCTGCGATGGCGATCTGACAGATAACGATGTGTCAGCTGAACCACCGCTATCGCAGGCAAGCCAGCTCCCACATTTGTCCTGTGTTGCCAACTCAGGATTTGCGCCACAACTGCAACACCACCTCCAGTCCCCCGCCTTCGCGATTACTCAAACTCAACCGCCCTTCATGCGCCCGAGCAATGGCGTGCGCAATGCTCAACCCCAGCCCATACCCGCCCGTCTTGGCATTGCGTGAGCCTTCCACTTGCCGAGGTGTATGGCGTGCAGGGTGCTCACAACAGTCGTTGCAGATGCTGGCGGACAGCGCGGTGTGAAATGCTTCTAACGGTAGACCTAAATGTTTCATTGAATTTTTGCGCCTCGAACATCACCTATACCTACAGGCATTCGCTCATTTGGAGAGCTTCATGATCGACCTGTATTACTGGACTACCCCCAACGGTCACAAAGTATCGCTGTTCCTGGAAGAAGCCGGCCTGCCCTACAAGGTGCACCCGATCAACATTGGCCAGGGCGACCAGTTCAAGCCGGACTTCCTGAAGATCGCTCCCAACAACCGCATTCCGGCCATCGTCGATCAGAACCCGACCGACGGCGGCGCGCCGATTTCGCTGTTTGAATCCGGCGCTATCCTGCTGTACCTCGCGGAAAAAACCGGCCAGTTCATTCCAAAAGACCTGCGCGGTCGCCAGGAAGCGCTGCAATGGCTGTTCTGGCAAATGGGTGGGCTGGGGCCGATGGCCGGGCAGAACCATCACTTCAGCCAGTTCGCGCCAGAAAAAATCCCCTACGCGATTAAACGCTATGTAGATGAAACCGCGCGTCTGTACGGCGTGCTGGACCGGCGTCTGGCGGACCGTCCATTCGTGGCGGGCGAGGCGTACAGCATTGCTGACATGGCGATTTACCCGTGGATTGTTTCCCACAAATGGCAGAGCCAGCGTTTGGAGGATTTCCCCCACGTTCATCGCTGGTTCAACCGCATCAAAGAGCGGCCGGCGACGGTTCGGGCGTATGAACTGGTACAGAAAGTGAATCCGCCGAAATCCTGATTCAAAGTCTTCCTCGGTCAAAATGTGGGAGCAGGCTTGCTCGCGAATGCGGTGGTTCAGTCAGACCTTCATAGACTGACACACCGCATTCGCGAGCAAGCCCGCTCCCACATTTGATTTGCGCAAGACCCAAACTCCTGCTTGCGTCGTTTCGCCGCGCTCACTAACGTAGCGCCTTTAATGACGCTACCCCCCGCAGGAGCTTTGCCATGGCCTCGCCAGCCCTCTCACATTTTCTTCCCCGGTTCGGCGTTGCCGCGGCAGTAGCCAGTGCATTAAGCCTGGCCGGTTGCCAGATCCAGAGCACCCAGGACACCCTGCCTCCCGTTGCCGGCGTGCAGCCGATCAAAGGCCTGGCACAGAATGTTTCGGTGCGCCGCAATGCCCAGGGCATGCCGCTGATCGAAAGCAACACCTTCCATGACGCGCTGTTCAGCCTTGGTTATGTGCACGCCAGCGACCGGATCACGCAGATGGTTACCTTGCGCCTGCTGGCTCAGGGCCGTCTGGCGGAAATGTCCGGGCCAGAGGTGCTGGATGTCGACCGCTTCATGCGCGCCGTTAACCTGAAAAAAAGCGCCGGCGAGCTGTATAACGCCTCGTCACCGCGCCTCAAGCGCTTCTTTGAAGTGTATGCCCGTGGCGTCAACGCCTACCTGTTCCGCTACCGCGACAAGCTGCCGCCGGACCTGGCCCAGACGGGCTACAAGCCTGAGTACTGGAAGCCGGAAGATTCGGCGCTGCTGTTCTGCCTGCTGAATTTCAGCGAGTCGAGCAACCTGCAGGAGGAGTTGTCATCGCTGGTGCTCGCGCAAAAAGTCGGCGTCGACAAACTCGCCTGGCTCACCCCAAGCGCGCCGGATGAACCGATCCCACTGGCCGAAACCGACAAGCTCAAAGGCGTGAACCTCAGCCAGATCACCGGCCTGGCCGGTTTGGAAAGCGTCGGTCAGCAACTGAGCAGCTTGAATGCTCTGGCCGTCACCACGTCAAGCAACTGGGCCATCGGCCCGCAACGCAGCCGCAGCGGCAAAAGCTTGCTGGCCAGCGACCTCGCGGCCCAGCCGCAAGCACCGTCGCCGTGGAACTACGTGCAGATTCGCGCGCCGAAATACCAGGCGGTCGGCGCCTCGATTGCCGGGCTGCCGACCCTGCTGTCGGGCTTCAACGGCAAAGTGGCGTGGAGCATGAGTGCGGTCAAAGGCGATACCCAGGACCTGTTCCTGGAGAAGGTCAAGCGCCAGGGCAGCGCGTTGTACTACGAGAACAACGGCAAATGGCTGCCGGCCGCCGTGCGTAATGAAACCTACCTCGCCAAGGGCCAGCGGCCGATTCGCGAAGTGGTGTACGAAACCCGCCACGGCGCCCTGCTCAACAGCAGCCAGGCCCTGACCAGCGGTTTCGGCCTGGCCCTGCAAACCGCCGATTTCAAGGATGACAAGAGCCTGGATGCGTTCTTCGACCTGTCCCGCGCACAAAGTGCCGGCAAGGCCTCGGATGCGACCCGGGAAATCCGCGCCATCGCACTGAACATGATTTTCGCCGACGCCAGCAGCATTGGCTGGCAAGTCACCGGCCGCTTCCCCAACCGCCGCGAAGGCGAAGGCCTGCTGCCCTCGCCGGGCTGGGACGCGCGTTTTGACTGGGACGGTTACGCCGACGCGATGCTGCACCCGTACGATCAAGACCCGGCCCAAGGCTGGATCGGCACCGCCAACCAACGCACCGCGCCACGCGGCTATGGCATGCAGCTATCCAACTCCTGGGATGCACCGGAGCGCAGCGAGCGTCTGGGGCAACTGGCCAACGCCGGCAAGCATGACACCCGCAGCATGATCGCCATGCAGTACGACCAGACCACCTTATTCGCCGCCAAGCTCAAGACCATGTTCCAGGCGCCGGGTATGGCCCAGCCGCTGAAACAGGCAATCGATGCATTGCCGGCGGCCGACGCGGCCAAGGCACGCGAGGCGCTGAATCGCCTGATGGCCTTTGATGGCCGTCTGGCGCCGACTTCCGCCGACGCGGCGATCTACGAGCTGTTCCTGCAGGAAAGCACCAAACAGATCTTCCTCGACGAACTCGGCCCGGAAAACAGCGCCAGCTGGAAAGCCTTTATCAGCAATGCCAACGTGTCCTACTCCGCCAACGCCGACCACCTGCTGGGCCGCGAAGACAGCCCGTTCTGGGATGACGTGCGCACCGCGCAAAAAGAAGACAAGCCGGCGATCCTTGCCCGCAGCCTCGCCGCCGCAATCAGCGCCGGCGACAGCCAACTCGGTGGCGATCACAAGGCCTGGCAGTGGGGCAAGTTGCACAGCACCACCTGGAAAAACACCAGCGGCCAAGTGATTCGTGGCCCATTCGCCAGTGGCGGCGACCACAACACCTTGAACCCGGCACCTTACAGCTGGGGCCAAGACTTCGCGACGACCCAAGTGCCGGCGCTGCGCATGATCATCGACTTCGGCCAGGCCGAACCGATGATGGGCCAGGGCGGCATCGGCCAGTCCGGCAACCCGGCCAGCCCGAACTATGCGAACGGCATCGACCCGTCGCTCAAGGCGCAATACCTGAGCTTCCCGATGCAGCCGCAGAACTTTGACAAGGTGTATGGGAAGACCCGGTTGACCCTGACGCCTGGCAAGTAACCCGGTTTCTTACTGAAGAAACCGGATCAAAAATGTGGGAGCGGGCTTGCTCGCGAATGCGGTCGATCAGTCACTGAATAGTTGGCTGAACCACCGTATTCGCGAGCAAGCCCGTTCCCACATTGACCTTATGCATTCCGATAGAACTTCTCGCCCCACCGTCCCCTCATACCTGATAAGCCCATCGCCCCCGGCACGCCCATGGACCTTGTCATCGCCCGGCCCGAAGGCCTCTACTGCCCCGCCGGAGATTTTTACATCGACCCCTGGCGGCCGGTGGAGCGCTCGGTCATCACTCACGCCCACGGCGACCACGCCCGCACGGGCAACCAGCACTATCTGGCGGCCGCGCCCGGCGAAGGCATTCTGCGCTCGCGGTTGGGCCAGGACATCAACCTGCAAACCCTGGCCTACGGTGAAAAACTCGTACACCACGGCGTCACGTTGAGCTTTCACCCCGCCGGGCATGTGCTCGGTTCAGCCCAGGTGCGCCTGGAATACCAGGGCGAAGTCTGGGTGGCATCCGGTGACTACAAGGTCGAACCCGACGGCACGTGCGCCCCCTTCGAGCCGGTGCGTTGCCACACCTTTATCACCGAATCCACGTTTGGCCTGCCGATCTACCGTTGGCAGCCCCAGGCGCAGATTTTCGCCGGGATCAATGCCTGGTGGCAGGCCAATATCGCCGCCGGCAAGGCCAGCGTGCTGTTCTGTTATTCCTTCGGCAAAGCCCAGCGCATCCTGCATGGCATCGATGCCAGCATCGGCCCGATCCTCAGCCACGGTGCGGTCGAACCGTTGAACCGCGTGTACCGCGAGGCCGGGGTCTACATCCCCGAAACCCTTTACGCCGGCGACTTTAAAAAAACCGACCCGCTGCTGCGCCAAGCCTTGATCATTGCGCCACCTTCCGCCGGAGGCAGCAGCTGGATACGCCGCTTCGGCGACTACAGTGACGCGTTCGCCAGTGGCTGGATGCGCCTGCGCGGCACCCGGCGACGGCGCGGTGTGGACCGGGGCTTTGTGCTGTCGGACCACGCCGATTGGCCCGGCCTGTTGTGGGCCATCGAACAAACCGGCGCCGAACGGGTGATGGTCACCCACGGCTCCGTAGGCGTATTGGTGCGCCACCTGCGCGAAAAAGGCCTGGACGCCCAGGGCTTCACCACCGAATACGGTGATGATGAAGAAGAGGCCACGGCATGAAAGCGTTCGCCGAGTTGTACGCCAACCTCGACGCCACCACTTCCAGCAACGCCAAGCTCGCCGCGCTGCAAACCTACTTCCGCCAAGCACCGCCACAGGATGCTGCGTGGGCGGTGTACTTCCTGTCCGGCGGGCGGCCTCGTCAACTGGTCCCCACGCGCCTGCTGCGGGACATGGCCACCGAAGCGTCGGGCATCGAACCCTGGTTATTCGAGGAGAGTTACCAGTCAGTCGGCGACCTGGCGGAGACCATTTCCCTGCTGTTACCGGAATCGACCTACACCTCGGAAGACGGTCTGGCGGTATGGCTGGAAGAAAAGCTCCTGCCCCTGCGCGGTCTGCCACCACTGGAACTGGCCGAACGCCTGCCCGCGTTGTGGGCGCGGCTGGATCAACCCAGCCTGATGGTGTGCATCAAATTGATCACCGGCAGTTTTCGCGTGGGCGTGTCTAAATTGCTGGTCACCCGCGCCCTTGCTGCCATGGCCGACCTCGACAGCAAACGGGTGGCCCAGCGCTTGGTGGGCTACACCGACCTGTCTAACCGTCCGACAGCCGAAGGCTACCTTAAGCTGATCGCCGCCGAATCGTGCGACGAACATGCGCAACGCGGCGGACAGCCTTATCCCTTTTTCCTCGCCCATGGGTTGGCACAACCGGTGGAGCAATTCGACGCCCTGCTCGGCCCGCCCGCCGACTGGCAGGTGGAATGGAAATGGGATGGCATCCGCGCGCAGCTGGTCAAGCGTGAGGGTCGCCTATGGGTCTGGTCTCGGGGTGAAGAGCTGGTCACCGAGCGATTCCCTGAACTGCACAGCCTGGTGAGTGGCCTGCCGGATGGCACCGTGATCGACGGCGAAATCGTGGTGTGGAAGCACGCAGTGCAACCTTTCGCACTGCTGCAACAGCGCATTGGCCGTAAAACCTTGAGCAAGAAAATCCTCGAGGAGGCACCGGTCGCTGTATTGGCCTACGACCTGCTGGAGTATCAGGGCGAAGATTGGCGCAGCCACACCCAGGCCGAGCGCCGCGCCCAGCTTGAGCACGTTATTGCCCAGTGCAACCAACCGGTACTGCTGCCATCGCCGCTGCTGACCGGTAACAGCTGGGCGGACCTCGCCCGACAACGTGAGAGCTCTCGCCGCCTCGGCGTGGAAGGCATGATGCTCAAGGCGCGTGATGGCCTCTACGGCGTAGGCCGCACCAAGGACATGGGCGTGTGGTGGAAATGGAAAGTCGACCCGTTCAGCGTCGACGCCGTGTTGATTTACGCCCAGCGCGGCCATGGCCGACGTGCCAGCCTGTATAGCGACTACACCTTTGCGGTGTGGGACGGCCCGCCCGGAACTGAACGCACGCTGGTGCCCTTCGCCAAGGCGTATTCAGGCCTGACCGACGAAGAAATGCGCAAGGTCGACGCCATCGTGCGCAAAACCACGGTGGAAAAATTCGGCCCGGTCAGCAGTGTGACGCCGAGCATGGTGTTTGAGCTGGGGTTCGAAGGGATCGCCCTGTCCAAGCGGCACAAAAGCGGGATTGCAGTGCGGTTTCCCAGGATGCTGCGCTGGCGCCAGGATAAGGCGGTGGATGAGGCCGACAATCTGGGAACGCTGCAGGACTTACTGGCCTGACTCTTCTTCACCAACACCATCAATCATCGTGGGAGCCGGGCTTGCCCGCGATGGCAGTGGGTCAACTGAAGAGGACTTAGCTGACCCACCGCCATCGCAGGCAAGCCTGCTCCGACATTTTTATCCTCGGACGCCTCGAAATGGTGCACTGAAAAATCAATGCCCGTTTTCGGGCATCTCCTACACTCAGAACTCCCTCGTCCTTCCTTTTAAAACGATCATTCGGAACGACATTCGGAACTATGGTGCAGAAATTGCTACTTGTGATCCGTCTGACACCGTTCAGTAACAGTCATAAACGCGCCACAAGCGCTTATCTTGGTTTCCAGGGATTACATAATGAAAAAAGCATTGCTGACCCTTTCTGCACTGGCTCTGTGCATGGCTGCTGGTGTTGCTACAGCCAAGGAATACAAGGAATTGCGTTTTGGTGTCGATCCTTCCTATGCGCCGTTCGAATCCAAGGCCGCCGACGGCAGCCTGGTAGGCTTCGATATCGACCTGGGCAATGCGATCTGCGCCGAGCTGAAGGTCAAGTGCAAGTGGGTCGAAAGTGACTTTGACGGCATGATTCCAGGCCTCAACGCCAACAAGTTCGACGGTGTGATTTCCTCGATGACCGTGACCGAAGCCCGTGAAAAGGCGATCGACTTCTCCAGCGAGCTGTTCTCCGGCCCGACTTCGCTGGTGTTCAAGAAAGACGCGAACTACTCCACCCCTGAGTCGCTCAAGGGCAAATCCGTGGGTTACGAGCAAGGCACCATCCAGGAAGCCTACGCCAAGGCCGTACTGGATAAAGCCGGTGTAACCACCAAGGCTTACGCCAACCAGGACCAGGTGTACGCCGACCTGACTTCCGGCCGTCTCGACGCTTCGGTGCAGGACATGCTGCAAGCCGAACTGGGCTTTTTGAAGTCGCCAGCGGGCGCTGACTACGAAGTCAGCAAGGCCATCGACGACCCACTGCTGCCAGCCAAAACTGCGGTCGGTATCAAAAAAGGTAACAAAGACCTCAAGGCCCTGCTCGATAAAGGTATCAAAGCGTTACACGATGATGGCACCTACGCCACCATCCAGAAGAAACACTTTGGCGATCTGAACCTGTACAGCGGTAAATAACACCCCGGCGCCCACCTGTTTCAGGTGGGCGCTTTTTTATCGCCATAGGTCCTGAATTCATGTTTGAAGATCTTTTGCAAACCCTGGGGCTGAGTGCCTTCAGTTTGAAGGGGTTCGGCCCGCTGTTGCTGCAAGGTACGTGGATGACCGTGAAACTGTCGGTCGCCTCCCTGGCCGTCAGCGTCCTGCTGGGCCTGATCGGCGCCAGCGCGAAACTGTCCAGCGTCAGCCTGATCCGCATCCCCGCCCAGCTCTACACCACCTTGATTCGCGGCGTGCCCGACCTGGTGCTGATGTTGCTGATTTTCTACAGCCTGCAAATCTGGCTGACCGGTTTTACTGACTTCATGGAATGGGACTACATCGAAATTGACCCATTCAGCGCCGGGGTTATCACCCTGGGCTTCATCTACGGTGCCTATTTCACCGAGACCTTTCGCGGCGCAATCCTCGCGGTACCACGTGGCCAGCTCGAAGCGGCGACTGCCTATGGGCTTACTCGCGGGCAGCGGTTCCGCTTCGTGACCTTCCCGCAGATGATGCGCTTTGCCCTGCCGGGCATCGGCAACAACTGGATGGTGATGCTCAAGGCCACGGCGCTGGTGTCGATCATCGGCCTGGCGGACCTGGTCAAGGCTGCCCAGGATGCGGGCAAGAGCACCTATCAACTGTTCTACTTCCTGGTACTCGCCGCGTTGATCTACTTGTTGATCACCAGCGCCTCAAACTTCGTCCTGCGTCGGCTTGAACGTCGCTACTCCGCTGGGTCCAGGGAGGCCGTGCGATGATCGAACTTCTGCAGCAATACTGGCGCCCTTTCCTTTATAGCGACGGCCAGCACATCACCGGGCTGGCGATGACCATGTGGCTGCTCAGCGCCTCGCTGGTCTTTGGTTTTCTGGTGTCGATCCCGCTGTCCATCGCCCGCGTGTCGCGCAAACGCTCTATTCGCTGGCCGGTGCAGTTCTACACCTACCTGTTTCGTGGCACGCCGCTCTATATCCAACTGCTGATCTGCTACACCGGGATCTACAGCATTGCCGCAGTGCGGGCACAGCCGGTGCTGGATGCGTTCTTTCGCGATGCGATGAACTGCACCATCCTGGCGTTCGCCCTCAACACCTGCGCCTACACCACCGAGATTTTCGCCGGGTCGATCCGCAGCATGGCCCACGGTGAAGTCGAAGCGGCCAAGGCCTATGGCCTGAGCGGCTGGAAGCTGTATGCCTATGTGATCATGCCGTCAGCCCTGCGCCGCTCATTGCCGTACTACAGCAATGAAGTGATCCTGATGCTGCACTCGACCACGGTAGCCTTTACCGCGACGGTGCCGGACATTCTCAAGGTTGCCCGGGACGCAAACTCGGCCACCTACATGACCTTTCAATCATTCGGTATCGCTGCGCTGATCTACCTGACCGTAACCTTCGCCCTGGTCGGTCTGTTTCGTTTGGCAGAGCGCCGCTGGCTGGCCTTCCTCGGGCCAAGCCACTAAGGAGCATTCATGCGTCATCAGGTACACGAACTGATCGCGCCGGTGCCAGGTACGGCGCGGCAGATTCACAGTTTCCACTTCGGCCCGGAACAGGCTGAAGGCAAGGTCTACATCCAGTCATCGCTGCATGCCGATGAGCTGCCGGGCATGCTGGTGGCCTGGCACCTCAAGACGTGCCTGGCGAAACTGGCGACGGCCGGGCGTTTGCGCAGCGAAATCGTGCTGGTGCCCATCGCCAACCCGGTGGGCCTGGAACAGGTGTTGATGGACATTCCACTGGGTCGCTACGAGCTGGAAAGCGGGCAGAACTTCAATCGCCTGTTTGTCGACCTCAGCGACGAGGTTGGTAATCAGGTCGAAGACCTGCTGGGAGAGGATCCCAAGCACAACGTCGAACTCATTCGCGACGCACTGAGCCTGGCCCTTGCGGCGCACACCGCCGAAACCCAGTTGCAATCCCAACGCCTGGTACTGCAACGCCTGGCCTGCGACGCTGACATGGTGCTGGACCTGCATTGCGACTTCGAAGCCGTGGCGCACCTGTACACCACGCCCGACGCATGGCCGCAGGTGGAGCCATTGGCACGCTATATCGGCTCGGAAGCCAACTTGCTCGCCACCGATTCCGGCGGACAGTCTTTTGATGAGTGTTTCACCCTGGTGTGGTGGCAGTTGCAGCAGCGCTTCGGCGAGCGCTTCCCGATCCCCATGGGCAGCTTTTCGGTGACCGTCGAACTGCGCGGCCAAGGCGACGTCAACCACGGCCTGGCCAGCCTCGATTGCCAGGCGATCATCGACTATTTGATTCACTTCGGCGCCATTGCCGGCGAAGCAGCGCCATTGCCCGACCTGCCCTACCCGGCCACCCCGCTGGCGGGTGTCGAGCCGGTCACTACGCCTGTCGGCGGCTTGCTGGTGTTCTGCGCCCTGCCCGGTGAATACCTGGAGGCTGGGCAACTGATCGCTGAAATCATCGACCCTATTACTGACCGCGTAACGCCCGTGCACTGCAAAAACGCCGGCCTGCTTTACGCCCGTTCGCTGCGGCGCATGGCCACTGCCGGGATGGTGATCAGCCATGTCGCAGGCCATGAGGCCTACCGCAGCGGCTACCTACTTTCGCCTTGAGGATGCACGCCCCATGTACAAATTGACCGTTGAAGGCCTGCATAAAAGCTATGGCGACAATGAAGTGCTCAAAGGTGTTTCGCTCAAGGCCAAGACCGGTGACGTGATCAGCCTGATCGGCGCCAGTGGCTCGGGCAAAAGCACCTTTTTGCGCTGCATCAACTTTCTGGAAACCCCCAACGACGGCGCGATGACCCTCGACGGCCAGCAGATCCGCATGGTCAGCGACCGCCACGGCATGCGCGTGGCCGACGACGCCGAACTGCAACGCCTGCGCACACGGCTGGCGATGGTGTTCCAGCATTTCAACTTGTGGAGCCACATGAGCGTGCTGGAAAACATCACCATGGCCCCGCGCCGGGTGCTGGGTTGCAGCAAGAAGGACGCCGAAGACCGCGCCCGTCGCTACCTGGACAAGGTGGGTTTGCCGGCGCGCGTGGCCGATCAATACCCGGCGTTCCTGTCCGGTGGCCAGCAGCAGCGTGTGGCCATCGCCCGCGCTCTGGCCATGGAACCTGAGGTGATGCTGTTCGACGAACCCACCTCGGCCCTCGACCCGGAGCTCGTGGGTGAAGTGCTTAAAGTGATTCAGGGGCTGGCCGAGGAAGGCCGCACCATGATCATGGTCACCCACGAAATGAGCTTTGCCCGCAAGGTGTCGAGCCAGGTGCTGTTCCTGCACAAGGGCCTGGTGGAAGAGCAAGGCACGCCCGAGGATGTGCTGGGCAACCCGAAGAGTGAGCGCCTGCAGCAGTTTTTGAGCGGTAATTTGAAGTAAACCTTTGCGGCGCCTGGAGGGTCTTTGAAAGAGAACCTCCAGAGCGTCAGCCGCCCTATGGCAAAACCCGTCGACTTCGCAAAACAATGGTTTGCCGCAAAGGGCTGGAAGCCGTTCGCCTTTCAAAAGGCCGTATGGGCAGCGGTCAAAGAGGGCCAATCGGGGTTGCTGCATGCCAGCACCGGCGCGGGTAAAACCTATGCACTGTGGTTTGCCGCCCTCAATCGTTTCGCCATCACTCGCCCGCCCACCACCGGCAAACGCAAAGCGCCTGCTGAGCCGCTCACGGTGTTGTGGATCACGCCCATGCGTGCATTGGCCGCCGACACTGCACGCGCCCTGGAAGCGCCGCTTGCGGCCTTGCAGATTCCCTGGAGCGTCGGCCTGCGCACCGGCGACACCAGCAGCAGCGAACGCGCACGCCAGACCCGTCGCCAGCCCACCGCACTGGTCACCACACCGGAAAGCCTTACGTTGATGCTGGCGCGTGCCGACAGTGAAACGAGCCTGGCGCACCTGCGCATGGTGATCGTGGATGAGTGGCATGAACTGATCGGCAATAAACGCGGCGTACAACTGCAACTGGCGTTGGCGCGTTTGCGGCGCTGGCATCCGGAACTCGTGGTGTGGGGGATTTCGGCAACGCTGGGTAATCAGGCCCACGCATTGGAGGTCCTGGTCCCACAAGGCGGCGGCATCAATGTGCAGGGGCAAACGGCGAAAGAGCTGAAGGTCGACACCCTCTTGCCGCCCATCGCTGAGCGTTTCCCCTGGGCCGGGCATATCGGTTTGAAAATGTTGCCGCAGGTCGTGGCCGAAGTGGATACCAGCAGCAGTTGCCTGGTGTTTACCAATACGCGGGCGCAGTCGGAGATTTGGTACCAGGCGTTGCTGGAAGCGCGTCCGGATTGGGCCGGCGTGATTGCCCTGCACCACGGCTCGCTGTCCCGGGAGACGCGTGACTGGGTGGAACGGGCCTTGAAGGACGGCCAGCTCAAAGCGGTGGTGTGTACTTCCAGCCTGGACCTGGGCGTGGATTTCCTGCCGGTGGAGCGGGTGCTGCAGATCGGCTCGGCCAAAGGCGTGGCGCGCTTGATGCAGCGCGCCGGGCGCTCGGGGCATGCGCCGGGACGGCCGTCACGGGTGACGCTGGTGCCAACCCACAGCCTCGAACTGGTGGAAGCCGCCGCCGCCCAGGATGCGATTGCCCAGCGGCGCATCGAAGCCCGAGAATCGCCTTACAAACCTTTGGATGTGCTCGTACAACACTTGGTGAGCATGGCCCTGGGCGGTGGTTTTACCCCCCAGGCGCTGCTGGCGGAGGTGCGCGGTGCCTGGGCGTATCGCGACCTCACAGACGCTGATTGGGCCTGGGCGCTGGGGTTTGTGCGCCATGGTGGCCTGTCACTGACTGCCTACCCGGATTATCGCCGTGTAGAGCCCGACGAACAGGGTATCTGGCGTGTCCCGGATGCCCGCCTGGCGCGCCGTCACCGCATGAGCGTGGGCACTATCGTCAGCGACGCGAGTATTCAGCTGAAATTCTGGAGCAAGGGCGGTGGCGGCAAGAACCTGGGCAGTGTCGAGGAAGGCTTTATCGCCCGGCTCAAACCCGGTGATGGTTTTCTGTTTGCCGGGCGTTTGCTGGAGCTGGTGCGGGTGGAAAACATGACCGCCTATGTGCGACGCAGCACCGCGAAAAAAGCTGCCGTGCCGCGCTGGAATGGCGGGCGCATGCCGCTCTCCAATGAGTTGGCCCAAGCGGTGGTTGAGCGTTTTGATGCCGCCGCGCACGGGCGTTATGACGGCCCGGAGATGCGGGCGGTGCAACCGTTACTGCAAACCCAGTTGCGCTGGTCGGGCCTGCCAACGCGCGAGCACTTACTGGCCGAAGCCCTGAAATCGCGGGAGGGCTGGCACCTGTTTCTTTACCCGTTTGCGGGGCGCCAGGTGCATCTGGGGGTGGCGAGTTTGTTGGCGTGGCGGGTCAGCCAACTGCAGCCGGTGACCTTTTCGATTGCCGTGAATGATTACGGGCTGGAACTGTTGAGTGCCACGCCGGTGGATTGGCCTCGTTTACTGAACGAGGCGCTGCTGAGTCCGGCGAACTTGTTGTTGGATGTAGCGGCCAGCCTCAACGCGGGTGAACTGGCCCTGCGCCGCTTTCGCGAAATCGCACGCATCGCCGGGCTGGTGTTTGCCGGCTACCCCGGCGCGCCGAAAAGCACCCGTCAGGTGCAGGCGTCCAGCGGCTTGTTCTATGAAGTGTTCAAGCAATATGACCCGCAGAATCTGCTGCTGACCCAGGCCGGGGAAGAAGTCCTGCGGGACGAGTTGGATATTCGTCGCCTGGAAGACACTCTGCGCCATCTGGTGGCGCTGAAGCTGGACCTGCATGTGATCGAACGGCCGACACCGTTGGCCTTCCCACTGCTGGTTGAGCGGATGCGCGAAAGCATGAGCTCGGAAAAGCTGTCCGAGCGCATTGCGCGGATGGTCAGGGACCTGGAAAAAGTCGCGGATAACGGGGAGCGCTAAGAGTGTACTCAGTGATGCTTGAGGGTGAGGACGTGTGGTTGCTGGCTGAGAAGGCGCTGTACTGGCCTGCTCGCCAGTGCCTGCTGATTGCCGATGCGCATTTTGGCAAAGCGTCGGCCTATCGCAGCCTGGGGCAGCCGGTGCCACAGGGCACGACCTCGGAAAACCTTCAACGCCTGGACCGGCTGTTGTCGGCCTTGCCGTGCGCGCAGGTGATCTTTCTCGGGGACTTCCTGCACGGCCCCGGCTCTCACGCCAGCGGCACCCTGAGCGCCTTGAGAGCCTGGCGAGCGTGCAATCGCGACCTGAGCCTGACCTTGATTCGTGGCAATCACGATAAACGCGCAGGCGACCCGCCTGCCGACTTGAGGATTGAGGTGGTTCCCGAGCCGCTGCTGATGGGGCCGTTTGCGTTGCAGCATGAGCCGGACGCCCACGCCAGCCACCATGTACTGGCGGGGCATGTGCATCCGGTGTATCGGTTGCGTGGCAAAGGCCGCCAGAGTCTACGGCTGCCGTGCTTTCAGATCGGCTCGCGTATCAGCTTGCTGCCGGCGTTTGGCGCCTTTACAGGTGGCTTTGCAGTGGAACAGAGCATGGATCAACAGATCTTTGTGATCGGCGATGAGGACGTCTGGCCGGTGCGCTGACGTGCCGGCCATGTCCCTTGCCCTGACGAATCAGGCGACAGGCGCGGGTGGCGGCTCATCCGGAAGCGTCGGCTCACCGGGCTCGGTGGGCTGCTGGGGCCAATCTTCGTCTGGTTGACCAGGGATGCCGCCCGCATACGCAGGGTCGGCCATCAGGGACCAGGCCAAAACACCAATCTGGTTGGGTTCAAGCCGGGCGAGTTCAGCGCTGATACGCGGGTCAATCTTCATAAAGGACTCCTCAAGCGTGGCTCGGTGCGTTTTGCACGCACCGAGGCAGTACACCCAATAGAGTCAATTCCCGCGGACTAATTCCCTTTACGTGTAAGACCTTTCGATCAAGCGCGTGGGAGAGTAACGCCACGCTGGCCCTGATACTTGCCGGCGCGGTCTTTATAGGACACTTCACAGGCCTCGTCGGACTGCAGGAACAGCATCTGTGCCACGCCTTCGTTGGCGTAGATCTTGGCTGGCAACGTGGTGGTATTGGAAAACTCCAGGGTCACATGGCCTTCCCACTCTGGCTCAAGCGGCGTCACGTTAACGATGATGCCGCAGCGCGCGTAGGTGCTTTTACCCAGGCAGATGGTGAGCACGTCACGGGGAATACGGAAGAATTCCACGGTGCGCGCCAGGGCAAAGGAGTTTGGCGGAATGATGCACACGTCACTCTTGACGTCGACGAAGCTCTTTTCGTCGAAGTTTTTCGGATCGACGATGGCCGAGTTGATGTTGGTGAACACCTTGAATTCATCGGCGCAGCGTACGTCGTAGCCGTAGCTGGATACACCGTAGGAAATCACGGGAGCCGCGCCTTCGCCACGGATCTGGCGTTCAACGAAGGGTTCGATCATGCCGTGCTCTTGCGCCATGCGGCGAATCCACTTGTCCGATTTGATGCTCATGGCGGGTGTCCTGAATAGCGAGGTGGAAAAATTCTGTTGGGCATCTTACCGGGGCCAGCCGTGGGGTTCAAAGGGCGTGGGTTTTTTCTTGATGAATGCACTGCCTGCTATAGGGCACAGCCCGTCGGGCCGGGGCCCGCGCTGCAGCGATTGATGACTGTAAATACCACCGCCAGTCACGAAAATAGAGAAACCTTCGGAAATACCATTGGCACGTTCCTGAAAAAGGGTTAAGGTGGCGCCACTGTGCTGCTTGTGTCACTGAGAATCTCTACACGATATGTTGAATTTCGATCCAACCATCTCCAAGAATTTTTCCTGCTCTTTGCACTCAGTCTCGGCCAGGGCTTTTCCTGAGTCGCAGTTAACTTTGTCCAAGGAGATACACCATGTCTAATCGCCAAACTGGTACCGTTAAGTGGTTCAACGATGAAAAAGGCTTCGGCTTCATCACTCCACAATCCGGTGACGACCTGTTCGTTCACTTCAAAGCTATCCAATCCGACGGCTTCAAAAGCCTGAAAGAAGGCCAACAGGTTTCTTTCATCGCTACCCGCGGTCAGAAAGGCATGCAAGCTGAAGAAGTTCAAGTTATCTAACTTGTACTGACTTAGTCGAAAAAACCCCGCCCTTAAAAGCGGGGTTTTTTTATGCCTGGAATTTTGCTCTAGGCCAATAGAATTCCGGGCACAAAAAAATGTGGGAGTGAGCTTTATGTGGGAGCTGGCTTGCCTGCGATAGCATCTACTCGGTGTAACTGATGAACCGAGGTGATGCTATCGCAGGCAAGCCAGCTCCCACACAAGCCTACTCCCACATTTCGTATGGCGTCGTTATTGGAACAGCGACTCACTCGACAAGCCATTCTTCTCGAGGATCTCACGCAAGCGCTTGAGGCCCTCTACCTGGATCTGCCGCACCCGCTCACGGGTCAGGCCAATTTCCAGGCCTACATCCTCCAGGGTGCTGCTCTCATGGCCACGCAGGCCGAAGCGGCGAATCACCACTTCACGCTGCTTATCCGTGAGCTCAGACAGCCACTGGTCAATGCTTTGGGAAAGATCATCGTCCTGCAACAGCTCGCAAGGATCCGTCGGGCGATCATCCGTCAGGGTGTCCAGCAGGGTTTTATCCGAATCCGGACCCAGCGAGACGTCGACCGAAGACACACGCTCATTCAAGCCAAGCATGCGCTTGACCTCCCCCACCGGTTTTTCCAGCAGGTTGGCGATTTCTTCAGGCGAAGGTTCATGATCGAGTTTTTGTGTGAGCTCACGCGCCGCCCGCAGGTAGACGTTGAGCTCTTTGACCACATGGATCGGCAACCGAATCGTACGGGTCTGATTCATGATCGCCCGTTCGATGGTCTGGCGGATCCACCAGGTGGCATAAGTTGAAAAGCGGAAGCCCCGCTCAGGGTCGAACTTCTCCACCGCCCGGATCAAGCCCAGGTTGCCCTCTTCGATCAGGTCCAACAGGGACAGACCACGATTGACATAACGCCGGGCGATTTTCACCACCAGCCGCAGGTTACTTTCAATCATGCGCTTGCGCCCAGCCGGATCACCCTTTTGCGACAAGCGCGCAAAATGGACTTCTTCTTCGGGAGTCAGCAGAGGGGAAAAGCCGATCTCATTGAGGTACAACTGCGTTGCGTCGAGCGCCCGCGTGTAGTCAATGTACTTGTGTTGCTTTAACGCGGTGGCGTTCTTGGATTTGGTGCGAACTGAAGGTGTAGCAGACCCTTCATCATTCGACATCGATTCCTTATCGGTGAGTATCTCCATTTCAAGGAGAACCTCATCGTCGATGTCAAACTCCGGCGCTTCTTTACTGAGAGCCATTGTTATAGTCCTTTGGTGAGTTCGACCTCAAGCTCGAGCGACGCCTATATCCTTGGCAACGCTGGAGCCTGTTCCTTCTACGCGAGGGAACAGGCTGTGCAACACATCAACGACGGGGTAGGAATTGCAGCGGATCTACAGGTTTCCCTTGGCGGCGAATCTCAAAGTGCAGTTTCACCCGGTCTGTACCAGTTGACCCCATTTCGGCAATTGTCTGTCCGACTTTGACCTGCTGCCCCTCCCGAACCAACAGCCTACGGTTGTGACCGTAAGCACTGACGTAGGTATCGCTGTGTTTGATGATGACCAGTTCGCCGTAGCCCCGTAAACCACTCCCGGCGTAAACCACTGTCCCATCAGACGCAGCTAAAACAGGCTGTCCCAAATCCCCGGCGATATCAATGCCTTTATTCAAACTACCGTTTGAAGAGAATTTTCCAATCAATACACCGTTTGAAGGCCATCCCCAACCGGTCGGAGCAGGCCCTGCAGGCGGCAACGGCGCGGGTGCCGGCTTGCTCGCAACCGTAGACGTGGCGGCGCCTGCAGGCCGTGTGATGATGGTCGTCCTGCTCGAAGACGACGGCGAAGATCCGGAATTTGTCACAACTGCCGTAGGCGTTGAACCCGTGCGCCCATCGAAGCGGATGGTTTGCCCCGGATGTATCGTATAGGGCACAGGAATATTGTTACGCGCTGCGAGCGCCTTGTAATCCCACCCATAACGGAAGGCGATCGAGAACATCGTGTCCCCCTTTCGCACTACATATTGCCCGGTGGTGACCGTCGGCTTTTGCGGCACGGCACTGTTTCGGTCGACAACCCGAGCGCTGCTGGATGGGGAGCTTGAGCAACCCGCCAACAAGGAACTCAAGACAAGGCCAAGCACCAGTCGCTGAAAGCTTGTTTTACTCATACGCTGCGCAAGACCTGTGAGACTCACCCGCCGCTCCCTTTGTGGTGGCTGAACATGAACGCCTGTATCAGGCTTGAAATATGACGCAAGTATAACTGGGCATTGGCTTTTTACCGGCACACGACTGAAACGAAAAATTCATCATGTTTAATCACGGTTTCCAATCATGTTGACTCTATAAGCCCCGCTGTAAGACACATCCCCACCCACAGAATTCACTGTTTGCGAATAAATGATCAGGCCAGCGGGCCATTGAGCAACGGTACGAAGCGCACAGCGCCCAGCACATGCCGGGAAAAGCCTTCTTCCTCCCGGATAATGAGCATCAATTGTTGCACTTCGCCGGAGCCCACCGGGATGACCAACCGCCCGCCAGGCGCCAGTTGATCGAGCAACGCTTGCGGTACGTCAGTCGCGACGGCCGTGACGATAATGCCGTTATAAGGCGCCAGCGCAGGCCAACCTTCCCAACCATCGCCCCAACGGAACACCACGTTGCGCAGGTTGAGCTCCACCAGGCGCTCCTTGGCGCGATCCTGCAGGACCTTGATGCGCTCCACCGAGAACACCCGTTCCACCAGTTGCGACAGCACCGCAGTCTGGTAACCCGAACCGGTGCCGATCTCCAGCACCTTGTCCAACGGCCCAGCCGCCAGCAGCAGTTCACTCATGCGCGCGACCATATAAGGCTGCGAGATGGTCTGGTTGTGGCCAATCGGCAACGCGGTGTCTTCATAGGCGCGATGGGCCAGGGCCTCATCGACAAACAGGTGCCGCGGCGTGCGCCGGATGACTTCCAGCACCTGGGCGTTGGACAGGCCTTCTTCGTACAGGCGCTGGATCAAACGCTCGCGGGTACGCTGGGAGGTCATCCCGATGCCACGACGCAACAGGTCGTCTTGTTCACGCGCCATCAACGCAGCCCCTCGAGCCAGCCATCCAGACTACTGAAGGCATCACTGAAGGTGCGATCAAGCTGCAACGGGGTAATCGAAACATAACCTTGCATCACCGCATGAAAGTCCGTGCCCGGCCCACCGTCCTCGGCGTCACCCGCTGCGGCGATCCAATAGCCTTCCTTGCCACGCGGATCGACCACTTTCAACGGCGCCGCCGCCCGGGCGCGATGGCCCAGGCGCGTCAGCTGGATGCCGCGAATATGGTCGAGGGGCAAATTGGGAATATTGACGTTGAGCACCGTACGCGGCGGCAAGTCCAGCGAACAGTGGGCTTCCACCAGCTTGCGCGCGAAGTACGCCGCCGTCGCCAGGTTATCCAATTGCCGTGAGGCAAACGAAAAGGCGAACGAGGTGCGGCCCAGGAATCGCCCCTCAAGGGCTGCCGCCACGGTACCGGAATACAACACGTCATCGCCCAGGTTGGCGCCGAGGTTGATGCCCGATACCACCAGGTCGGGCTCCTGCTCCAACAAACTGTTGATTGCCAGGTGCACGCAATCGGTGGGAGTGCCGTTCACACTGATAAAGCCATTAGCCAGAACGTGCGGGTGCAACGGACGGTCGAGCGTCAGCGAACTGCTGGCGCCGCTCTTGTCCTGGTCCGGGGCAACCACCACGCACTCGGCGTAATCTTCCAGCGCTGCATAAAGCGCGGCAAGACCGGGTGCGGTGGCACCGTCATCGTTTGATATCAGAATACGCATGGGTTGTCCGTCGGCCCCACCGACACCAGATCAACAAGCTCGCGCACCAACACAGTGGCGAAGCATCCGGCCGGCAGGACGAATTCCAATTGCAGAATGTCAGGACCGGGATAATGCCACGTCAACCCGCCAATGGGCAGTCGAAGAATGCGACGTTCCTGGCTCATACCGGCATTCACCAGCCAATCGCGCAGGTCGGCTTCGCTGGCGGCGACCGCCTGTTCCAGCGCATGGGTTGCACCGGTCGCCGGCGAATCACCCTCGCCCCACTGCGGCCCGGTCGGGTGCAGGTCCAGAATCGCCAGGCGTGGGTCGCTGCATTCAGCCTCCCCCGCCGGGAAAAAACTGCGGCTGTCGGTAAACGCCAACAGGTCGCCCACCTGGGCACGCTGCCAGGAGCCGTCGGCGACACGCGCGGCCAACACTTTGTTGAACAGAAAGCTACGCGCGGTGGACAGCAGCCGTGAACGCACATTGCGCTGTTCAGGCAAGGCCTTGCGCGCCGCCCATGCACGGGCGTCCACCACGTTGCCACCGTTGTGGCCAAAGCGCTGGGTGCCGAAATAATTAGGAATGCCGTGCTGGGCAATCAGCTGCAAACGCGCGTCGATAGCGGCGGTGTCCCCGACCAACTGGGTGAGGCGCAGGGTAAAGCCGTTGGCCGCATGCGCACCGCGTTGCAGCTTGCGCTTGTGGCGGGCGCTTTTAAGGATCTTGAGGGTGTCGTTTTCCGCACCGCTCATGTCCGGGTCGGCCTTGCCTGGCAGTTGCACGCTGAACCACTGGCGGGTCAACGCCTGGCGGTCCTTGAGCCCGGCATAGCTGACGGTGCGCAACGGCACGCCAGCGGCCTTGGCGATTCGCCGTGCAGCTTCTTCGGTATTCAGGCCACGCTTTTCAACCCACAGCCACAGGTGCTCACCGTCGCCGGTCAGCGGGATATCGAGCACTTCGTCGACCTGGAAATCTTCCGCCGTAGCCTTCAGGACCGCGCTGCCCAGCGCCTCGCCATAGGCCCGCGGGCCCAACAGTTCCAGGTCGTTCATGCGCGCAGCAACAAGGCGACGGAGTGCACCGCGATGCCCTCTTCACGACCGGTAAACCCGAGCTTTTCGGTGGTGGTGGCTTTCACGTTCACTTGATCCAATTCAATTTGCAGGTCCGCGGCAATCAGTGCGCGCATCGACTCAATGTGGGGCGCCATTTTCGGCGCCTGGGCCACGATGGTGTTATCGACGTTGCCGACTTTCCAACCCTTGGCGTGGATCAGGCCGACCACATGGCGCAGCAACACACGGCTGTCCGCGCCCTTGAAGGAAGGGTCGGTGTCCGGAAAGTGCTTGCCGATATCACCCAACGCGGCCGCGCCGAGCAAAGCATCGCTCAAGGCATGCAGCACAACGTCGCCGTCGGAATGAGCCAGCAACCCATGGTGGTGTGCAATGCGCACGCCGCCCAGGGTGATGAAATCGCCTTCAGCGAAACGGTGCACATCGTAGCCGTGGCCAATACGCATAAAAAAACGCCCCGATTTAATTCAGGGCGTGATTCTACCTACTTTTGCCTCACATTAACCGAGCAAAGCACGACCATGGTGTCGCAAATGGTCTTCGATGAAGCTGGCGATAAAGAAGTAGCTGTGGTCATAACCCGGCTGCAGGCGCAGTTCGAGTGGATGGTTGGCCGCCTTGGCCGCCTGTTGCAAAGCTTCAGGCTTGAGTTGCACCGCCAGGAAATCATCGCGATCACCCTGGTCGACCAACAGTGGCAGCTTTTCCGAGGCTTCGCTGATCAGTACGCAGGCATCCCACTCGCGCCATTTCGAGCGTTCTTCGCCCAAATAACGGGAAAAGGCTTTCTGGCCCCATGGGCAGTCCATCGGGTTGTTGATCGGCGAAAATGCCGACACCGATTGGTAACGTCCAGGGTTGCGTAGGGCACACACCAACGCACCATGGCCGCCCATTGAATGGCCGCTGATGCCGCGCTTATCCGACGCAGGGAAATGCGCTTCAACCAACGCCGGCAATTCCTGCACCACGTAGTCATGCATCCGATAGTGCTTGGCCCAAGGTTCCTGGGTGGCATTCAGGTAGAAACCCGCACCCAGGCCGAAATCCCACGCGTTATCCGGGTCGCCCGGTACACCTGGCCCGCGGGGGCTGGTGTCCGGCGCGACGATGATCAACCCCAGTTCGGCGGCCATCCGATGGGCGCCGGCCTTCTGCATGAAGTTCTCGTCGGTGCAGGTCAACCCGGACAGCCAATACAGCACCGGTAACGTGCCACCCTGCTCCGCTTGCGGCGGCAGGTAGACGGCAAACGTCATATCGCAACCGAGCACGTGGGAGCTGTGTTTGTAGCGTTTATGCCAGCCGCCAAAACTCTTCTGGCAGGAGATATTTTCCAGGGTCATGGGAATGCTCCCAGCGGCAAGCGGCAAGCTATAAGCTGCAAGTGGGCGTACGCCTTCTTGCAGCGTGAAGCTTGCAACTTGCAGCTGCATCAAAAGTGGATGACGGTACGAATGCTCTTGCCTTCATGCATCAGATCAAACGCTTTGTTGATGTCTTCCAGGCCCATGGTGTGGGTGATGAACGTGTCCAGCGGGATCTCGCCGGTCTGGGCCATTTCCACGTAGCTTGGCAACTCAGTACGACCGCGCACGCCGCCGAACGCCGAACCGCGCCAGACGCGACCGGTCACCAGTTGGAATGGGCGAGTGGCGATTTCCTGGCCGGCACCCGCAACGCCGATGATCACCGACTCGCCCCAACCCTTGTGGCAGCACTCCAGAGCGGCACGCATCAGTTGCACATTGCCGATGCACTCGAAGGAAAAGTCCACGCCGCCGTCGGTCAAGTCGACAATCACGTCCTGAATTGGGCGGTCGTAGTCTTTCGGGTTGATGCAATCGGTGGCGCCGAGTTGCTTGGCGATTTCGAACTTGGCCGGGTTGATGTCGATGGCGATGATGCGACCCGCCTTGGCTTTGACCGCACCGATGACCGCCGACAGGCCGATGCCGCCCAGACCGAAGATCGCCACGGTGTCACCTGGCTTGACCTTGGCCGTGTTGATCACCGCACCGATGCCGGTGGTGACGCCGCAGCCCAGCAGGCAGACTTTTTCCAGCGGCGCTTCTTTAGGGATTTTGGCGACGGAAATTTCCGGCAGCACGGTGTACTCGGAGAACGTCGAGGTACCCATGTAGTGGAAAATCGGCTGACCCTTATAGGAGAAGCGCGTGGTGCCATCGGGCATCAGGCCTTTGCCTTGGGTGGAGCGGATGGCCTGGCACAAGTTGGTCTTGCCCGACAGGCAGAATTTGCACTTCCCGCACTCCGGGGTGTAAAGCGGGATCACGTGGTCGCCGACAGCGACCGAGGTCACGCCCTCGCCGATCGCTTCAACCACCGCACCGCCTTCATGGCCAAGGATCGACGGGAAGATGCCTTCCGGGTCGGCGCCCGACAAGGTGTACGCATCGGTATGGCACACGCCGGACGCGACCACCCGCAGCAGCACCTCGCCAGCCTTGGGCATGGCGACATCCACTTCAACGATCTCAAGGGGCTTTTTCGCTTCGAAGGCTACGGCAGCGCGGGACTTGATCATCCGGGTTTCTCCAGGGAGTTAAAAACTGAGGCAGTGAGTGTAAAACATGGCTGAGTGATTAATAATCCAGGCAAAAGCAAAACTTTATTGCTGTACAGGGATAATCAACATGCTGGAAAACCGCTGGGAAGGCATCGATGAGTTCGTCGCCGTGGCCGAATGCAGCCAATTCACAGCGGCGGCCGAGCGGCTGGGGGTTTCGTCGTCGCACATCAGCCGGCAAGTGGCGCGCCTGGAAGAACGGCTGCAAACGCGGTTGCTGTATCGAAGCACGCGCAAGGTGACCCTGACCGAAGCCGGCCAGACCTTCCTGCAGCACTGCCAGCGCTTGCAGGACGGTCGCGAAGAAGCCTTGCGCGCCGTGGGCGACCTCACCAGCGAACCCAAGGGCATGTTGCGCATGACCTGTGCGGTGGCGTACGGCGAGCGCTTTATCGTGCCGTTGGTCACGCGATTCATGGGGCTCTATCCGCAATTGCGCGTGGACATCGAGCTGAGCAATCGCCAGTTGGACCTGGTGCATGAAGGCCTGGACCTGGCGATCCGGCTGGGTCGCCTGCAAGACTCGCGCATGGTAGCCAGTCGCCTGGCCCCTCGACGCATGTACCTGTGCGCGTCGCCGTCCTACCTGGCTCGGTATGGTCGGCCACATAGTTTGTCGGAATTAAGTCGGCATAATTGCCTGATTGGCAGCTCGGACATTTGGCAACTGGCGCAGGACGGGCGCGAATTTTCCCAGCGGGTGCAAGGCAACTGGCGCTGCAACAGTGGGCAAGCGGTACTGGATGCCGCATTGCAAGGCGTAGGGTTATGCCAGTTGCCGGACTATTACGTGCTGGAGCATCTGCACAGTGGTGCGCTGGTGTCGTTACTGGAAGCGAATCAGCCGCCGAACACGGCGGTGTGGGCGTTGTATCCGCAGCAACGGCATTTGTCGCCGAAGGTCAGGAAGCTGGTGGATTTTTTGAAGGAGGGGTTGGCTGAGCGGCCGGAGTACAGCGCGTAATTTGGGGCGACTGTTCGGGCCTCATCGCAGGCAAGCCCGACTCCCACAGGGAATTGCATTTCAACTGTGGGAGCTGGCTTGCCTGCGATGAGGTCGACGCGGTGTCACTGACTATCTGCGGTTTGCCCACCGCAACCTGAGCCACTCCAGGTCTTCGGGACGAGTGACCTTGATGTTGTCCGCGCGCCCTTCGATCAGGCGTGGTGCCTGGCCCGACCATTCCATGGCCGAGGCTTCGTCGGTGATCACTGCGTCTGCGACCAGGCTATCGGCCAAGGCACGGTGCAAGGCGCCCAGGCGGAACATCTGCGGCGTGTACGCCTGCCAGATCAGGCTGCGATCCACGGTTTCCACCACGCGGCCGTGCTTGTCGACACGCTTGAGGGTGTCGCGCGCCGGTACGGCGAGCAAGCCGCCGACCGGATCATCCGCGAGTTCCGCCAACAGCTTGTCGAGGTCATCACGGCTCAGGTTAGGGCGCGCGGCATCGTGCACCAGCACCCAGTCGTCATCGCTGGCGCCGAGTGCATTGAGTTGCAACAACGCATTGAGTACTGAACCCGAGCGCTCGTCGCCGCCGTCCGCGCGTACAATGCGAGAGTCGTTGGCACTCGACAGGCTTGGCCAATAGGGGTCATCTACCGCAAGACTGATCACCAGCCCCTTGAGGCCAGGATGATCGAGAAAACAGCCGAGGCTGTGTTCGAGAATAGTGCGCCCGCCCAGTTGCAAGTACTGCTTGGGACGGTCCGCGGCCATACGGGCACCGACGCCCGCGGCAGGAATCACGGCCCAGAAGGCCGGTAAAGACTGATTCATTGGGCCAACTGGTAGAGGGTTTCGCCCTCCTTGACCATGCCCAATTCATGACGAGCCCGCTCTTCAACGGTCTCCGTACCTTTTTTCAGCTCAAGCACTTCGGCATCGAGGACGCGATTGCGCTCCAGCAGGATTTCGTTTTCGGCGTGCTGATCGGCAATTTGCTGGGTCAGCTCTTTCACCTGCGCAAAGCTGCCATTACCGACCCATAGGCGGTACTGCAGGCCAGCCAGCAATAAGAGCAAGACGAGGAACAACCAATTGGGACTGCGCATCGAAATCCGGGTATCCAGTAAAAAAAGACAGCCATGCAAAACTTTTGAAGCAACTGATAGCACGAAGCCTGGATGAACCAGGCTTGTGCTTGATAGCCATCAGATTAGCGTCGAAATTCACTCTATCGAGATTTTTCCGACGCAACCCGTCGACTTTTTACCATTTAACACTCAGCCGCGAAACTCGCTGCGACCGTTGTACTTGGCTTTACCTGCCAGTTGCTCTTCGATACGCAGCAATTGGTTGTACTTGGAAACGCGGTCGGAACGGCACAGGGAACCGGTCTTGATCTGGCCGGCCGAGGTGCCCACTGCCAGGTCGGCAATGGTCGAATCTTCGGTTTCGCCGGAGCGGTGCGAGATCACGGCGGTGTAGCCCGCGGCGTTGGCCATCTGGATGGCTTCCAGGGTTTCGGTCAGGGTGCCGATCTGGTTGAACTTGATCAGGATCGAGTTGGCGATCTTCTTGTCGATGCCTTCTTTCAGGATCTTGGTGTTGGTCACGAACAGGTCGTCGCCGACCAGTTGGATTTTCTCGCCGATCTTGTCGGTGAGGACTTTCCAGCCCGCCCAGTCAGACTCGTCCAGGCCATCTTCGATCGAGATGATCGGGTAGCGCTCGGTCAGGCCTTTGAGGTAGTCAGCAAACCCTTCGGAGGTGAACACATGGCCTTCGCCGGCCAGGTTGTATTTACCGTCCTCGTAGAACTCGCTCGCGGCGCAGTCCAGGGCCAGGGTCACGTCGGTGCCCAGCTTGTAGCCAGCGTTGGCCACGGCTTCGGAGATCACTTTCAGTGCATCTTCGTTGGACGCCAGGTTCGGTGCGAAACCCCCTTCGTCACCCACGGCGGTGCTCAGGCCACGGGCCTTCAACACAGCTTTGAGGTGATGGAAAATCTCGGTGCCCATGCGCAAGCCTTCGGAGAAGGTCTTGGCGCCAACCGGCTGCACCATGAATTCCTGGATGTCGACGTTGTTATCAGCGTGCTCGCCACCGTTGATGATGTTCATCATCGGCACCGGCATCGAGTACACACCCGGAGTGCCGTTCAAGTTGGCGATGTGGGCGTACAGCGGCAGGTCCTGATCCTGTGCGGCGGCCTTGGCAGCGGCCAGGGACACGGCGAGGATGGCGTTGGCGCCCAGGCTGCCTTTGTTTTCGGTGCCGTCGAGCTTGATCATCGCGTGGTCCAGGGCTTTCTGGTCCAGCGGGTCCTTGCCCAGCAACAGGTCACGGATCGGGCCGTTGATGTTGGCTACAGCCTTGAGTACACCTTTGCCCAGGTAACGGCTCTTGTCGCCATCACGCAGTTCCAGCGCTTCGCGCGAACCGGTAGAAGCACCGGACGGCGCGCAGGCGCTGCCGATGATGCCGTTATCGAGAAGCACGTCGGCTTCGACGGTGGGGTTGCCACGGGAGTCGAGAACTTCACGACCTTTGATGTCGACGATTTTTGCCATTGTTGTAAACACTCCAAAGTTGACGAAAACGACGCAGCTGAAGGAAATCTTTTGACCGACCGCAAGGGTGGAACAACGGGGCAGGCTTGCAGGCGACAAGGCTCAGGCCCGCAGGCCTGAGCGTAAAGCGAGGGAAAGTCTACCGGAGAAATGGCGCTTACGCGGTCTCTACCGTCGGAAAACTCTTGACCAGTTCGTCCAACTGCTTGAGCTGGGCCAGGAATGGCTCCAGCTTGTCCAGGCGCAGGGCGCAGGGACCGTCGCATTTGGCGTTGTCCGGGTCCGGGTGGGCTTCCAGGAACAGGCCCGCCAAAGACTGGCTGATGCCGGCCTTGGCCAGGTCTAGTACCTGGGCACGCCGCCCGCCAGCGGAATCGGCACGACCACCGGGCATTTGCAGCGCGTGGGTCACGTCGAAGAACACCGGGTATTCGAACTGCTTCATGATGCCGAAACCGAGCATATCCACCACGAGGTTGTTGTAGCCGAAGCTCGAACCACGCTCGCAGAGGATCAACTGGTCGTTACCCGCTTCCACGCACTTGCTCAGGATATGTTTCATTTCCTGAGGCGCGAGAAACTGGGCTTTCTTGATATTGATCACAGCGCCGGTCTTGGCCATGGCGACCACGAGGTCGGTCTGGCGCGACAGGAAGGCCGGCAGCTGGATGATGTCGCACACCTCGGCGACCACGGCAGCCTGTTCAGGCTCGTGGACGTCGGTGATGATCGGCACGCCGAAGGCTTGCTTGATGTCCTGGAAGATCCGCATGCCTTCTTCAAGGCCTGGGCCGCGATAGGAGGTCACGGACGAACGGTTGGCCTTGTCGAAGCTGGCCTTGAACACGTAAGGGATACCGAGTTTCTCGGTCACCTTGACGTATTCTTCACAGACCTGCATCGCCATGTCGCGGCTTTCCAGCACGTTCATGCCGCCGAACAGCACCATGGGCTTGTCGTTGGCAATCTCGATGTCGCCTACGCGAATGATCTTCTGGGCCATCAGGTTTACGCCTTCTTCTGATGTTGCGTCAGTGCTGCTTTAACGAAACCGGTGAACAACGGGTGACCGTCGCGCGGGGTCGAGGTGAACTCAGGGTGGAACTGGCACGCCACGAACCACGGATGATCCGGCGCCTCGACCACTTCAACCAGCTTGCCATCGCCGGAGCGACCAGAGACTTTCAGGCCGGCTTCTTTGATCTGCGGCAGCAGGTTGTTGTTCACTTCGTAGCGGTGACGGTGACGCTCGACGATCACATCCTTGCCGTAGCAATCGTGAACCAGCGAGCCCGGCTCGAGCAGGCAGTCTTGCGCGCCAAGGCGCATGGTGCCGCCCAGGTCGGAGCTTTCAGTACGGGTCTCAACGGCGCCGGTGGCATCTTCCCACTCGGTGATCAGGCCTACGACCGGGTGGCCGCTGGCGTGATCGAACTCGGTGGAGTTGGCGTCTTTCCAGCCCAGCACGTTGCGGGCGAACTCGATAACGGCCACTTGCATGCCCAGGCAGATACCCAGGTACGGCACCTTGTTTTCACGCGCGTACTGCACAGCGGTGATCTTGCCTTCCACGCCACGCAGGCCGAAACCGCCGGGAACGAGGATAGCGTCAACGCCTTCGAGCAGGGCGGTGCCCTGGTTCTCGATGTCTTCGGAATCGATGTAGCGCAGGTTGACCTTGGTACGGTTGCTGATACCGGCGTGGCTCATCGCTTCGATCAGCGACTTGTACGCATCCAGCAGCTCCATGTACTTGCCGACCATGGCGATGGTGACTTCGTGCTCAGGGTTGAGCTTGGCATCAACCACAGCTTCCCACTCGGACAGGTCCGCGCCGTTGCACTGCAGGCCGAAACGCTCGACCACAAAATCATCCAGGCCTTGCGAATGCAGGATGCCCGGGATCTTGTAGATAGTGTCGGCGTCTTCCAGGGCAATCACCGCACGCTCTTCAACGTTGGTGAACTGCGCGATCTTGCGACGCGAGGAAATATCGATCGGGTGATCGGAGCGGCACACCAGCACGTCCGGCTGCAGGCCGATGGAACGCAGTTCCTTGACCGAGTGCTGGGTTGGCTTGGTTTTGGTTTCACCGGCGGTAGCGATGTACGGCACCAGCGTCAGGTGCATCAGCATCGCGCGCTTGGCGCCAACTTCGAAACGCAACTGGCGGATGGCTTCGAGGAACGGCTGGGATTCGATGTCACCTACGGTGCCACCGATCTCGACCATCGCCACGTCGGCATCGCCTGCACCCTTGATGATGCGGCGCTTGATTTCGTCGGTGATGTGCGGGATCACCTGGATGGTTGCACCCAGGTAGTCACCACGGCGCTCCTTGCGCAGCACGTGCTCGTAGACACGGCCGGTGGTGAAGTTGTTGTTCTGGGTCATGGTCGTGCGGATGAACCGCTCGTAGTGGCCCAGGTCCAGGTCGGTCTCGGCGCCGTCGTGTGTGACGAACACTTCACCGTGCTGGAACGGGCTCATGGTGCCCGGGTCAACGTTAATGTACGGGTCCAGCTTGAGCATGGTGACCTTAAGTCCCCGCGCCTCCAGGATGGCCGCCAATGAAGCGGAGGCAATGCCTTTCCCCAATGAAGAAACAACACCGCCCGTGACGAATATGTAGCGCGTCATGAAAAACCCTAGAAGTCTGCGTTAAAGCGGTCCGAGCCGCCGGGGAAAGCGAAGGAAGGCCGAAGCCCCCGATCACCTGCATTAATCACAGTGCACCTTTCAAAAAAACCGCCGCGTTGTGACAGACCAGCAATGAAACACCGGTACGTTGATCGCTACACATTTTTTGGAATCGCCCAGCAAAGACTGCTTGGTAATCGGCAACTGCTGCGATTCAGTCGAATCCACAGAAGTTGTATCAAGAAGGGAGCGTAGTCTACCGGAAAGGCTCTATCAGCTCAAACCTTGATCGCATCTCTGTGGCATCCAATGTAATTGCCAGTCGCCAGACGATGTCACCCATAACCCCGCAAGGCTGGGGACGGCCAGCAATTGCTCACCCTGATAGAGCAGCGGCAATCTGCCACGCATGAAGCCCGGCAGCCCGCATTCGTTAAGCAAACGCTTAAGGTCACGCCGGCCTCGGCCTGGCACGTCAATGATTTCGCCGCCCTGACGATAACGGATCACCAATGGGCCTGTTGGGGCCTTGCCGGCAAATCTCAGCTGGCCATTGCCAGGTAACTCTAGAGGGTTTTGCGGCTGCGACCAGCTCACTGACGTGTCGGAAAATTCCGACCACGCGGAAGGCAGCCACCAAATGCGCTCGCCACAACGATGCAGCTGGCCGTCGGCCAGGCACCACTGCGGTTGCGCGTCGCCCTTGGCGTCGCGCAGGGAATACCAGCTGGCCCAGTGGTCGCTGTCGGGTAAACGAGTAAGAGTGTTCAGCCATTTGCGCAGGGCATTGCGCTGACGGGCATCGGAAAGCTCGCGTAACGGCGCAAGGGCCAACGACGGCAAGGACAACCAGGGAAATGACGAGGGTTGGTCGGCGGCTTGCAGGTCCATCAATGCCAATTCGTCCAGCAGGCCTTGGGCTTCGCTGAGGTGTTCGGCGGTGCGGGCCAGGCTTGCGACCGCTTGAGGCCAACGCTCCGCCAGCACCGGGACAACACGATGGCGCAGGTAATTGCGGGAAAACCGGGAATCGGCGTTGGAAGGGTCTTCGATCCACGTCAACTGGTGTTGCTGGGCGTAGGCCTCCAACTCAGCACGCGAGGCATCCAGCAAGGGTCGCACCAAATGTCCATCCGCCAACGGGCGATGCACGGGCATTGCGGCCAACCCTCGCACGCCGGCCCCGCGCAGCAGGCGAAACAATAGGGTTTCAGCCTGATCGTCGCGGTGCTGGCCGGTGAGCAACACTTCCCCCGCCCCGGCTACCTCGGTAAACGCCTGATAACGCGCATCACGCGCCGCTCGCTCAAGGCTGGCGCCCGATTGCACTTGCACGTGCATCACCCGCAAGGGTACGCCCAAGCCGTCACATACCGTTTGGCAATGGCCGGGCCAGGCGTCGGCGGCAGCTTGCAGGCCATGGTGGACATGGATGGCGTTGAGCGGTGGAAGGGTTTCGGTGTTTGCCAGGGTGGCGAGAAGGTGCAGCAGGACGGTGGAGTCGAGCCCACCGGAGAACGCGATATGCCAGGCCGGGGCGTTGCGCCACGGGGCCAGGGTTTGCAGGAGTTTGGCGGGTAGAGTTGGGGTCATCAAAAATACCGGCGCAGAACTGGAATACGGTAGCCAAGCATACACAAAGCAAATGTGGGAGCCGGGCTTGTGTGGGAGCCGGGCTTGCCCGCGATGCAGGCAACTCGGGTTATTTGTTACACCGAGTTGATGCTATCGCAGGCAAGCCAGCCCCCGCACAAGCCCGCTCCCACATTAGTACTGCATTGTCTGCCAGATCAGTGTTTGATCAGAGACCGTAGCTCATCAGGCGCTCATAACGACGGGCCAGCAGCGCCTCGTTATCGAACTTCTTGAGCATCGCCAGTTGCGAGCCCAGTTCAGCGCGGATGGTCGCCGCAGCCGCAGCCGGGTCACGGTGAGCGCCGCCCAATGGCTCGGCGATGACTTTATCAACGATGCCCAAGCCTTTCAGGCGATCGGCAGTGATACCCATGGCTTCGGCAGCGTCCGGCGCTTTTTCGGCGGTTTTCCACAGGATCGAAGCGCAACCTTCCGGCGAGATCACCGCGTAGGTCGAATATTGCAGCATGTTCAACTGGTCGCAAACACCAATGGCCAGCGCACCGCCGGAACCACCTTCACCAATCACGGTGGCGATGATCGGGGTTTTCAGGCGGGCCATCACACGCAGGTTCCAGGCGATCGCTTCGCTCTGGTTGCGCTCCTCGGCGTCGATACCTGGGTAGGCACCCGGGGTGTCGATGAAGGTCAGGATCGGCATTTTGAAACGCTCGGCCATTTCCATCAGGCGGCAGGCCTTGCGGTAGCCCTCAGGGCGCGGCATGCCGAAGTTGCGGCGTACCTTCTCGCGCACTTCGCGGCCTTTCTGGTGACCAATGACCATTACCGGCTGGTCGTCCAGGCGAGCAATACCGCCCACGATGGCCGCGTCGTCGGAGAAGTGGCGGTCGCCGTGCAGCTCGTCGAACTCGGTGAAGATGTGCTGAATGTAGTCCAGGGTGTAGGGACGGCGCGGGTGGCGAGCCAGACGCGCGATCTGCCAGCTGGTCAGCTTGCCGAAGATGTCTTCGGTGAGCGTGCTGCTCTTGTCTTGCAGGCGAGCGATCTCATCGCCGATGTTCAGCGAATTGTCATTGCCGACCAGGCGCAGTTCTTCGATCTTGGCTTGCAGGTCAGCGATCGGCTGTTCGAAATCAAGAAAATTCGGGTTCATAAGCGTCCGTCTTGGGTCGACGGCCAAGGGGTGCCTGGCCAGCCGGTTGTCTATTCGCGCCCTACCTTAAGGGAGAGGCGCGTTTAGGTCGAGATTAAATGTTCAGTCGAGATCAGACGTATCTGACCGTCAACGGTATTGGAGGAAGACGTTGTCTCGCCCGAACTGGTCACGCAAAGCTTGAATCAAGCCATCAGCGGGATCAATTCGCCACGTCTCCCCAAACTGCAGCATGGCCTTGGCATCATTGCCGGTGTACTCCATGGTCACCGGGCACGCGCCGCGGTGGCGTTTGAGCAGGTCACCCAACCAGCGTAGCTGATCGCCTTTGAGGGCTTCGGTCTTGACCTTCAAACGCAGGCTTTCCGCCAAATTGGTACGCGCATCTTCCATGCTCATCACCCTTTTGATCCGCAGGCGCAGGCCACCGGAGAAGTCGTCGTTGCTGACCTCCCCTTCCACCACCACCATGGCGTCGGTCTGCAGCAACGACTGGGCGGAGTGGAAGGCATCGGCAAACAGCGACGCCTCGATCCGGCCCGAGCGGTCATCGAGGGTGATAAAGCCCATCTTGTCGCCCTTCTTATTTTTCATCACCCGCAGGGCGATGATCATGCCGGCGACGGTCTGGGTGTCCCGTGCCGGTTTCAGGTCGATGATGCGCTGACGGGCGAAACGGCGGATTTCGCCTTCGTACTCGTCAATCGGGTGACCGGTGAGGTACAGGCCCAGGGTGTCTTTCTCGCCCTTGAGCCGTTCCTTGAGGGTCAGCTCCTTGGCCTTGCGGTGGTTGGCGTACACGTCCGCGTCTGCTTCGACGAACAACCCGCCAAACAGGTCGGCGTGGCCGCTGTCGTGAGTGCGGGCAGTCTGTTCGGCGGCCTTGATCGCTTCTTCCATGGCGGTCAGCAGCACCGCACGGTTGCGGTCGATGTTGGCCTGATAAGCCTTCGGCTCATCATGGAAGTACGGGCCGAGACGATCGAGTGCGCCGCTGCGGATCAAGCCATCGAGGGTGCGCTTGTTGATGCGTTTGAGGTCGACCCGCGCACAGAAATCGAACAGGTCCTTGAACGGCCCATCCTGGCGCGCCTCGGTGATTGCCTCCACCGGGCCTTCGCCCACACCTTTGATCGCGCCCAGGCCGTAGATGATGCGGCCTTCGTCGTTCACCGTGAACTTGAACTCCGAGGCGTTCACGTCCGGTGCGTCGAGGCGCAGCTTCATCGTGCGCACTTCCTCGATCAAGGTCACGACCTTGTCGGTGTTGTGCATATCCGCCGAGAGTACCGCGGCCATGAACGGCGCCGGGTAGTGGGCTTTCAGCCACGCGGTCTGGTACGAGACGAGGCCGTAGGCGGCGGAGTGGGATTTGTTGAAGCCATAACCGGCGAATTTTTCCACCAGGTCGAAAATGTTACCGGCGAGGTCGGCGTCGATATTGTTGGTGGCGCAACCTTCAATGAAACCGCCACGCTGCTTGGCCATTTCCTCGGGTTTTTTCTTACCCATGGCGCGACGCAGCATGTCCGCACCACCGAGGGTGTAACCGGCCATGACCTGGGCAATCTGCATCACCTGTTCCTGATACAGGATGATGCCGTAGGTCGGCGCCAGTACCGGCTTGAGGCCTTCGTACTGGTAGTCGGAGTGCGGATACGCCAGCTCGGCGCGGCCGTGCTTACGGTTGATGAAGTCGTCCACCATGCCCGATTGCAGTGGGCCTGGACGGAACAGCGCCACCAATGCGATCAAGTCTTCCAGGCAGTCGGGCTTGAGCTTTTTGATCAGCTCTTTCATGCCGCGCGACTCAAGCTGGAACACCGCCGTGGTTTCGGCTTTTTGCAGCAACTGGTAGGTAGGCTTGTCGTCCAGCGGGATAAACGCGATATCCAGCGGTTCTTCGTTAACCTTCGCGCGCTCGCGGTTAATCGTCTTGAGCGCCCAGTCGATGATGGTCAGGGTCCGCAGGCCAAGGAAGTCGAACTTCACCAGGCCGGCCGCCTCCACGTCATCCTTGTCGAACTGGGTTACCAGGCCGCCGCCTTCTTCATCGCAATAGATCGGCGAAAAGTCGGTCAGCTTGGTCGGCGCGATGACCACACCACCGGCGTGTTTCCCGACGTTACGCACCACGCCTTCGAGTTTGCGCGCCATGTCCCAGATTTCAGCGGCTTCTTCATCGACCTTGATGAAGTCACGCAGAATTTCTTCCTGCTCGTAGGCTTTTTCCAGGGTCATGCCGACTTCGAACGGGATCATCTTCGACAGGCGATCCGCCAGGCCGTAGGACTTGCCCTGCACTCGAGCCACGTCTCGGATTACCGCTTTCGCCGCCATCGAACCGAAGGTGATGATCTGGCTTACAGCGTTGCGGCCGTATTTCTCAGCCACGTACTCAATGACACGGTCGCGACCGTCCATGCAGAAGTCGACGTCGAAGTCGGGCATGGAAACCCGCTCCGGGTTCAGGAACCGTTCGAACAGCAGGTCATATTCCAGCGGGTCGAGGTCGGTAATCTTTTGCACATAGGCCACCAGCGAACCAGCACCCGACCCTCGGCCAGGACCTACCGGTACGCCGTTGCTTTTGGCCCACTGGATAAAGTCCATAACGATCAGGAAGTAACCGGGGAAGCCCATCTGGATGATGATATCCAGCTCGAAATTCAGCCGATCAACGTAGACCTGGCGCTTGGCGTCGTAGTCTTCGGTGGTGTCCTTGGGCAACAGAACGGATAGACGTTCCTCCAGGCCATCGAACGACACCTTGCGGAAGTACTCATCGATGGTCATGCCATCGGGAATCGGAAAGTTGGGCAGGAAGTGCTTGCCCAGCTTCACTTCGATGTTGCAGCGCTTGGCGATCTCGACGGAGTTTTCCAGGGCTTCGGGCAGGTCGCTGAACAACTCGGCCATCTCGTCGGCGCTTTTGAGGTACTGCTCCTCGCTGTAGTTCTTCGAACGACGCGGGTCATCCAGGGCCCGGCCTTCGCCGATGCACACGCGGGTTTCGTGGGCCTCGAAATCTTCTTTCTTGATAAAACGCACATCGTTGGTTGCGACCAGCGGCGCGCCCAGCTTGTCAGCCAGGGCCACGGCAGCGTGCAGGTGCTCTTCATCATTGGGGCGATTGGTGCGCTGGACTTCCAGATAGAAGCGGTCCGGGAACACCTGCATCCACTCGCGGGCCAGCACCTCGGCTTCCTGCGGGTTGCCGCCCAGCAACGCGATACCGATCTCACCCTCTTTGGCTGCCGAGAGCATGATCACGCCCTCGCTCGCTTCGGCCACCCACTCGCGCTCGATAATGATCGAGCCGTTACGTTGGCCGTCGATAAAGCCGCGGGAAATCAGTTCAGTGAGGTTGCGATAACCCACGCCGTTCATCGCCAGCAGGCTGATGCGGCTCAGGGGGTTATCCGGGTCTTTGTTGGACAGCCACAGGTCGGCGCCGCAAATGGGCTTGATGCCGGCGCCCATGGCGTTCTTGTAGAACTTGACCAGGGAACACATGTTGTTCTGATCGGTAACCGCGACCGCAGGCATATTCATGCCCACCAGGGTTTTGACCAGGGGTTTGATCCGTACCAGGCCGTCGACCAGGGAGTATTCAGTGTGCAGGCGTAGGTGAACGAATGAAGCCGGCATAGTGATCCTGTCTTAAACGTAGAAACAACAAAGCCCGGAAATCCGGCATTTAAAGCTACTGCGCTTTAAAGGCCGGATTGTACCGGGCCTTGGCAAAAACATCAGCCTCGCGACTAAACCTCGCTGAGGCTTTCCCGCGCCTCGTAAGCCAGGCGAACCGGGGCGAACGAGCGCCGATGGATCGGCGTCGGGCCCAGACGAGCCAGGGCTTCCAGATGAACGGGGGTCGGGTAGCCTTTATGGCCTCCGATACCGTAGCCGGGGTAGATCAATTCGAAAGCAGCCATTTCACGGTCACGGCTGACCTTGGCCAGGATCGACGCGGCGGCGATGGCCGGCACCTTGCTGTCACCCTTGACCACGGCTTCTGACGGCATCGTCAATTTAGGGCAGCGGTTGCCATCGATCATCGCCAGTTTAGGGGTGATGTGCAGGCCTTCCACCGCGCGCTGCATGGCCAGCATGGTCGCATGGAGAATATTCAACTCGTCGATCTCTTCGACTTCGGCACGGGCGATATGCCAGCTCAGGGCTTTTTCGCAAATCTCGTCGTAGAGCTTTTCACGGCGCGCTTCGGTGAGTTTTTTCGAGTCGTTGAGGCCGAGGATCGGGCGGTTCGGGTCGAGAATCACCGCCGCCGTCACGACGGCGCCACACAGCGGGCCGCGCCCTACTTCGTCAACACCGGCGACCAGCGCGTGAGCTTCGGCGACCAGGCTGAAGTCCAGGCCCATTTGCGTTGTCATAAAGCGTCCTGTTTTTGGCCGATCAAGGTCAATACGGCGTCAGCCGCCTGGTTCGACGCGTCACGGCGCAAAGTGCGGTGGATATCGTCAAACCCACGGGTCTGCTCTTCACCGCCGTCGATCAACGGCAGTAGCGTTTGTGCCAGCGCTTCAGGCGTTGCATCGTCCTGCAACAACTCAGGCACCAGCAAGCGCTGGGCCAGCAAGTTGGGCAAGGAAATGTAAGGGCTTTTGACCATGCGCTTCAGAATCCAGAACGTCAGCGGCGCCAGACGATAGGCCACGACCATTGGGCGCTTGTACAGCAGCGCCTCCAGGGTCGCTGTGCCCGAGGCGATCAGTACCGCATCACAGGCTGCGAGGGCCAGGTGCGACTTGCCGTCGAGCAAGGTCAACGGCAGATTGCGCCCCTCAAGCAGCGTCTCGATTTGTGCACGCCGTTGCGGGCTCGCGCACGGCAAGACGAAGCGAATACCAGGCTTCATGGATTGAAGGCGTTCGGCCGCATCGAAAAACACGCTGGCCAGGCGACCGACTTCGCCACCTCGACTGCCCGGCATCAGCGCTACGAGCGGGCCGTCGGGCAAGCCCAGTTCGGCACGCGCGGCAGCGCGGTCCGCTTGCAACGGAATGGTGTCGGCCAGCGTGTGCCCGACAAACCGCACCGGCACGCCCTTCTCTTCGTAGAACCTGGCCTCGAATGGCAACAAGGTCAGCATCAAGTCGCAGCCTTCACGGATCTTCAGCACGCGCTTCTGGCGCCACGCCCACACGGACGGGCTGACGTAATGCACGGTCTTGATACCGGCCTGACGCAACTTGAGTTCGATATTGAGGGTGAAGTCCGGCGCGTCGATTCCGATAAAAACGTCAGGCCTTTCTTCGATCAGTGTCTGAATCAGTAGCTTACGCCGCGCCAACAGCTCACGCAGACGGCCTAATACTTCCACCAGCCCCATGACCGAGAGGCGCTCCATGGGAAAGTAGGAAGTCAGACCTTCGGCCTGCATGAGTGGGCCACCCACGCCAATGAACTCCACCGCAGGATGCTGGGCCTTGAGGGCCCGCATCAGGCCTGCGCCCAGAATGTCGCCGGAAGCTTCACCGGCCACCAGCGCGATACGCAGATTAGCCATGATCAGCGGGTGATGCCGCGGGTCGATGCCTGGATAGAGTCGCGGAACACCGCGACTTCCGGGAACAACGCTGCCGGCTCGGTCAGTTCGGTCAGAGCCTGCTCGACCGTCAACCCTTGGCGGTAAACCACCTTGTAGGCACGGCGCAGGGCGTGAATAGCGTCCTCGCTGAAACCGCGACGGCGCATGCCTTCGAAGTTCATGCTGCGGGCTTCGGCAGGGTTGCCGAAGACCGTGACGAATGCAGGAACGTCCTTGCCGATCGCCGTCCCCATGCCGGAAAAGCTGTGGGCGCCGATATGGCAATACTGATGCACCAGGGTGAAACCGGACAGGATCGCCCAATCGTCAACGTGCACATGGCCAGCCAGTGCAGTGTTGTTAACCAGGATGCAATGGTTGCCGATCACACTGTCATGGCCGATGTGCGCATAGGCCATGATCAGGTTGTGGTCACCCAAGGTGGTTTCGGCACGATCCTGCACGGTGCCACGGTGAATGGTCACGCCTTCACGGATGATGTTGTGATCACCGATTACCAGGCGTGTTTCTTCACCCTTGTACTTCATGTCCGGGGTGTCTTCGCCTACCGAGGAAAACTGGTAGATGCGATTGTGTTTGCCAATGCGGGTCGGACCTTTGAGGATCACGTGTGGCCCGATGACAGTCCCCTCGCCGATTTCAACACCTGCGCCGACGATCGACCAGGGGCCGACCTCAACGTCGGCGGCCAGAACGGCCGACGGATCGATGATTGCGCGAGGGTCAATCAAACTCATAGTTTGCGTTCCGCACAGATGATCTCAGCGGAGCACACCGGCTTGCCGTCCACCGAGGCCTGGCACTCGAACTTCCAGATCTGGCGTTTGCAACTGATGAACTTGGCTTCCAGGATCAACTGGTCACCCGGCGTGACCGGGTTACGGAAGCGCAGCTTGTCGGAGCCCACGAAATAGTAAAGCGTGCCATCGGCAGGCTTGAGGTCGAGCATTTTGAAACCAAGGATACCGGCAGCCTGGGCCATCGCTTCGATGATCAGCACGCCCGGCATAATTGGATGCGCAGGGAAGTGACCATTGAAGAACGGTTCGTTGATGCTGACATTCTTGTAGGCACGAATGCGCTTTTCCTCGACATTGAGGTCCACTACACGATCCACCAGCAGGAACGGGTAACGGTGAGGCAGGTATTCGCGAATCTCGTTGATGTCCATCATTTCGGGGGGAAGCCTGTAATAAAGATTGGGGGCGGGCGGACTAAACGCACGCCCCGCTAGCAAATCAAGGAGGCAGTCTAGCGGCTGTGCACACTTGATATGGAAATGGTATCAGCCTTCTGATGAAGCATTACCGCCAGGGGTCACGTCCCCAACACGCTTTTCCAGCTGTTTGAGGCGGCGAGCCATGTCGTCAAGTTGCCTCAAGCGCGCTGCACTCTTGCGCCATTCAGCCGCAGGCTGCATGGCCGTACCGGAAGAGTAGGCGCCAGGCTCGGTAATCGAGTGGGTCACCATGGTCATGCCGGTAATGAAGACGTTGTCGCAAATATCGATATGCCCCACCAGCCCAACGCCACCGGCGAGCATGCAATGCTTGCCGATCTTGGTGCTGCCGGAAATCCCGACGCATGCCGCCATGGCGGTGTGATCGCCAATCTGCACGTTGTGGGCGATCTGGATCTGGTTATCGAGCTTCACGCCGTTACCTATCACGGTATCGGCCAAGGCCCCACGGTCCACCGCGGTGTTGACGCCAATTTCCACGTCATCGCCGATCAGTACGCCGCCGACCTGGGCAATCTTGTGCCAGACACCTTTGGAATTGGCAAAACCAAACCCTTCACCACCGATCACTGCACCCGACTGAATCACCACCCGCTCACCAATACGCACGTCGTGGTAAAGCGTAACGCGAGGGGCCAGCCAACCATCGGCACCAATTTCACAGCGCGCGCCGATAAAGCAATGAGCGCCCACCGTGACACCCGCAGCAATACGCGCACCGCTCTCAATCACTGCAAAGGCGCCAATGCTGGCCGCAGGATCGACCTGGGCATCGTCAGCAATCACCGCTGAAGGATGAACACCGACGGCAGCTTTAGGCTTTGGATCGAACAGGTGCGATGCCCGGGCATACGCCAGGTAAGGGTCGGGAACCACCAGCGCATCCCCGGCAAACCCTTCGGCATCGGCAGCCTTCAACAGCACGGCTGCTGCTTGGCTGTCGACCAGGTATTTACGGTATTGGGGATTTGCGAGGAAGCTCAACTGAGCTGGGCCAGCCTCCTGCAAGGTGGCTAGCCCAGTGATTTCTTTCTCCTTGGAGCCACGCAAGGTGGCCCCAAGGAACTCGGCCAACTCGCCGAGTTTGATAGTCGCGGTCATGGCTTACTTCAGCTGGTTCATGCGCTCGATCACCTGACGGGTGATGTCGTATTGAGGCTTGACGTCAATCACGGCGCCGCGCTCAAACACCAGGTCAAAGGCACCTTTCTTGATGACTTCTTCCACTGCGCTGTCGAGCTTCGGCTTGAGCTGCTTGAGCATTTCACGGTCAGCAACGGCTTTGGCTTCGTTCAGCTCCTTGGACTGGAACTGGTAGTCACGGGCCTTTTGCTTGAACTCAAGCTCCAGACGCTCACGCTCGCCTTGCTGCATCTTGTCGCCACCCGCTACCAAACGGTCCTGGATGCCCTTGGCGCTGCTTTCCAGAGTCTTGAGCTTGGTCAGTTGCGGACCGAACTTTTTCTCGGCATCCACGGCGTATCGCTTGGCGGCGTCGGATTCCAGCAGAGCCATCTGATAGTTCAGAACGGCGATTTTCATTTCGGCGAAGGCCGGTGTGGTTACCAGCACAGTGGCCAGCAGAACCAATTGAGTCAACTTACGCACGATGTACTCCTACAGAATCCGTTGTCGTTATCTTGGGTCAGACGCTTAAAACGTCTGGCCGAGGGAGAATTGGAAAATCTGGGTTTCAGCGTTATCCGGCTTCTTGATCGGCATGGCCAGAGCAAAGCTCAATGGGCCAAGCGCGGTCACCCAAGTGACACCCACACCTACGGAGCTGGCGAGGTTGCTCAGGCTGATGTCGTTGCACTCAGTCTGCGACTTCACGCCACTCGGGTTGGTGATCTGCTGGCACTTGGAGTCGAACACGTTACCCACGTCCCAGAAGAGCGAGGTCCGCAACGAACGCTGATCCTTGACGAACGGCAGCGGGAACAGAAGCTCCGCACCACCCTGGATCAGCACGTTACCACCGAATGCCAGAGGGTCGTTGTTGGAGTCAACGGTAGTGCCTTGGTTACCGGTTACCGATTGACCACGGCTCGGCGTACCACGTGGGCCCAGGGTACTGTCCTTGAAACCACGAACCGAGTTGAAACCGCCCGCATAGTAGTTCTCGTAGAACGGCAACCCACTGGTCGAACCATAACCATCGCCATAACCCAGCTCAGTGTGCAGGCGCATGGTGTAGTTATCGCTCAGCGGCTGGAACAACTGGCCACGGTAGTCGAGCTTGAAGAACGACAGGTCGCTGCCCGGCGTGGTGGCTTCTGCAGTCAGGCTTTGAGAATGACCACGGGTCGCCAGCACACCTTTGTTCAGGGTGGATTCCGACCAACCAACCGAAGCCTTGAAGTTCAGGAACTGATCACCTTCTCGGCGCACGAAGTCGAAGATCTCATCCGTGGTGTACACACCCGTCTTGATCTTGTCCTGCTGCGCGGTAAAGCCGAAGGTCAAGCGCGAAGTCTCGCTGATCGGGTAACCGATATTGACACCGGCACCGAGGCTGTCGATCGCATAGCTTGCAACGTCAACGTTGAGGTCTTTGTAGTCGGTGGTGCGGTAGAAGGCATTGTAGCCCAGGCTCACACCATCAGCTGTCCAGTAGGGGTCGACATAACCGAAGTTATAGCGGCTCTGGTATTCGCTTCGGGTCAGGCCAATGGAGACCTTGTTACCGGTACCGAGGAAGTTGTTCTGGGTAATCGAACCACCGAGGATAAGGCCGGCACTCTGTGCGAAACCTACGCTGGCGGTGATCGAGCCCGACGCCTGCTCTTCAACGGCGTAGTTCACGTCAACCTGGTCATCCACACCCGGTACGGCCGGGGTTTCGACGTTGACTTCCTTGAAGAAGCCCAGGCGTTCAAGACGGGTCTTGGACTGGTCGATCAGGTAAGTCGACGCCCAGCCACCTTCCATCTGGCGCATTTCACGACGCAGCACTTCGTCCGCAGACTTGGTGTTGCCACGGAAGTTGATACGGTTCACGTAGGCACGCTTGCCCGGGTCGACAACGAAGGTGATGTCCACTGTGTGGTCATCATCGTGCGGGGTAGGCACGCCGTTGACGTTGGCGAAGGTGTAGCCTTCGTTACCCAGACGACGGGTGATCAGCTCGGAGGTCGTGGTCATCAGCTTGCGCGAGAAAACCTGGTCTTTCTGCACCAGCAACAGGGACTTGACCTGGTCTTCCGGTACTTTCAGGTCGCCGCTGAGCTTCACGTCACGAACGGTGTACTTCTCACCTTCGTTGACGTTGACGGTGATGTAGACGTGCTTTTTATCCGGGGTGATGGACACCTGGGTCGAAGCGATATCCATGTTGATATAGCCACGGTCCAGGTAGTAGGAACGCAGACGCTCCAGGTCACCGGACAGCTTTTCACGGGCATACTTGTCATCGTTCTTGAAGAACGACAACCAGTTGGTGGTCTTGAGCTCGAACAGGTCAATCAGGTCGTCGTCAGCGAACTTGGTGTTGCCCACCACGTTGATGTGCTGAATCGCCGCCACAGTGCCTTCGTTGATGTTGACCTTGAGGCCGACACGGTTACGAGGCTGCGGGATCACTTCAGTTTCCACGGTCGCTGAATAGCGGCCCTGGGCAACGTACTGGCGTTGAAGTTCGTTACGCACACCCTCAAGGGTGGCGCGCTGGAAGATCTCGCCCTCGGCCAGGCCGGATTGCTTGAGGCCCTTCATCAAGTCTTCAGTAGAGATCGCCTTGTTACCCTCGATCTGGATACTGGCGACGGAAGGTCGCTCAACGACAGTGATGACCAGGACGTTGCCTTCGCGACCCAGTTGGATATCTTGAAAGAACCCGGTTTTGAACAGCGCACGAGTGGATTCCACCAGGCGACGATCATCCGCCTGTTCCCCGACGTTCAACGGCAAGGCACCAAAGACGCTACCTGCGGAAACCCGCTGGAGGCCGTTGACGCGAATATCGGAGATAGTGAAGGACTCGGCGTGAACTTCGGCGATCATCAATACGGTGAGAACCGCAGTTAGCAGCAGACGTTTCATGAAGTCCTTTCTTATTCCAACTGGCAATAAACAAACTGCCGCAAAATGCGGCAGATTCGCAATTCAGCGAAGCGTTACAGTCGTCCCAGATCGTTGACCAGAGCTAACAACATCACCCCGACCACCAAACTGATACCGATCTGTATCCCCCAACCCTGCACCCGATCCGACAAGGGGCGACCACGCACCCACTCGACCAGATAAAACAACAGATGCCCCCCATCCAGTACTGGAATGGGCAGCAAATTCAGAACTCCAAGGCTAATACTCAGATAAGCCAGGAAATTCAGGAAATCCGCGACACCCGACTGGGCAGAAGCGCCCGCCACTTTAGCAATGGTTATCGGCCCACTCAAGTTTTTTACCGAGAGCTCGCCGAACAACATCTTCTTGAGCGATTCGAGGGTCAGCACACTCATGGTCCAAGTGCGTTTCGCACCCTCGCCAATCGCGGCCAACGGCCCGAAGCTGACCTCCCGTACCATCGAGGGCGGCCATTCGACACCTTTCACCCCAGCACCCAGATAACCCCCGGCTGCCTTGGCCTCCCCGCGAACCGACAAGGTCACAGGGACGTCGATTTGAGCACCATCGCGCTCAACTTTCAGCACAATTTTGGTATCAGGGCGTACACGCACCAGATCGACCACTTGCTGCCAGTCGCCCAGCGCCTGACCATCAAGCGCCAGCAGACGGTCGCCGGTTTTCAGACCTGCGGCTTGAGCCGGGCCTTTCGAATCGAGCTCGGCAAGCACCGGCGGCAACGCCGGACGCCATGGGCGAATCCCCAGGGACTTGATCGGGTCAGGCTCATCCGCACCCTTGAGCCAGTGGTCCAGCGCCAATTCACGGGGCGTTTCGGTGGTGGAATCCTGCTCGCGCACCACCACATTGATGGTGCCGCTTTCACCCATGCGGCGCACCAATTGCAAATTAACGGCGCCCCAGCCCGTGGTCGGCTCGCCATCAATTGAAACAATTTCCTGCCCAGCAACCAGGCCGGCCTTGGCCGCCATGCTGTCCGCCTCGACCGCACCAATCACCGGGCGTACCTGTTGGCTGCCCAACATGGCCAAGATCCAGAAGAACACCATCGCCAACAGAAAGTTGGCGATCGGGCCGGCTGCAACAATAGCGATACGCTGACGAACGGTCTTTCGATTGAAGGACTGGCCCACTTGATCTGCAGGCACTTCACCTTCGCGCTCGTCGAGCATCTTGACGTAGCCGCCAAGCGGAATGGCTGCAATCACGAACTCGGTGCCACGACGGTCGTGCCAACGCAGCAACGGCATGCCGAAACCGACGGAAAAGCGCAGTACCTTGACGCCGCAACGACGCGCCACCCAAAAGTGGCCGAATTCGTGGAAGGTAACCAGCACACCCAGAGCAACCAGGGTGCCGACAATCATGTAGAGCGCACTCATCTAATTTCTCCGCATTCCAATCCAGTACCTGAAGGCTAAAACCTGCCCACAGACTAACGCGCGTTGCGGTTCAACCATTGTCCGGCCAGGGTACGGGCCTTTGTATCCGCCTCGAACACTGCCCCTAAATCATTCACAGCAACTACCGGCTCAAGACTCAAAACGTCCTCGATGATACTCGCGATCTGCGGAAAACGGATGCGCCGGTCGAGAAACGCCGCCACAGCCACTTCGTTGGCCGCATTGAGCATGGCCGGCGCGCTGTTACCCGCCTCCGCCGCTTGCCGGGCCAAACGCAGGCATGGGAAGCGCTGCTCGTCCGGCGCTTCGAAGTCCAGGCGAGCAATGGCGAACAGATCCAACGGTGCAACACCGGAGTCAATCCGTTCCGGCCAGGCCAAAGCGTTGGCAATCGGCGTACGCATGTCGGGATTACCCAACTGCGCCAACACCGAACCGTCGACGTAGTCGACCAGGGAATGAATCACACTTTGCGGGTGGATTACCACCTCGACCTGATCAGGCTGCGCATCGAACAACCAGCAAGCCTCGATCAACTCCAGGCCTTTGTTCATCATGCTCGCCGAATCCACGGAGATCTTGCGCCCCATGGACCAGTTCGGGTGGGCGCAGGCCTGGTCAGGCGACACATGTTCAAGATCAGCCAGCGGAGTTTGACGGAACGGACCACCGGAAGCCGTAAGAAGAATCCGCCGCACGCCTACCTGGCTCAAGCCACGGGCAAAATCACCGGGCATGCACTGGAAAATCGCGTTGTGCTCACTGTCGAGAGGCAGCAACACCGCGCCGCTCTTGCGTACCGCCTGCATAAAGAGTGTGCCGGACATGACCAGCGCTTCTTTATTGGCCAGCAAAATCTTCTTGCCAGCATCCACTGCCGCCAGTGTCGGACGCAAACCCGCCGCCCCGACAATGGCTGCCACTACCGTATCCACCTCGGCGTCGGACGACACCTGGCACAAGCCCTCCTCGCCCACCAACACTTGTGTGGCAAGGCCGGCGGCCCGCAGATCGTCCTGCAAGCCTCGCGCCGCAGTTGCTTCAGGCACTACCGCGAAACGCGGCGCATGGCGCACACACAGGGCCAGCAACTCGCTCAACCGCGTAAAGCCGGTCAGGGCAAAGACTTGATAGCGGTCAGGGTGTCGCGCGATCACATCCAGCGTACTCAGCCCGACCGAACCGGTCGCGCCCAGCACAGTCACCTGCTGCAGGCGGCTCACGAAGCAGTCATCCACAACAGCACGGCAAAAATCGGAATCGCCGCGGTGAGACTGTCAATACGGTCCAGCACGCCGCCATGGCCCGGCAGCAGATTGCTGCTGTCCTTGATCCCGGCCTGACGCTTGAACATGCTTTCCGTAAGGTCGCCGACCACCGAAATAAACACCACGATTGCTGTGCCCAACAACGCCAGGAATATCTCGCTCAGCGACCAGTCACGTACAACACCGACTACCAGCGTGATCAGCAACGTCAACGCCAAGCCGCCGTAAACGCCTTCCCAGCTCTTGCCTGGGCTGACGGCGGGCGCCAGCTTGCGTTTGCCGAAGGCACGGCCGGAGAAATAGGCACCAATATCGGCACCCCACACCAACACCATCACCGCCATGATCAACCAGTTGCCCATCGGCGCATTCTTGATTTCCACCAACCCTTGCCAGGCCGGCAGCAGAATCAACAAGCCAATCACCAGCTTGCTGGCAACACTGGACCACTGCCCACTGGTGCGCGGATAGGTCAGCACCAGGAAGGTCGCAAGCGCCCACCACAATACCGCCGCCCCCAATACCCAAGGCACGACGATGCTCGACAGGGTATGCATCAGGAACAGCAACAGCGCCACAACCGCGGCGTATGCCACACGCGGCAACTGTGCGTTGAAGCCCGCCAGGCGCGCCCATTCCCAGGCACCCAGGGTCACCACCAGGCCGATAAACAGCGCAAAGCTGGAACCGTCGAGCAGGAAAAAACCGCACAGGGCAATCGGCAGCAGGATCAATGCTGTGATGATTCGTTGTTTAAGCATTTAAACCCGGGCTCCAGCTTCGATCTGCTCGCTCGTTTTACCGAAGCGACGCTGACGGGAAGCGAAATCGGCCAGCGCATTACGCATGGCATCGTGTTTGAAGTCCGGCCAGAACAGGTCGGAGAAGTACAGCTCGGTATAGGCCAGCTGCCACAGCAGGAAATTGCTGATGCGGTGCTCGCCGCCGGTACGGATGCACAAGTCTGGCAGCGGCAAGTCGCCGGTTACCAGGCAGGTTTGCAACAGTTCGGGCGTAATGTCGTCAGGCCGCAGATGCCCGGCCTGCACTTCGCGGGCAAGGCGCTGTGCAGCCTGAGCGATATCCCACTGGCCACCGTAGTTGGCTGCAATCTGCAATACAAAACGGTTGCTGCCCGCGGTGATGGCCTCGGCTTCGCGCATGGCCGCTTGCAGTTCCGGATGGAACCGCGAGCGATCACCAATGATGCGCAGGCTGATGTTGTTGTCGTTGAGGCGCTTGGCCTCACGACGCAAGGCCTTGAAGAACAGGTCCATCAAGGCGCTGACTTCTTCGGCCGGCCGCTGCCAGTTCTCACTGGAGAAGGCAAACAGAGTCAACACTTCGACCTTGGCCTCGGCACACACCTCAATCACGGCGCGCACCGCATCGACACCCGCTTTATGCCCGGCAACACCCGGCATAAAGCGTTTTTTCGCCCAGCGATTATTCCCATCCATGATGATCGCGACATGGCGCGGCACCGCGGAGGGCACAGTCTGCTTGGTCTTTTCCATGAAGGCGTCCTGACCCCTTATACGGCCATCAGGTCCTTTTCTTTTTCTTCCGTGGCCTTGGTGATCTGGGCCTCGGCATCTTTGGTCAGCTTATCGATATCGGCGACGGCACGACGCTCTTCGTCTTCGCTGATTTCCTTGTCCTTGACCAGCTTCTTCAGGTCGCCCAAAGCATCACGACGGATGTTACGCACTGCAACCCGCGCATCTTCAGCCGCACTGCGTGCCTGCTTGGTGAAGCCCTTGCGGGTTTCTTCGGTCAGGGCAGGCATGGAGATCAGCAACAACTCGCCCAGGTTGGTCGGGTTGAGGTTCAGGCCAGCGCTCTGAATCGCTTTGTCGACAGCGCCGAGCATGTTGCGCTCGAAGGCCACGACTTGCAGGGTGCGCGAGTCTTTAACGGTGATGTTGGCCACCTGGGTGATAGAGGTGTCAGTACCGTAGTACGGCACCATCACACTACCCAAGATGCTTGGGTGGGCCTTGCCGGTACGAATCTGACCAAATGCATGGGCCAGAGACTCCAGGGATTTGTGCATACGCTCTTGAGCGTCTTTCTTGATTTCGTTGATCATTGTTGGCCTTCCTCGATCAGAGTCCCTTCCGCGCCGCCGTGTACGATGTTCAGCAGGGCGCCGGGCTTGTTCATGTTAAATACGCGCAGCGGCATCTTGTGGTCGCGGCACAGGCAAATAGCCGTCAGGTCCATCACGCCCAGCTTGCGATCCAGCACTTCATCGTAGGTCAGATGATCGAACTTCTCGGCATGCGGGTCTTTGAATGGGTCTGCGGTGTATACGCCATCCACCTTGGTGGCCTTGAGCACTACGTCAGCATCGATTTCGATGGCGCGCAGGCAAGCAGCCGAATCCGTGGTGAAGAACGGGTTGCCGGTACCGGCAGCAAAGATCACTACTTCTTTAGCGTTCAGGTGGCGCATGGCTTTGCGGCGATCATAGTGATCGGTCACGCCGACCATGGAAATAGCCGACATCACGATTGCCGAGATATTGGCACGCTCCAGGGCGTCACGCATGGCCAGGGCGTTCATCACAGTGGCCAGCATGCCCATGTGGTCGCCGGTAACCCGATCCATACCCGCGGCACTCAGTGCCGCGCCGCGGAACAAGTTACCGCCGCCGATCACCAGGCCGACCTGGACACCGATGCCCACCAGCTGGCCGACTTCCAGTGCCATGCGGTCGAGTACCTTGGGATCGATCCCGAACTCTTCCGAGCCCATCAGGGCCTCGCCGCTAAGCTTGAGTAGAATGCGTTTATAGCGAGCCTGATAACCACTGCCCTGCTGAGCCATTGCGAATCTCTCCTGCGGCGTATTTTTTAAAAATTCTTGGCGAGCCGTTTACGGCTTGCGTTCACTCTAGCTGGACGCTATCACAGCGCCATCGGAACACGGCTTTGTAAGCCAGTTCCGATGGGAAACCAAATAAAATTGGCCTTCCCATTTGAAAAGAGGCTGCGCGCGTGAGCGGGCAGCCTCTTTCGGGCGACAGTTAAAAACTGTCTTATTGCTTGGCGGCAGCCAGCTGGGCAGCAACTTCTTCAGCGAAGTTGTCGACCGGCTTCTCGATGCCGTCGCCTACTTTGTAGTAGGTGAAGGAAACGATTTCAGCACCGGCTTTCTTGGCCAGTTCGCCAACCTTGATCTCAGGGTTCTTGACGAACGCCTGCTCAACCAGGCTCGCTTCAGCCAGGAACTTGCTGATACGGCCTTTGATCATGTTTTCAACGATGTTTTCCGGCTTGCCGGCGATCTTGTCAGCGTTGAGGCTCAGGAACACGGCTTTTTCGCGTTCGATTGCGTCAGCGGAGACTTCCGATGGCAGCAGGAATTCAGGATTGCTGGCCGCTACGTGCATAGCGATGTCTTTAGCCAGCTCAACGTCGCCGCCTTTCAGGGCAACCACAACGCCGATTTTGTTGCCGTGCAGGTAGCCACCAACCACATCACCTTCGATGCGAGCCAGGCGACGGATGTTGACGTTTTCGCCAACCTTACCAACCAGTACCAGGCGATCAGCTTCTTGAGCTTCGATCAACGGCTCGACGGTGGTCAGCTTGTCGTCGAATGCTTTCTTGACGCTGGCAGCAACGAATGCCTTGAAGTCGTCCTGCAGAGCCAGGAAGTCGGTCTGCGAGTTCACTTCCAGCAGAACTGCGGCTTTACCGTCTTCAACCAGAGCGATAGCGCCTTCAGCAGCGACGTTGCCTGCTTTCTTGGCAGCCTTGATGGCGCCGGAAGCACGCATGTCATCAATGGCTTTTTCGATGTCGCCGCCGGCCTTGGTCAAGGCCTTTTTGCAATCCATCATGCCCTCGCCGGTACGCTCACGCAGTTCTTTAACCAACGCTGCAGTAATCTCTGCCATTTCAAAATCCTCTTGGATAGGTTTTCAACCATTCCACCCGATCAAACGGGCGATCAATTCTTCCCGAATCTCCGTTGTAGGCCGCTGCACGTTACAGAGCAATGATGCGCTGCCACAAGTGGGCGCCAACAAATGGTTTTCGAGGTGGCAAAAAGGGGGCCAAGCCCCCTTTTTGCTTACTGAGTCAACGCCAGGGCGTCAATTACTCAGCTGCGGCTACCGGAGCTTCTTCAACGAACTGCTCGGTACCACCAGCAACGTGGTTGCGACCACGGATTACAGCGTCAGCCATCGAACCCATGTACAGCTGGATAGCGCGGATTGCGTCATCGTTGCCTGGGATGATGTAGTCAACGCCTTCCGGGCTGCTGTTGGTATCGACTACGCCGATAACAGGGATGCCCAGCTTGTTGGCTTCGGTGATCGCGATGCGCTCGTGATCAACGTCGATAACGAACAGTGCGTCAGGCAGACCGCCCATGTCCTTGATACCACCCAGGGAACGATCGAGCTTTTCCAGGTCGCGAGTGCGCATCAGCGCCTCTTTCTTGGTCAGCTTGGCGAAAGTACCGTCTTCGGCTTGCACTTCAAGGTCACGCAGACGCTTGATGGAAGCACGGATGGTTTTGAAGTTGGTCAGCATGCCGCCCAACCAGCGGTGATCGACGTACGGCGAACCGCAACGTGCTGCTTCTTCAGCAACGATCTTGCCAGCGGAACGCTTGGTGCCGACGAACAGAATCTTGTTTTTGCCCTGGGCCAGGCGCTCTACGAAAGTCAGAGCTTCGTTGAACATTGGCAGGGTTTTTTCAAGGTTGATGATGTGGATCTTGTTACGCGCGCCGAAAATGTACTTACCCATTTTCGGGTTCCAGTAACGGGTCTGGTGACCGAAGTGCACACCGGCCTTCAGCATATCGCGCATATTGACTTGGGACATGATAGTTCCTTAATAAGTCGGGTTTGGCCTCCACGTATCCCAATGACCAACCAGCGGCATTCGCCTCCGGCACCCAGGTCATCGTGTCGACACGTGTGTGGATTTAAGCTTTGCGGGGTATCCCCGGAAAGCGGCGCATTTTATACCACACGAAGGACGAAAACGAAACCCGCAATCACATTTGCCGTCTTCCGCTTTTGCGTAAGCCTTTGAATAGAGCCAATATGCCCCCACCTTATAGAGAGAAGCGATCGTCAGACGCTCATGATTTGCCGCGCGCGTCTGTTAGAATCACGTTTTTTGGGGCTTGTGCGAATTCTGTAACCTTTTGTCGCACGCCCGTAAACCGAATTGATTTCAGCGCGTCGCGCTAGAGAGAGCCTGTATGACCGTTACCTTGAAAACCGCCGAAGACGTAGCCGGCATGCGCGTTGCCGGCAAACTGGCTGCCGACGTGCTGGAAATGATTGCCGAACACGTCAAGCCTGGCGTCACCACCGAAGCCCTGGACCGCATCTGCCACGACTATATAGTCGATGTGCAAAAAGCCATTCCTGCCCCGCTCAACTACAAGGGCTTTCCCAAGTCGATCTGCACCTCGATCAACCACGTGGTCTGCCACGGCATTCCGGGTGACAAGCCGTTGAAGGACGGCGACACCCTGAACATTGACGTCACCGTGATCAAGGATGGCTATCACGGCGACACCAGCCGCATGTTCCACGTAGGTACCGTGCCGGTCTGGGCCGAACGCCTGTCCCAGGTCACCCAGGAATGCATGTACAAGGCTATCGAGATCGTGAAACCCGGCTGCCGCCTGGGCGATATCGGTGAAGTGATCCAGAAGCACGCTGAAAAGAACGGTTTCTCGGTCGTCCGCGAATTCTGTGGCCATGGCATCGGCAAGGTGTTCCATGAAGAACCGCAGATCCTGCACTACGGCCGCGCCGGTACCGGCATGGAACTGAAAGCGGGCATGACCTTCACCATCGAGCCGATGATCAACCAGGGCAAGGCCGACACCAAGGTGCTGGGCGACGGCTGGACCGCTATCACCAAGGACCGCAAGCTCTCGGCCCAGTGGGAACACACCCTGCTGGTCACCGACACCGGCTACGAGATCTTCACCTTGCGCGCAGACGACACGATCCCACGCGTTTCGGCTTGAATTGTTGCCTCGGTTTTCCCCAGCAACCCTGTGACTGACTGATAGATAGAAAGGAAAGCCGATCGATGCCCCAGGTGGATCCCGAACTCTTCGACCGTGGCCAGTTCCAGGCCGAACTGGCACTGAAGGCAAGCCCCATTGCCGCCTTCAAGAAGGCTATCCGCCAGGCCCGCGAGGTGCTCGATGAGCGCTTTCGCAGCGGCCGGGACATTCGTCGGCTGATCGAGGACCGCGCCTGGTTCGTCGACAACATCCTGCAAAAAGCCTGGGAGCAGTTCAGCTGGAGTGAAGACGCCGATATCGCCCTGGTGGCGGTCGGCGGCTATGGTCGCGGCGAACTGCACCCCTACTCCGACATCGACCTGCTGATCCTGCTGGACAGCGCCGATCATGAGATCTTTCGCGATTCCATCGAGCGTTTTCTGACGCTGCTGTGGGATATCGGCCTGGAAGTCGGCCAAAGCGTACGCTCGGTGGACGAATGCGCCGAAGAGGCTCGCGCCGACCTGACGGTTATCACCAACCTGATGGAAAGCCGCACCGTCGCAGGCCCCGAGCGCCTGCGCCAGCGCATGCTGGAAGTTACCAGCACCGCCCACATGTGGCCGAGCAAGGACTTCTTCCTGGCCAAGCGTGCCGAGCAGAAAGCCCGGCACCACAAATACAACGACACCGAATACAACCTGGAGCCCAACGTCAAAGGCTCACCGGGCGGGCTGCGGGATATCCAGACGATCCTGTGGGTTGCGCGTCGCCAATACGGCACCCTGAACCTGCGCGCGCTCGCCGGTGAAGGCTTCCTGGTAGAAAGCGAAAACGCACTGCTGGCGTCGTCCCAGGAGTTCCTGTGGAAGGTGCGCTACGCCCTGCACATGCTCGCCGGGCGCTCCGAAGACCGCTTGCTGTTCGACCATCAGCGCTCCATCGCTACCCTGCTCGGGTTTGAAGGCGAAGATGCAAAAACCAGCATCGAAAGCTTCATGCAGCAGTATTACCGGGTGGTCATGAGCATTGCCCAGCTTAGCGACCTGATCATCCAGCACTTCGAAGAGGTGATCCTCGCCCCCGAAGACGAAGCACCGCCGCAGCCGATCAACTCTCGCTTCCAGTTGCACGACGGCTACATCGAGGCGCGCAACGACAACGTGTTCCGTCGCACGCCGTTCGCCATGCTGGAAATCTTCGTGCTGATGGCCCAGCAGCCGGAAATCAAAGGCGTACGTGCCGATACCATCCGCCTGCTGCGGGAAAACCGTCACCTGATCGACGACGACTTTCGCAACGACATTCGCAACACCAGCCTGTTTATCGAGCTGTTCAAATGCAAGATCGGCATCCACCGCAACCTGCGGCGGATGAACCGTTACGGCATCCTCGGGCGTTACCTGCCGGAGTTCGGCTTTATCGTCGGGCAGATGCAGCACGACCTGTTCCACATCTATACCGTGGACGCTCACACCCTGAACCTGATCAAACACCTGCGTAAGTTGCAGTACACCCAGGTGTCAGAGAAATTCCCGCTGGCCAGTAAGCTGATGGCCAAGCTGCCCAAGCCCGAGCTGATTTACCTGGCCGGCCTGTACCATGACATCGGCAAAGGCCGTCATGGTGACCACTCGGAGATCGGCGCGGTGGATGCCGAGGCGTTCTGCCAGCGCCATCAACTGCCACTGTGGGACAGCCGCCTGATCGTCTGGCTGGTGCAGAACCACTTGGTGATGTCGACGACCGCGCAACGCAAGGACTTGTCCGACCCGCAGGTGATCCACGATTTCGCCGGAATCGTCGGCGATGAAACCCGTCTCGACTATCTCTATGTGCTGACCGTCTCCGACATCAACGCCACCAACCCGACCCTGTGGAACTCCTGGCGCGCCAGCCTGCTGCGCCAGCTCTACACCGAGACCAAGCGCGCACTGCGCCGTGGTCTGGAAAACCCGGTGGACCGCGAAGAGCAGATCCGCCGCACCCAAAGCGCGGCCCTGGATATCCTCGTGCGCGGCGGCAATGACCCGGATGATGTCGAGCAGCTGTGGTCGCAACTGGGTGACGATTACTTCCTGCGTCATACCGCAGGTGACGTGGCCTGGCACAGTGATGCGATCCTGCAGCAGCCGGCCGATGGCGGCCCGCTGGTGCTGATCAAGGAAACCACTCAGCGCGAATTCGAGGGCGGCACGCAGATCTTCATCTACGCGCCCGACCAGCACGACTTCTTCGCCGTGACGGTGGCCGCCATGGACCAGCTCAACTTGAACATCCATGACGCTCGGGTCATCACCTCGAGCAGCCAGTTCACCCTCGACACCTACATCGTGCTTGATACCGAAGGCGACTCGATCGGCGACAACCCGGTGCGCGTGAAAAAGATCCGCGAAGGCCTCACCGAAGCCCTGCGCAACCCGGACGACTACCCGACCATCATCCAGCGCCGGGTGCCGCGCCAGCTCAAGCACTTCGCCTTTGCGCCCCAGGTGACCATTTCCAACGACGCCCAGCGCCCAGTGACGGTGCTGGAACTCAGCGCACCGGATCGCCCAGGCTTGCTGGCGCGAATCGGCGGGATCTTCCTGGAGTTCGACCTGTCGTTGCAAAACGCCAAGATCGCGACCCTCGGCGAGCGCGTGGAAGACGTGTTCTTCATTACCGATGCCGACAACCAGCCATTGTCCGATCCGGAGCTGTGCCGGCGTTTACAGGAAGCTATCGTGCAGCAATTGAGCGTGACCCAGGAACCCGGTGTCGAGCTGTCCAGACTGACAATATGAACACTCAATTTCACTGTATGGGCGGGCTTGTGTGGGAGCGGGCTTGCTCGCGAATGCGGTGGTTCAGTCGACATCTACAGTGACTGACATCCCGCTTTCGCGAGCAAGCCCGCTCCCACGTTTGAATTGCTTCGCCTGACAGACCGCATGCTTTCAACCGAATTTGACGAGATTTGCGATGAACAACGCCCTGAACCAACTGCAGCCCTACCCGTTCGAGAAACTGCGCGCCCTGCTCGGTAGCGTCACGCCGAACCCGAGCAAACGTCCGATCGCACTGTCCATCGGCGAACCTAAGCACAAATCCCCGGCATTCGTGGCCGAAGCGCTGAGCAACAACCTCGACCAGATGGCCGTGTACCCGACCACCCTGGGCATCCCGGCGCTGCGCGAGGCCATCGGCGCCTGGTGCGAACGCCGCTTCAACGTGCCCAACGGCTGGCTGGACCCGGCGCGCAATATCCTGCCGGTCAACGGCACCCGCGAGGCACTGTTTGCCTTCACCCAAACCGTGGTCAATCGCGGTGAAGATGCGCTGGTGGTGAGCCCGAACCCTTTCTATCAGATCTACGAAGGCGCGGCGTTCCTGGCCGGGGGCAAGCCGCACTACCTGCCGTGCCTTGACGCCAACGGCTTCAACCCGGATTTCGACGCCGTGTCGCCGGACGTCTGGAAACGCTGCCAGATCCTGTTCCTGTGCTCCCCTGGCAACCCGACCGGCGCTCTGATCCCGGTAGAAACACTGAAAAAACTCATCGCGCTGGCCGACGAGTACGACTTCGTGATCGCCGCCGACGAGTGCTACAGCGAGCTGTACTTCGACGAACAAACCCCGCCGCCGGGCCTGCTGAGCGCCTGCGTCGAACTGGGCCGCCAGGACTTCAAGCGCTGCGTGGTGTTCCACAGCCTGTCCAAGCGCTCCAACCTGCCGGGCCTGCGCTCCGGTTTTGTCGCCGGCGACGCCGACATCCTCAAGGCTTTCCTGCTGTACCGCACCTACCACGGCTGCGCGATGCCGGTGCAAACGCAGCTGGCAAGCATTGCCGCCTGGCAGGACGAAGCGCACGTGCAGGCCAACCGTGACCTGTACCGGGAAAAGTTCGACGCTGTACTGGCGATTCTCAAGCCGGTAATGGACGTACAAAACCCGGACGGCGGTTTCTACCTGTGGCCGAATATCGAAGGTGACGACGCGGCGTTTTGCCGGGACTTGTTCGTGGAAGAACACGTGACCGTCGTGCCGGGCTCGTACCTGTCGCGTGAAGTCGATGGTTTCAACCCAGGCGCAGGGCGCGTGCGCATGGCACTGGTTGCGCCACTGGCCGAGTGTGTAGAAGCCGCCGAACGGATTCGCGACTTTATCCAGCGCCGCGGTTGATACACGTGCCGCCTCCGCACCGTGGAGGCGGCCACTACAGACTCATCCGGTAAACCAAAATCTGGAACAGAAACCCGTAAAAGCCCCACCCAAGCTGATCTGACTTAAACGCTTCGGTGAAAACCCATGACGCTTCCTATCCCGCCCCATTACGCCCCTGCCTATGCGCTGCACGACACTGCTGCCGACCCCATCGAAACCCCGCACCCCGCCCTCATCAGAAATAAACGCGGCGTAGCCGACCCCGACAAAACATGGCCTCAACATTCAGTCTTGAACATTTCTTTGTTGAACATGACGCAAGAACAAAAGAAGTGGGTAAAGCACAACATTAATCAGTGGGCTCCCCACACCAATCTCTATTTCAAATTTGTTGATACCTCCAACGGCGACATCAGAATCATCGCGAACAATGACACCAGCAACGCATGGTCAAAGATTGGCACCGATGCCAAAAAGGTAGCGCAGCCGACGCCCACGATGAGCATTGGCTTTAAAGGCTCGCCGGCGAATATCGCGGCCAGGGTCCAGCATGAGTTCGGCCACGCCCTGGGTTTGAAACATGAACACCAGCACCCTGATCAACCATTGGAATTCAATAATCAAACCATTTACGACGATTATGAATCGTGGGGGAAATTCCAATGGCAAGCCGATCACAACATCATCCAGAAACTCCCGCACGATAAAGTAAAGGTCTCGCCCTATGATAAGACCTCCATCATGCACTACGGATTTCCTGCCTCATGGCTCAGCAACGGCAACCCCATCCCCTCCAGCACACACCTGTCTGAAGGCGATAAGCGCTTCATACAGTCACTCTACCCAACGGATAATTCATTTTTCGGAAAGCTCCTCAACACCTCGATCCGGGCGATGATCAACGCCTGAATTATTTAATACTGCCCAAGTTCGCTTCACTCATATCCAAGTCCGCCAATACTTCTCGCAGTACATCATCACCAATCTGGTGATGGCGGCTCAGGCTGTACAACTCCAAGCGCTGCGCGCGCAGGGCCTTGAGCCGCAATTTGCGCTCCAACTGGTCCATCTGCTGCGCCAGCGCCTGGGCTTCGGCGGAGTCGTTGAACACTTCCAATTGATGGCGATATTCCGACATTAGCCGCGCCTTGAGCTCAGCGGCCAGCGCGGCCTGGGCGGCGTCCGGGGTTTCGGTTTCTGCAGGCTCCTCGGCTTCAAGGGCATGGATTGCGGCCACGGCGGTCTTTTTCCACGCCTCGCGCACTTCGTTGTGGCGCTTTTCATCGGGGCTCTGTTCGATGCCGCGCAACAGCAACGGCAAGGCGATACAGGCGGCGACCAGCGATAGCAGAATCACGCCGGCAGCGATGAAAATCAGCAGGTCACGCTCGGGAAAGTCCTGCCCCGGCGCCAGCAGCAAAGGCACCGACATCACACCCGCCAGGGTCACCGCCCCGCGCACACCACCGACGGTCAGCAGCCAGCAGGAACGGGCGGTCGGCACCAGGGTCAGCTCGCTTTTGCCGCGAAGCCGCCGCAGCAGGCCTGACAATCGCCAGATGCTCTGCACCCAGATAAAACGCAGCACCACCAGCACCAGGAAGATCGCCACGACCTCCATGCAGCGATACAACAAGGCGGGCCACAGCGTCGGCTCATGGCTGACCACGGCCTTGATGATGTCCGGCAGTTGCAGGCCCAACAGCAGGAAAATCAGCCCTTAGTTTCTCTTTCTAAATTACGTAAACCCAAACAGTTAGTTTTTGTAATATAGAAAGGTAAACCAATGCGACAGAATCAAATGATCACACATACCCCCTATCCCAAAGACCAGAATCGCCGTCCTCCCCAGCCCTCTCACCGAAACTTAAATGAGGTAAGCCCATGGGGGGCGGAGAGGACAGATTTGTCCTCTCCGCCCCAGAATCTGATCAAACATTCATTCCCAAGCCTTACGTCGACCAGTCCGACGGGCTCACTGCCAAC
>NZ_JBJGXV010000050.1:0-3150 GCF_045447295.1 Pseudomonas sp. O39
GAGCATGCAAATTGCTTGGGTGTTATATGGTCAAGCCTCACGGGCAATTAGTATTGGTTAGCTCAACGCCTCACAGCGCTTACACACCCAACCTATCAACGTCGTAGTCTTCGACGGCCCTTCAGGGGACTCAAGGTCCCAGTGAGATCTCATCTTGAGGCTAGTTTCCCGCTTAGATGCTTTCAGCGGTTATCTATTCCGAACATAGCTACCCGGCAATGCCACTGGCGTGACAACCGGAACACCAGAGGTTCGTCCACTCCGGTCCTCTCGTACTAGGAGCAGCCCCTCTCAAATCTCAAACGTCCACGGCAGATAGGGACCGAACTGTCTCACGACGTTCTAAACCCAGCTCGCGTACCACTTTAAATGGCGAACAGCCATACCCTTGGGACCGGCTTCAGCCCCAGGATGTGATGAGCCGACATCGAGGTGCCAAACACCGCCGTCGATATGAACTCTTGGGCGGTATCAGCCTGTTATCCCCGGAGTACCTTTTATCCGTTGAGCGATGGCCCTTCCATACAGAACCACCGGATCACTAAGACCTACTTTCGTACCTGCTCGACGTGTCTGTCTCGCAGTCAAGCGCGCTTTTGCCTTTATACTCTACGACCGATTTCCGACCGGTCTGAGCGCACCTTCGTACTCCTCCGTTACTCTTTAGGAGGAGACCGCCCCAGTCAAACTACCCACCATACACTGTCCTCGATCCGGATAACGGACCTGAGTTAGAACCTCAAAGTTGCCAGGGTGGTATTTCAAGGTTGGCTCCACGCGAACTGGCGTCCACGCTTCAAAGCCTCCCACCTATCCTACACAAGCAAATTCAAAGTCCAGTGCAAAGCTATAGTAAAGGTTCACGGGGTCTTTCCGTCTAGCCGCGGATACACTGCATCTTCACAGCGATTTCAATTTCACTGAGTCTCGGGTGGAGACAGCGCCGCCATCGTTACGCCATTCGTGCAGGTCGGAACTTACCCGACAAGGAATTTCGCTACCTTAGGACCGTTATAGTTACGGCCGCCGTTTACCGGGGCTTCGATCAAGAGCTTCGCGTTAGCTAACCCCATCAATTAACCTTCCGGCACCGGGCAGGCGTCACACCCTATACGTCCACTTTCGTGTTTGCAGAGTGCTGTGTTTTTAATAAACAGTCGCAGCGGCCTGGTATCTTCGACCGGCATGAGCTTACGGAGCAAGTCCTTCACCCTCACCGGCGCACCTTCTCCCGAAGTTACGGTGCCATTTTGCCTAGTTCCTTCACCCGAGTTCTCTCAAGCGCCTTGGTATTCTCTACCCAACCACCTGTGTCGGTTTGGGGTACGGTTCCTGGTTACCTGAAGCTTAGAAGCTTTTCTTGGAAGCATGGCATCAACCACTTCGTCATCTAAAAGATGACTCGTCATCAGCTCTCGGCCTTAGAATCCCGGATTTACCTAAGATTCCAGCCTACCACCTTAAACTTGGACAACCAACGCCAAGCTGGCCTAGCCTTCTCCGTCCCTCCATCGCAATAACCAGAAGTACAGGAATATTAACCTGTTTTCCATCGACTACGCTTTTCAGCCTCGCCTTAGGGACCGACTAACCCTGCGTCGATTAACGTTGCGCAGGAAACCTTGGTCTTTCGGCGTGGGTGTTTTTCACACCCATTGTCGTTACTCATGTCAGCATTCGCACTTCTGATACCTCCAGCAAGCTTCTCAACTCACCTTCACAGGCTTACAGAACGCTCCTCTACCGCATCACTTACGTGATACCCGTAGCTTCGGTGTATGGTTTGAGCCCCGTTACATCTTCCGCGCAGGCCGACTCGACTAGTGAGCTATTACGCTTTCTTTAAAGGGTGGCTGCTTCTAAGCCAACCTCCTAGCTGTCTAAGCCTTCCCACATCGTTTCCCACTTAACCATAACTTTGGGACCTTAGCTGACGGTCTGGGTTGTTTCCCTTTTCACGACGGACGTTAGCACCCGCCGTGTGTCTCCCATGCTCGGCACTTGTAGGTATTCGGAGTTTGCATCGGTTTGGTAAGTCGGGATGACCCCCTAGCCGAAACAGTGCTCTACCCCCTACAGTGATACATGAGGCGCTACCTAAATAGCTTTCGAGGAGAACCAGCTATCTCCGAGCTTGATTAGCCTTTCACTCCGATCCACAGGTCATCCGCTAACTTTTCAACGGTAGTCGGTTCGGTCCTCCAGTTAGTGTTACCCAACCTTCAACCTGCCCATGGATAGATCGCCCGGTTTCGGGTCTATTCCCAGCGACTAGACGCCCTATTAAGACTCGCTTTCGCTACGCCTCCCCTATTCGGTTAAGCTCGCCACTGAAAATAAGTCGCTGACCCATTATACAAAAGGTACGCAGTCACCCAACAAAGTGGGCTCCCACTGCTTGTACGCATACGGTTTCAGGATCTATTTCACTCCCCTCTCCGGGGTTCTTTTCGCCTTTCCCTCACGGTACTAGTTCACTATCGGTCAGTCAGTAGTATTTAGCCTTGGAGGATGGTCCCCCCATATTCAGACAAAGTTTCTCGTGCTCCGTCCTACTCGATTTCATGACTAAGAGATTTTCGCGTACAGGGCTATCACCCACTATGGCCGCACTTTCCAGAGCGTTCCGCTAATCTCAAAGCCACTTAAGGGCTAGTCCCCGTTCGCTCGCCACTACTAAGGGAATCTCGGTTGATTTCTTTTCCTCAGGGTACTTAGATGTTTCAGTTCCCCTGGTTCGCTCCATACACCTATGTATTCAGTGTAAGGTAACCATCTTATGATGGCTGGGTTCCCCCATTCAGACATCTCCGGATCAAAGTCTGTTTGCCGACTCCCCGAAGCTTTTCGCAGGCTACCACGTCTTTCATCGCCTCTGACTGCCAAGGCATCCACCGTATGCGCTTCTTCACTTGACCATATAACCCCAAGCAATCTGGTTATACTGTGAAGACAACATTCGCCGAAAATTCGATAATACTCAATTACGAGTAACTCACAAATTTTACCTTAGCCTGATCCGTTACCAGTGAAAGTAACGTTCAGTCTATCTTTCTATCACATACCCAAATTTTTAAAGAACGATCTAATCAAAGACTAGAAATCAACATTCACCATCTTAACGATGGAATGCTCATTTCTAAGCTTTCA
>NZ_JBJGXV010000051.1:0-2749 GCF_045447295.1 Pseudomonas sp. O39
AGTATCGGTGACGGTGGTGTTAACCGGCGTAGTACCAGGAACCAAATTCTCGAAGTGCTCGCCGCCCGTTACGCCTTTGATGGCAGTGGTAACGGTCTGGTCGCCTTTGTACACATCGTTTGGCGCCACGGTGGTGACGGTGCCGCTGGACTGGTTCACACCGATGGTGATGGTCTGACCATTGTCCAAGGTCACGGTCAGCGGGTTGGTGATGTTAGTTACTGCGTTACCCGACTTATCGACCAGCGACGCGGTGTAAACGATATTGCCGCCTTCGCCAACGGTGGTGGTGGCAGTCAGAACCACATCAACTTTGTCGATGGTGTCGTTGATCGTGGTGGTCGCGCCGTCGCCAGCAACTTCCAGCTTCTCGAAGTTGCCACCAGCGGTGTCAGTGATCTTGACCGTCTGAGTGCTCTTGTCGATGAACACGTCATCGCTAGGTGCTGGGACAGTCACGGTGCCGACGGTGTCGCCGGCTTTGATCGTAATGGTCGAGCCGTTATCGAGCTTCAGAGTGACGTCAGTACCGGCCTTGTTGCTCAAGGTTGCGGTGTAGGTGATCTGGCCACCCTCACTCACCTCGGACGGAGCCGTCAGGGTCACGGTAGTGGTGTCAGCAGTGCCCGGAGTGTCAGTCACAGTGGTGGTGACTTTATCGGTACCAGGGACCAGGTTTTCGAAGTGCTCGCCGCCGGTCACACCCTTAATTGCGGTGGTGACGGTTTGATCGCCTTTGTAGACGTCGTTTGGCGCCACGGTGGTGACGGTGCCGCTCGACTGATTCACGCCGATTGTGATGGTCTGGCCGTTATCCAAGGTCACGGTGAGCGGATTGGTGATGTTAGTCACTGCCGCGCCGTTTTTATCCACAAGGCTGGCGGTGTAAACGATGTTGCCGCCTTCGCCGACGGTAGTAGTAGCGGTCAGGACCACATCAACTTTGTCGATGGTGTCGTTGATCGTGGTGGTCGCACCGTCGCCAGCAACGTCCAGCTTCTCGAAGTTACCGCCAGCAGCGTCAGTGATCTTGACGGTCTGAGTGCTCTTGTCGATGAACACGTCATCGCTTGGCGCTGGGACCGTCACGGTGCCGACGGTGTCGCCGGCTTTGATGGTGATGGTCGAGCCGTTATCGAGCTTCAGCGTGACGTCGGTGCCGGCCTTGTTGCTCAAGGTTGCGGTGTAGGTGATCTGGCCACCTTCACTCACCTCGGACGGAGCCGTCAGGGTCACGGTAGTGGTATCGGCAGTGCCCGGAGTGTCAGTCACTGTGGTGGTGACTTTATCGGTGCCAGGGACCAGGTTTTCGAAGTGCTCGCCGCCAGTCACACCCTTAATTGCGGTGGTGACGGTTTGATCGCCTTTGTAGACGTCATCTGGAGCTACAACCGAAACGGTGCCGCTCGATTGATTCACACCGATGGTGATGGTCTGACCATTGTCCAAGGTCACGGTTAGCGGGTTGGTGATGTTAGTCACCGCGTTACCCGACTTGTCGACCAGCGACGCGGTGTAAACGATATTGCCGCCTTCGCCAACGGTGGTGGTAGCGGTCAGTACGACGTCGACCTTGTCGATGGTGTCGTTGATCGTGGTGGTCGCGCCGTCGCCTGCAACGTCCAGCTTCTCGAAGTTACCGCCAGCAGCGTCAGTGATCTTGACGGTCTGAGTGCTCTTGTCGATGAACACGTCATCGCTAGGTGCTGGGACAGTCACAGTGCCGACGGTGTCGCCGGCTTTGATGGTGATCGTCGAGCCGTTGTCCAGTTTCAGGGTTACGTCGGTGCCCGCTTTATTGGAAAGCGTAGCGGTGTACGTAATCTGACCACCTTCACTCACCTCGGACGGAGCCGTCAGGGTCACGGTAGTGGTATCGGCAGTGCCTGGTGTGTCGGTAACGGTGGTGTTAACCGGCGTAGTGCCCGGCACCAGGTTTTCGAAGTGCTCGCCGCCGGTTACGCCTTTGATAGCGGTCGTTACGGTTTGATCGCCTTTGTAGACGTCGTTTGGCGCCACGGTGGTGACCGTGCCGCTGGACTGGTTCACACCGATGGTGATGGTCTGACCATTATCCAAGGTCACGGTCAGCGGGTTGGTGATGTTAGTTACTGCGTTACCCGACTTATCGACCAGCGACGCGGTGTAGACGATATTGCCGCCTTCGCCAACGGTGGTGGTAGCGGTCAGAACCACATCAACTTTGTCGATGGTGTCGTTGATCGTGGTGGTCGCGCCGTCGCCAGCAACGTCCAGCTTCTCGAAGTTGCCACCAGCAGCGTCGGTGATCTTGACGGTCTGAGTGCTCTTGTCGATGAACACGTCATCACTTGGCGCTGGGACAGTCACAGTGCCGACGGTGTCGCCGGCTTTGATGGTGATCGTCGAGCCGTTGTCGAGTTTCAGGGTTACGTCAGTACCCGCTTTATTGGAAAGCGTAGCGGTGTACGTAATCTGACCACCTTCACTCACCTCGGACGGAGCCGTCAGCGTGACGGTAGTGGTGTCGATCGAGTCAGTAATCGTGGTGACCGCAGGGGTCGTACTCGGCACCAGGTTCTCGAAATTGCCGCCCGTCGCGCTCGTGATAGTGGTGCTGACAGTGCTGCCGTTTACGTAGACGTCGTTCGGCGGGGTGTCGACGATCACGCTGCCAACCGACTCGCCAGCCTTGATGGTAATCACCGAGCCATTGCTCAAAGTGACAGTCACTGGCGTCTGCGCTGGATTGGTCAACGTAGCGGTATAG
>NZ_JBJGXV010000052.1:0-2721 GCF_045447295.1 Pseudomonas sp. O39
GTTTGAGAACTGTTGTTGACCATAGCACAGGTTTTGTATCGGTCACCACAAAACAAATTTCACATCTCCGAGCTTCACTGACCAGAGATGCGCACGGAAGAATTCTCGAATGAAAGAACAAGAACTGGTCAACTTTTGATATCGGCTCGCCCCCTTCCACATCCAGAGAATAGGCGGCGCACGTGAGCCAACCATTCAGCGCCAGGGTCATCTACCGCCGCATGCAATAGGTAGACCTGCCTTTTGAGAGGCGAAGATCACTCTTCACCAAAGTGATGAGTATGGGCGAGTAACGAATCGGGTATCCCGTCGCGAATCAATCCGCCCTCTTCTATCCAGGCTTGTGTTGACTGATAAGCCCGTTGCAGCAATTGGTCTGTCTGGTTGAAGTCGAACACTGAAGCGTCCAGTGGGCACAACGGCGGGACGACATGGATGGCTGCGCGTGCGCGGTACAACTCGATGTCACGCACAAGTTGACGCATGCTCATCAAATTGAGCGTGTGCAAGGCTAGCGCAACGAGTCCACTGGGCGGACATGGGCAGGCACAACCGAATCCGGTAGGAAGAACCAGAACTCGTATTGCCCCCAATGCCACCGCACTGGCAATCGGCGTATTACTGCTGACTCCGCCATCGACTAGGAACTTTTCTCCGACTCGCACGCTGGGAAACACAAGCGGAATCGCAGCGCTAGCGAGCAAAGCCTGTTCAGCACTGCCACTGGACAGAAGCTCTTCGGCACCGCTGAGCAAATTGGTGGTGACGATATAAAGCGGTAACTCGGTGTCTTCGATCAATTTGACCGGCAGTGATCTGCTCACTAAACGATGCAATGCGGATGCGCTCAGCAAGTGCCCACGTCGATTAACAATACCCTTGAGGGTATCGAACGCCGAGAACGGAAACACATCTGACTTACGCAGACTGCGCCAGAAGTCCGCGAGTTCGCTCACGCCTTTGGCATTCGGTCTGGCTGCGAAGTAGGCACCGTTGATGGCGCCGACCGAAGCTCCAACCACCAGGTCGAATGAAACCTCAGCCTCAACGAGCGCCTGTAACATGCCGACCTGAACCGCGCCAAGGCTCCCACCACCAGCAAGTACAAGAGCAGTCTTTTCAGTTGGCATAAACGTACCCTCATCGATAACGCCCCTCTGACGTTACAAGCCTAGCTGGCTGGCGACATTGGCTACGAGAATGATTTTGACTCTACGTAAACCCATCAATGCTGCTTCGAGCTTTGAGTCCACTCTTCGACGTGTTCAGCTTTTTTATTAAGGCGTCAATTTGTCGGGGTCAATTCAAGCTTTTCGGATGGATGCTACCTGCCTGAGAGGCATATTGGACGTACGGAACGCTTCGCCCACCTCGAAGGGCGTCGTGTTTTGAGTTAGCGTCTACACTCGATCAAATGGTTATGACGTTATTCCTATTTGGAGTCTCCTCCAATGCAAGCTGCACCTGAAACAACCCGTGCTGCTCCTGTGGCCCCAAAAAGCAGTCATCCAGCCTGGTTGAGATTGGCACATTGGCTGAACGCTTTGGCGGTGTTGGTGATGGTCACGAGCGGATGGCGTATCTACAACGCCTCTCCCCTTTATGGTTTTGATTTTCCCAAGTCGATCACCCTGGGTGGCTGGCTGGGAGGCGCGTTGCAATGGCATTTCGCAGCCATGTGGATGCTGGTTGTAGTCAGCCTTGTCTACGTTCTGTTCAATCTTTTTAGTGGCCGGCTGTCGCGACGATTTTTTCCTGTATCACCCAAAGGCTTTTTTCATGACCTGTGGTCTGCACTCCATGGGCGGTTGGCGCATGACGATATAAGCCATTACAACCACGTGCAGCGTGTTGCGTATCTGTTCGTGATGCTGGACATCACCGCCCTGGTGATTTCCGGCCTGGTATTGTGGAAGTCAGTACAGTTTCCGCTACTACGTGAACTGCTGAGCGGCTATGACAGCGCGCGGCACGTCCACTTTATTGCGATGTCTTTGTTGGTGGCTTTCATCGCAGTGCATTTGGTGATGGTCGCACTGGTTCCAAAGACGTTATGGGCCATGATCGTCGGCCATAAGGTGCGCGTATGAGGAAGCGTGAGCAACGCCCAGGGCTGGATGAGTCGTCCATTCTGAAGGATGCACGGAAAATTATTTCGCTCCAGGTCGAAGATCGCTCACGGCGCGCCTTCCTGCTGCGTAGCCTGACCCTGGGCGGCGTGGCGATGCTGTCCGGCTGCAACATTTCCGATAACGATCAAGTTGAAACGGCACTGTCCTCCATGTCGCGCTTCAATGACAGGGTGCAGGGCTGGCTGTTCAACCCGAACGCCATGGCCCCTACCTACGCAGAGTCGATGATTACGCGGCCATTTCCCTTCAATGCCTTCTACGGCATCGACGAAGCGCCTGTCGTCGATGAAGACACCTACCGATTGGAAGTAACCGGCATGGTCGCCGACAAGCACAGTTGGAGGCTTGAAGAACTGCGTGCCATGGCCCAGACCGATCAGATCACCCGGCACATCTGTGTCGAGGGCTGGAGCGCCATTGGCCGATGGGGAGGCGTGCGCTTCAGTGATTTCCTCAAGCGCGTTGGCGCAGATACCGACGCAAAGTACGTCGGCTTCAAATGTGCCGACGATTACTACACCAGTATCGACATGGCCACGGCGCTACATGCTCAAACGCTGCTGACGCTGACCTACGACGGTGCCGTATT
>NZ_JBJGXV010000053.1:0-2673 GCF_045447295.1 Pseudomonas sp. O39
GCTGAAATTCAGGCTGGCGGCAGCCATTGCCTTAGGCTGATAAGCCGCTTCGACTTCGACCAATTGCGGGTCGAGCAGATGACCGATCAGGCAGTTGGGCTGTGTGTCGCCGGTGAATCGGGTTGTTTCAGGGGTTAACATTTTTCAATCCTCCATGAATGAAAACACGCGTCCAGCGTGTAAAGGTGCAGCGGTGTTGCTGAGCTATCGACGTTCCGGGATGCCCGTATTCGAGGGCGCGTTCCGATCTGGCTCGAGGTAACCCTAGGCGCGAATATGCATTAACGCAAACATATAAATGCATAACTGCATATTCATTGAAGAAGAGTGCAGACTACGAGGATCACCGCGTTCGCTGCCTCGACCGGCCTGTCGCCGATTGATAACAAAACGCCCCAAACAAATCGGGGCGTTTTGCATTGGCCTTCATCAGGGTGTTGTCACAGCGTCAACCCGGGCATGCTTCCCTTCACCAGCATGATTGATAGCACCTGGGGGGTAAGTTTTCAGCACTCGGCCTCAGGCTGTTTTAGAGAGAAATTTCATGGCTGAAGCTGAGACGGGTCCGCCTCACTGTGGCTGTTGTCCTCAGCCTTGATCAGAACGTTACTGTCCTCGTCAATTTGATAGGGAACATCAGCTTCTACACCGTCGATGCCCGTCTTGACGACCACGTTGGTGTAACGCTTACCGTCCCAGCAGCGGAAAACCAGTGTCGAGTTCTCTCCGCCTGAAAGTGTCGAGCCGAGACTCCCTATAAGCCGGCTGTCAGCGCCTGCGGTCAATACGCAGTTCTTGCCAGCCGTCAGCTTGCTACGATCCCCGGCCATCAGCACACAATCGTCGCCGGCAGTGAGTTTGCTCCGGTCGCCAGCCGTCAGGTAACTGTTGCTGCCGGCCAGGAGCTTGCTGCGATCGCCCGCTGTCTGGGTGCTGTCTGCACCGGCAGTCAGCTTGCTGCGGTCGCCCGCCATCTGGACACTGTTAGCGCCGGCGATCAACGTGCTGCGAGAACCCGCTGTTTGCGAACTGCCTTTGCCGGCGATCAACATACTTTTGTGCCCTGCAATCTGAGTGCTCTCATGGCCCGCAATCAGCGAACTCTTATGGCTCGCAATCTGGTTGCTGCCGTATCCCGCCGTCAGGCTGCTGCGCATGCCTGAGGTAAGACTGCTGCCGTAGCCCGCCGTCAGTACACTGTGCAGTCCACTGATGAGTGTGCTGCCATAACCCGCGGTCAAACAGCTGCGCGTGCCACTGGTCAAGCTGCTGCCATAACCGGCAATCAGCGAGCTGTCCTGCCCTGCAATCCCGGTGCTGCCATAACCCGCGGTGAGCGTGCTGTCGCGCTCCGCCATCTGGGTACTGCCATAACCCGCCGTTAATGTGCTCTCAAAACCGGCGGTCTGCGAACTGCCGTAGCCGGCCATCAACGAACTGCTAAACCCGGCTGTTTGCGTGCTGCCATAGCCGGCGGTTAGCGTACTGCTGTCCAAAGCGGTTAGCGTACTGCCATAACCCGCGGTCATGACACTGCCGTAACCCGCAGTCTGGGTACTGCCATAACCCGTCGTCAGGCTGCTGTTGTAGCCGGCAGTTTGAGTGCTGCCGTAACCGGCGATCAGCGTACTGTTGTAGCCCGCCGTTGAAGTGCTCCCATAACCGGTCGTCAGCGAGCTTTCTTCCTGGGCGGTCTGGGTGCTGCCGTAGCCTGCGGTCAGGGTGCTTTTGTAGCCGGCGGTTTGCGTACTGCCATAGCCGGCAATCAGCCTGCTTTCATAGCCGGCTGTCGATGTACTTCCGTAGCCGGCAGTTAACCAACTTTGCTCCTGAGCCGTCTGGCAACTGCCGTAACCCGCTGTCAACGTAGAATCATAGCCAGCGGTCTGGGTGCTGCCGTAACCCGCGACCAACGAACTTTGATAACCCGCAGTCGAGGTACTGCCGTAACCCGTGGTGAGCGAGCTATTGTCCTGGGCCGTTTGGGTACTGCCGTAGCCGGCAGTCAGGGTGCTCTCATATCCCGATGTTTGCGTACTGCCGTAGCCGGCGATTAATGAACTGTTGAATCCGGCAGTTGAGGTACTACCATATCCCGCAGTCAGCGAACTGTCCTCCTGAGCGGTTTGGGTGCTGCCGTAGCCCGCAGTGAGTGTACTTTCGTGTCCTGCGGTCTGAGTACTGCCGTAGCCTGCGATCAGCGAGCTGTCAGCGCCGGCGGTACTCGTACTGCCATAACCTGCGGTGAGTGAACTGCCTTCTTGTGCTGTCTGCGTGCTGCCGTATCCGGCAGTCAGAATGCTTCCGTAACCGGCGGTCTGGGTACTGCCGTAACCGGCGATCAACGAACTGTCGTAACCACCGGTTTCAGTACTGCCGTAGCCGGCGATGAGATCACTGCTTTCCTGGGCGGTCTGAGTGCTGCCATATCCCGAAGTCAGAATGCTTTTGTAACCCGCAGTCTGGGTGCTGCCATAACCTGCAATCAACGCACTTGCGTGACCGGCGGTCTGCGAGCTGCCGTAACCGGCAGTCACCATACTGCCAGGTCCGGTGGTGGCCGTGCTGCCGTAGCCGGCAGTCAGGTCACTGCCTTCCTGAGCCGTCTGAGTACTGCCGTAACCCGCAGTCAGGGAGCTCTCTCCCCCCGCAGTTTGGGTGCTGCCATAGCCT
>NZ_JBJGXV010000054.1:0-2613 GCF_045447295.1 Pseudomonas sp. O39
CTAGTCGTTCACATCTGGACGCCGGAAGGAGCGGCGGAAATACCCCGGTGCCGCGACCGATCGTCAACCGTTACATCGCCACAGTGGACGCCCAGGGTATTATTTCCACCGGGCATGCAGCCTTGGAGTTACAACCCTCGATCTATATCAGTCAATACCCAGCCGCGGATATCGACCGCTCGCCCTCGGAGTTTTTCCGCATACTCAAAGCGACCAAGGACAATGATGTGCCGAGTACTGTCCTGCCTGACTATGAGAAAGAGGCAGCGGATTGGTGCGAATCGGACCGAAAGATAGAGTTCCATCACTACAACAGCGTTGCCCTTGAACATTTCTGGATGAACTACAGTCTTGATAACCGCTACAATCTGACCTACCGCAACTGTTCAAGCTCAGTCGCTTATGCGCTTGAGGCGTCCCTCGATGCCGTGCTTGCGTTTCGCAGCGAGCGATGGCGAGACTGTTTACGGACCCTGTTCATGCCTGAACTCTGGATTGCGGCGCAGGTACGCAGACGTGCGCTGACCATGGCCTGGCCCCCCGGCCTGGTGATAGATTACGCCAGGGCGCTGCGGGCCATCGTGCACCCTGTTCCGCAGTCCTGGTTTCAGCGCACGCATTGGAAGGCGAGTCACGTTGATGCCATTTCGAGCAACGTCAAGGGCAATCCCGATTTTCCTTAGGTTAAACGGATTAAGGTTTGAGTCGTAAGGCGCTGTAGCTCAGACGCTTACGGATGATGCGAAAACAGTTGTTGAATGCGGGACGCTCGGCTTTGTTAGTAGCGATGGAGTTAAGCGCTTGCAGCTTTGAAAGCGTCCATACTTTCCAAATGTACGGCTCGGCCCTTTAAGTAGCGCCGCTTGGCGGACACCTGGGATTTTTTCGGTTCGTCTGTTTCTAGCGGAAAAAAAATGTTTGCGAGAATTTTTGCCAATTTAACGGCGGTTATAATCTGAACCCCAACGACAGAGCCTTTTGAGCTGCATACCCGATGGATATTGGGACCCGGAATTTCTAAGGCGACTAACGCGCCATCAATAAAACCATCTATGTACCCGTCAAGCCGTTCGCATCGGGCTCGCTGCACTAATGTATTTTGGTTTTTTTGATAGTCCCAGTGCACTTCAAAACAGTCTCCAACTTTCCGTATTTCTATCTGCTCTGGTAGCTCTGAGTTACCTTGCATGCTTCCTTCTCCATAACGATTCATGTACCGTAACTCAAAAGGGTTGAAGCTTATGAATTCTTATTTTTAAAGCACTTGAATTAAAAGTAGCTTGTCATCGAGCATACGTCCGAAAAAAACACACGAACAAGTGCTTTTTTCTTTTTCAAACTTTTCGAATGAGCGTCGCTCACTGACAGGCATAATGAATCTCCTGTGATTTCCTAGGGGCATCCAACTGGCTGCTTCTGGCCGATTCTGTTGAAAAGAGTCGGATTTGTAAATGGCCTGAGCTCAGGCACGACCACCACAGGAGAACCTAATCAACACAGTGAGTGGTTTTTCGGCCCTTCGGTGACCTTTGCTGCTCTGTCAATTGGGTTAATTTGAGGTTTTTTGCCTGGTGCAGGCGCACCTATCCCGTGACTGGTGGCCCTTGAGATGAAAATTTCGCGGGCCGTCGCAGGTTCTGCACCGCAGCGGCAAGCGTGAATTCGTCCGCGCCCCACTCATGCCGCGTAGCCGCAGGCGATCCAGTTTCAGGATGCGTTTGAGGTGGGCAAACAACATTTCGACCTTTTTACGTTCGTGGCGAGAGCGCTGATATGCCGGCGTTGCTGCAATGCGCCGAGCCACATCACGAGAGACTTTATGGACGCTGCGAGCGATCTTGCGGAATGCATTGTTCGGGCAGCACTTGGCTTTCATCGGACACGTAGCGCAGTCGGTTTGCCGGGATCGGAAGATGATGGTGTTGGTTTTGGTTACGTGCGAACGCTCATTCTTGAAGGCTAGCCATTCGCTGCGCAACGCGTTGCCGGCTGGGCAACGGTATTCCTCAGCCTCGTCATCCCAGTGGAAATAGTTGCTCGAAAACTGTCGTTCTTGCGCTCGGTTTTGTCCCACACCGGCACGTGTGGTTCGATGTTTTTTCCTCCACCATCCAGGCCAGCATCGGTGCGGTGCCGTAAGCAGTATCGCCAATCAGGCGTTCCGGCTTGATATTGAACTGCGCTTCGATACGGTCAATCATGGTCTTGGTGCTCTCAACCCCAGCCGTGCGATGAGCCGGTGTTGGTTCCACATCCACAATGGCGCCGTGCTCGGTATCAATCAGATAATTCTTAGAGTAAGCGTAGAACGCTGGGCCTCCAAGAGCGGCGGTCCAGCGGGCTTTAGGAACCTTCAGCGACAGGCGCTTCGGTAGCGTTTCCGCCAGAGCCTTTTCATCGAGTGCCTCAAGTTAGTCACGCACGGCGCGTGTGTTTTCAGCTCCAACTGACCGGTTCATCATCCTGTACGCCGCGCTACCGGCTGGCATGCGCTTTGATGATGCTGACGTCTACGGCATGCTCGACCCACAATTGGTCGACGTCCAAGCGGCTCATCAGGCTAAAGCAATGGCGGCCGCCAGCCTTAGTTTCAGCATGCAGAAACAAACCCAT
>NZ_JBJGXV010000055.1:0-2399 GCF_045447295.1 Pseudomonas sp. O39
CCTGGCCAAACAGCCTTACATGCTCGGAAGTGAGTACACGCTGGTGGACATGGCCGTATGGGGGTGGGCGCGCGCGGTACCTTTCATCCTAGGTAATGACGCTTGGGTAAAACTTCCAAACGTGAAACGGCTCCTTGATGACATCAATGCTCGACCGGCAGCACAGCGAACCGAAGAGCTGAAGACCCAGCACAGTTACAAGACCGAGATGGATGCTGACGCGCGTAAGGCAATGTTCCCTCAGATTACTCAGTAGACGCGCCAGATCATGATCGACTGGCATTGCTGGACTGCCGCCTAAGGGGTAGAGATTTAATGTTCTTTTAGGCATCCGGGCTTCCGCACGCCATTGCTCCAGTGAGCATTGGTATAAAAATGGAGCAATTTGCTCGGTTCAAGACTGCGGGCCCCTAAAAGGGGCCCGCACCGTTCGGCCTCTACCTATTCACAGTGCTTTATCCGTTGTGGCACGAACTAGGGTATCAAGCTCATCTCGCGTAGTTTGTCGAACACATCGAAGAATGCTTGATCGCTCGCTTGGTAGGCGGTGAAGCCCATTGCACGGCTTTTCGACATATCAGTGACGACTTCGATTGGTCGACCAAGGTCTGCATCGGTATGCCATGGGGATATCAGGCGACCAATATCGGCTTGTTTCAAGCCGTACTCCGCGACTATCTGCGTCCACATGGCTTGGTCGTCAGCCATTTGCTTCTCAAGAGGTGAGAGTGAGGCGGGATAATCGGCAGCAGGCAAGTCGAAGTATTCGGCAATTCGGCTCCACATCCATTTCCAGCGAAACACATCACCATTAGTGACATTGAATGCCTGGTTGGCCGCAGCCGGCGTGGTGGCCGCCCACAGTTGTTGTTTCGCCAATTGCCGTGCATCCGTCATATCGGTGAGGCTGTCCCACTGCACTCTTGATCCCGGAAATACAAAAGCGCGATTGGTTTGTTTGCAAATCGAGGCGTAGACGGCGAGGGTGGTTGCCATATTCATTGCGTTGCCTACGGCAACCCCGGTGACGGTATGCGGGCGATGAACGCTCCATGTGAAGCCGTCCTTTTCAGCAGCGGCGAAAATTTCGTCCTCTTGGGCGTAATAGAAATTCTCTACATTCAGACGACCCTGCTCTTCGCGGAACGGTGTTTGCGGAAGGCTGCCTTTACCATAGGCTTCGAAAGGGCCGAGGTAGTGTTTCAGGCCAGTAACCAGTGCTACGTGCTCAACGCTCTTGGCTGGCCGAATGGCGGCAAGCACGTTGCGTACCATGGCGGCATTAACGCGAATGTTTTCGGCCTCCGTGGCTTGCCGTGACCATGTGGTGATGAACACATGAGTGGGTTTCAAATCCGCCAGCGCATGTTCCAGCGAAGCAGGATCCTGAAGGTCTGCCGCGACGGGGATCACGCCTTGCAATTGTGACGGATGCCTCGATAGCGCGGCGACCTGCCAATTGTTGTCGATGAGTAATTGAGTAATGGCGCTGCCGACGATGCCGCTGGCGCCGACGACCAAAGCTGTTTGGCTCATAAGGTTCTCCTGGATTTAGATCTGGGAGTCCACCTAGGCAACAGAGGTTCAACCTAAACCGGATCCGTACAATATCTCGCCCAAGCGGGGCTTTTGGGCCTACAGTCTTGAGTGTCGCTCACTGCAAGGAATACAAATGAACGTGTTGCCTTCAACGTCTCCGCCAAAGCACGTCAGCCTGCTGGGTTATGGCGGTCTGTTGCCGTTTATTTTTCTGGCGCTGCTGATCCCGTTCTCACTCGACTATCGGCCGTTGTTTGCGATTGCGCTTGTTAACTATGGCGCAGTCATCCTGAGCTTCGTCGGCGCCTTACACTGGGGCTTCGCCATGACCGTGCGAGACATGAGCGCCGAGGAGGGCAGAGACCGGTTTATCTGGAGTGTCATTCCGGCGCTTATTGCTTGGATTGCCACGTTATTGCCAATGCCATTGGGTTGCTTGCTATTGGTCATCGGCTTAGTTGTCCACCTCTGGCAGGACAAGCAGGTATTGCGGGTTATGAGCTTGCCCGCTTGGTACCAGCCAATGCGATTACGGCTTACCTTCGTGGCAAGCGTCTGCTTGCTGCTTGCCGCGCTTGTTGAGGTGCTTCATTTATGAAGCCTCGCGTGCCCGGCGCGTTGCCCGTGCTTGGTAGCTGCTTATCGCGGTTGATGCGCTTTGGCAGTTTGGCCTAGAGCGTCGCGGGCGGCATGCTAGCCGAAGGCGCTGAGCATTGGGTTCAGGGCAAACGTCCGGAGCTCATAGAACTGCTGTTGACGTCGGGTAATGTGCATTGGGTGATCGAGCAACCACAGAATGGTGAAAATGAACACTAACAGTGAAGTAGTTCCATCATAACACATCATTTAACATAATATAC
>NZ_JBJGXV010000056.1:0-2339 GCF_045447295.1 Pseudomonas sp. O39
TGCTGAACTCTAAAAAACAAAACCCTAAACCGTGGTCTGACCCTTATTTTTCATGTAAAAAATATAGTCTTCATCTGAATAAAAACATGCAGACCAATTGTTTCCCCGCTGAATAATATACAACGGGATATCCGGCAGTAAAACCCTAGGATGGCGAGCCATATAAACCCCTAACTGGATAAGAGCTTACAGCTTAGCCGCCCTTCAACAAGCCAACAGATTGGAATAATTACAAAAAATAAATCATGTTTTTAAAGAGCAACTCTGCTGAACTCTAAAAAACGAAAAACGTGGTCTGACCCCTATTTCCTTATATAAACCGAAGTTTCCAATAGTCATTGCCCGCCACTATCCAGTACCGCTCGCGAGCAGGGATCAAAAAGCTAAAATCAAAGCATTCAGCAGTCCAGTCCGAATAAGCTAGACTTTCATGAACACGCACGTCATCCATATGCATAAAAATTTTTCTGTCAAAATTTATGTAGAACTTGGGAAACCTGGAATGAATGATATTGGCCTTTTTAAATAGGGCCGGGGACAAACCCTCGCCGGTTAAAAAATAATGTTCAGTCTTTTCAAAAACTTCATAATCCGCTTCTATGAAATTTTTCAAATCGCTTGAAGTAAGAATTTTTTCACTTGAGTCATCTAGATACTGCGGAAAATTTTCCGAAGTCATTTTCAGAATACCGCCCCTGAAACTTTTGCAAGATTGCTCGTATTGCTCCTGGGTTATATCGCCATCTTCAAGATAGGCGCGATAGTCTTTTTCTGCGTCAAGAGAGAAATTATACTTCTCATCTATCACCCAATAACATCTTCCAGAGTGTACAAAAAAGCAGACACTTCTCTCTCCATTCCAAAGATCATCAAAAACTGTCTGGTTCACCTTCATTGCTTGAACTCCTTGAAAAATTCATCCTGTGTATAAACACGGGCGTTACTCGAGTTCTTTTCGAGTAGCGACTCCCAAATCTTGGGTAGCTCGAGGGAGTAACCGGGCTGGTCTTTGTCTACCCTCTTAGGTGCATCAGGATCCTTCGTCATACCAGCGACAGGCCGCTGAGGGACTACCCTGTCCATAATTTCCTTATGAAGGCCAGCATCAACGTCAAAAACCACTACAGAGCCATCAGGTCGCTTGTTCGTCAAGTAGTACGTAGCGTGATCAGCATTGCCAACACTTACACAAATTTGCCCTGCGCAACCTGGGTTGATGCTGATGGTTCCATCCTCATTGGCAGTAATACGGTTCTGACTGGTCTTAGTGCCAGATCCGCCGCCCTCAACCCTGAAATAGGTGGCAGTTTCTGGAGAACCGCCTTTTGCACCAACTCAAATTTTCCCTTTGAGGTGATTTCGCCACGGTACTAGCAAACCGTCCAGCAGGACTCGATCAATAACACCGTCCTCAATAGCGCCAACATAAGTAGTATCTAACTGAAACTCAAAGGAAAGACTTTCATTTTCAGATAGTTTTTTTACGGCACCTACCAGCGCCTCTACGTCATCTAGGTTTTTTGAGTCCATCTCAATAGGAAGTAGGTTTGGCGGCAAAGCCGAATAAATTTCCAAAATCCCACCTACTACTTCCGTACCACTCTCGTCTATCTCGTCAATAAAGCTTGGCGGAGTAACGCTCCATATTCTTGACGCAGCAACCTCATTCACAAGCTGCTGCACATTAGATCTAATAGACTGGTCCAAATCCTGAGCCACGTAAAAAATTAACTTTTGCTTCGCAAGCTCTAGCGGTATGGAATGCATTAATCAGCTCCTTTTTTCGGAGGGTATGCCGGGAGAGCTGACCCTGGACCGCCCGGATTATATCTAAATCCTCCTGGCATATGCGCGTCCAAATGCCGTGTATCAGGCAGGGGCACAGTAAGTGGCGAACCCTGAACATGATGCATAGGTATTCTCTCACCCTTTAGCCCTGCATCTTCAGGAAAAACTTTAACCCATGCATCATCGACCTTCGGAGTCTTCCCTTTAGCAATCGCGGCCCGATTTTCAGTACTTAAGATTTGGCCATATCCAAGGTCATCCCAGTTATCACGTAGTACTCTCCAGTCTGCGGCATTTGTACGAACAACACCTGTCCTAGTCGTACCAGAAGTAACCACAGGCGCGGGAGGCACGACTTCACCTGCCGCTTTTGTACCCGCACCCACCTCAGCAGCGACTTCAGCCCCTTTAGCAATCTCCCCTACTTTGCCCACCGCACCCGCTCGGCCCGCAGGAATCATCGACAACGCAAACTCAGTGGCAAGCTTTGTTTCAAACCTGGTACTAGCGATTTCGTTGCCTTGGAGCCTATCCAGGAATCTCTGGGCCTC
>NZ_JBJGXV010000057.1:0-1868 GCF_045447295.1 Pseudomonas sp. O39
TTAGGAGTGCCTTTTTTGTTGTGGCTCCGTCCCGGCGAGGCTAGTTTTTCTGGCATAGTCTGGCAACGGATTGCCAAGCCAACTCAAGCAGAATTCATTCACTTCTACCCATGAATCTCCGGGAGATTCTTTGCATCGGATAAACTTTGAGCAGACGCCACTTTCATCTATTTTGGCGAAGTTCCGGAATTTGCGTGGGTTATAGGGAAATAGCTTAAGCCACAGCATTATCATCTCTTTCATGATGAACTCCTTATGCATAACAATTTAGATATAGCTGACCTACACGCTGTCGCCAGTAGCTTCGTAACTCTTGTTGCGTAGCACTGTTTGAATCCGTAACGTTGTACTCGGATTTCTAAATAATAATTCTGCCCCGAATGGCACTTACTTAACCTTCTTCGGATGCCCATTCTTGCGTACCTCGGCCCTTGCCGCCCCTCGCGCCTGCATCAGCATGGGGTATGGCTTGGGCCTTCGTTTTACAGCGCGGGGCTCGATTCTACCGGGTCGATTTCCAATACGTTTTCGGGCAATCAACTTGAGCAAGTTCAACACCTCGTCGTCTCGTTCTCCCGCTCCGTAATGCCTCAACGCAAGGCATAGCTGAAGGCTATGTTTGAAGCTCAGCTCTCTCGGTAGACAATCCGCCAATAGCGCCGATTGGGCCATGATCATCCGAATCAGATTGTGCGCCAACAGATACACCCATAACTCTTTGACGGCCATACCAGGCGTCTTGCAACTCAGCGTTTCAAGCCCCAGTGTTGTCTTGAGCTTGCGCAGATCCAACTCAACATGCCAACGGTCCTTGTACAGAGATTTCAGCCCAGCCTTGGGCGCTTGCTGTGGGCAGTTCAAGGTGGTCACCAGTATTTTTCCACCGGTTTTCAGTTCACGCACTGTCAGTGTTTCAGGCGCATCGTCGTAATAAGTTTGGCTCATCCAAGAAGGTCGATTCTTAGGTTTTGTCAGCTCAACCAAATGATCTTCCGGCCCCAGCGATTGCGCGAGCCGAAAGTCGGTACTGCGCCGCCTAGCGCCATATTGTTCGAACACGCCGTCGATCCCGCGACGCTGCAGTTCACACAGCAAAAAGTACGTTGCGTAGTAGGCATCGCCCAACACAATGTCGCCTTGATTCAGAGTGTCAAGCATCGTCCTGAGTAGCGTCTGTTCATCGCCACCTTTGCCTCGAAAACGTCCCAGCGAGGCATCTAAAACAGCGCCGCTGGCCAGGCAAATGATTCCTACCAAACGGCAGATGGGGAAACCCAGCCCTGCTTTCTGACCTCGCGATTGCGGATAGGCAGCTTGGTTGGCCGCAGTGTCTGGCAGCGTCACCGTGGTGCCATCTACGAGCCGCACCGGGCGCCCCATCCAGCGCCAGGAGGGTGACGCGTTGTTACTCATCGATGATCCCGTGGAGCGCAACAACGTTGAAACCATCTCTACCGGTAACCGCGCCCGTGCTTTGCAATAAGCGCCGGTGTACACGCTGCCAGGGCTTAGCCCATCGCAGCAACGTTTGATCGAAAAATCATTCACGGCCTTCTGACAAGAACGGTCGGCATTCATGGCTTGGGCCAGAAACATCGACAGTGTTTCAGTCGGAGGGAACAACCGTTGGCGATGCTTGGGCGTCACTGACTCGACACGCTGTAGCAGTTCCGGATCGGCTAGCAGCTTAAAGAACGCATGGGCATTGCTGTTTTTGGTGTGCTGCTGAATGCGCTGCTGTTGATGCCTGACGATTTGGCGTCTACGATTCACGCGGGCTGTCCTTGTTCTCGTGGTGTGTGTTCGCAACTATCACCGTAGACCAAGGACGGCTTTTTTTCATTTTTTTTGTAGTCATATCAGCTGGT
>NZ_JBJGXV010000058.1:0-1254 GCF_045447295.1 Pseudomonas sp. O39
CGCCGAACTATAAAAAGCAAAAACCGTGGTCTGACCCCTATTGCCTTGATAGACAGTCCTATCTAGAACTGTTGTTTTATTCCAAAAAACACCAGCTTTAGGCGTTGTACTTGCAACATCACTACCCGCGGTCGTGCCCGTACCAGCAGAACCCGGCCCTTTTGCACCATTTTACAGCAGGACAATATCGGACTGACCCTATTGCCTACCTCGCTTCTAAAAGTGCTGAAACAACCCTTACACAAAACAGTTTCATTTCGAACTCATCTATAAGATGCTCGCCGCCTCCAGGCCGATAAAGCGAGAGCTTTTCCTGCAGCTCATCAAAGAGATTTTCAAACTTACCAAAACCTTCATTTTCTTCAATTTCATCCAGAAGGGTTTCCGTATCTTTTGCCCATTGAACCGAAATATTAGAACCACTCACAAATCTATCAAGATGCTCAATCAAATTATCTATCGTCATTTTTTCTTTACCGGATTAACAACCGTGATAATACGATCCCCATCCACAGCAATTTGAGCTTTAGGATATTTAGAGTTCATGAGCGTAACTGAGGTACCACGATAAAATAGGCATAAAATAGCATAAGATAGGGGTCAGACCACTATTAATACTTGATTTAAAAAATATGGCCTGCTCCCTATTCCCTCTTAAATTAAAAAGCCGTAGCTTGAACCCGATTTTTTCCTTCAAATCACCAGGCTAACAAAATAGAATAATTACAAAAAATAAATCATATTTTTAAAGAGCAACTCCGCCGAACTATAAAAAGCAAAAACCGTGGTCTGACCCCTATTCTCTAATCGTTCTCTGTCCACATTTCGATAAATTCTTGATCGTGCCTCTTATTTGTTAGCCAGATGAAGAAATCATCGAATTTCTCCTCTGACCATGGATCTACTGGATCAAGTTCCACAGCTGAATATTCGAATACAAGGCTGCTTTGACCTAAACCGACGAAACTAACTTCATTTACACCTAAATTTCTTTGAACCCGAATATTCCATGAGGGATCAGCAAATAAATACTTGCAATCATTTATAAATAAAACCGGCCCTTCAACTGAGGAATAAACCCCGATAAACCCGTCGCAAAACCCAACATAAAAAGCCTTGCTTCTTGGTTCGTTTTTACCAATATATTCCTCTGAAATGGGATTGTAATTTTTATCGCATAACAGAACCAAGCGTCTATCGTTTTTATGTCGCATATAAACGTGATTCATGATCATTTTCGCTCTATTAAATGCG
>NZ_JBJGXV010000059.1:0-1232 GCF_045447295.1 Pseudomonas sp. O39
AGCCAGCCCCTGCGCAGCAGCTGGGAGTCAACAACAAATGAACATGATTTTTCATCAAGCACAATGCGTGAACTTTACAGCCATACAATTCAGCAAGCACGGCTAATGTATCAATGTAAAAAATATAGTCTTCATCTGAATAAAAACACGCAGACCGATTGTTTCCCCGCTGAATATTATGCAACGGGATATCCGGCAGTAAAACCCTAGGACGGCGAGCCATATAAGCCCCTAACTGGATAAGAGCTTACAGCTTAGCCGCCCTTCAACAGGCCAACAGAGTGGAATAATTACAAAAAATAAATCATGTTTTTAAAGAGCAACTCTGCTGAACTCTAAAAAACAAAACCGTGGTCTGACCCCTATTTCCTACGGGCGGACTGTCGATCTGGGCAGGTGCTTTTGCACCAACTTAATAAATGAATTTTGTATTAGCCTTTCCACTAGGGTCGATAACCAGTACAAATTTTCTCCAATCACCACCCGTGTGCGACCTCATCAGCTCGTGCAACTTATGGACGTGACTAGAAGCTCTATCTTCAGGGTCATCCAAAAGCTCGCTGAAGAACAAGCCATCGCGAACGAATGAGTATTTAGAACCTACAGACCACCCTCCGTCATAAACTTCATACTCAAACTCACAACGCATTTCTTCGTACGGACCATTCGCAGAGTCATGCATGATCTGCGTGATCGCATTCAAGACCTGTACTTGTTGCTCAATGCTCATTGCCCGGCCTCATTCCTGAATGACTTACGCATTTTTGTTCCATTGATTGAGTAGTCAATAACTAATGAATCTGGTCTTGCCGACACAGGATCCGCTCTAGAAAAGCGCACTGTCACGGCGCCGACCTGATCACCGTTGTTCAACCCCTTCTTAATTTCTGTTTCCCACCGCTTATAGGCAGAGTTATTGAAATTACCATCCTGCGGAAAAAGGTTGAATCTGTCACAGGTACCACCAAGCTGACAACCCTGGATGTGCCCCCCCACATCCGTTGGCAATCCCTCTTTGCCAACTGCCGTTTGGCGTGCATCACGGACGCCTTTATTCAACGACGGACTGTAGGTAATTTCATCAACGTAACCGCTTGAATTGGTCTTAAATTCAGTGCCGTTGCTCAGCTTGACTTGGCTATTTGGTGGGGGCTCATTCAGTATTTTGTATTCAGGTGTTCCTTTACTGGCTTTGGTCACATCGACCTCAACACTAGCCAGTTTGACACCAC